>CAMRBL010000072.1 GCA_947040435.1 uncultured Rikenellaceae bacterium
AAATATATATCTTATTTTAGTGATAAAGCTGTCTAAAGAGAGGGAAGTATTATACTCCCAACTAATATAAATCTTTGACGCAACGAGCTCTAACAGTCTCTCCATTATCCTTATTGTAAATGTCACTAACTTGGCCTATATTAAAATAGAGATTCCAACCTTTTGCATCAGAACTTTCGGTAGCGGTCCAATAGAGATTACCAAGAGTTCCTGTGCCATTAGGCATCTCAACAAAGGTAGGTTCAACGACTTTCAATTGTCCTCGAACAGAGTAAATTATCATTAACTCTCGCTGAGTCGGCAAGCGCCAAGTACCAGGTGCATCATTACCACTAGTACCTTTATACATAACACATCCAGTATTAGCAATCTCTGCCATACCTGTAACCTCATAATTTGCAGATAGGTCCCATCCAGCGGCTTCCGCCCAAGTTATTAGGTTATGAGCACTCTCATTACCTAATTTATCTATACTTTGATTAGCAACAGCGAATTTACGACTTACTTTCTGATTAATGTAAAGCTCCGTAGTACCATGAGTACCTCCAATATAACCAATTTCATCATTCGCGACATGACGCTTCAATCTACCACCAACACCCTTTGATTTCGCCAACTCATCGGCTGTTTTAACCGCATTTTTCGCCATTCCACTACAATCAATAACCGCATAACCGCCCTCACCAATAACAATTTGGGAGATGGCTTCGTTAGACGAAGTCAACATAAATAAAATTACAAATAATCCTAAAATCGTATTTTTCATATTATTAATATTTTAGTCTCAAAAAAATCAAAATAACTATATATTTCTGTCAAATTACAAGTCCATAATACAACGAACTCGATTACGATTTGTCTTGAACTCTGCCTGAGTACGACCGTTAAAGAACTTCACACTCCAACTAGAACTAGTCACGTTTTCCGTAGAACTCCAATAGTTCACACTCTCTCCCCAAAAGACGTCTCCATCATGAGCTCCAGACTCACTCAAAGAGACCCAAATCCCTACTAATTGCTGCTGAGCAGGCAAATACCAATTAACTTTATTGGGAGCAGAGAGCGACTCTCCTTCTTTATAACCTTTATTTTTTTTGTAGCACACATTTAGTACACTATTTTTTTTAAGAGCTCCTGCATGGACTACAGACCCAAACTTGGAAATGCCCAAACCATTATTTGCGATATTATATCCACCAGGATTAACATCGCTACCCCACGCCATACCGTCAGACTCTTCACGCGCCTCTATAATGGCACGTTTGCGTAGTGGCTGACCAGCTGGACCTTGTAACAGTGCATACGGAGTCGTAGCCTCAGCCACATATTCAGGCCCCTCAATTGGTGAACCCCAACGACCGACATAAATAGGAGCATATTGCTTAATGATAATAAAAATACCCTCTTTCAAAGTTCCATTTGATACCTTAGCTGTAAAAATAGGAACAGAGCTAGAGCTCTGTTCACTTGGCGTAACATCATAATTTGTTCCATTCCAAGTCTCCCAACTTGTAGGGGTAACATTCTCTTCTACGGGAGTAATATCGAATGAAGTTTCTGTTTTATTTGATATTATAAATAACGACTCAGGGTCAACATCCCAAACTACATCTGTATATTTGTAATTTATGGTACGAGTATCTATCTCGTGGCAATCAAACCTGGCATTAGTAATCGCTCTTAGAGAAAAAGGCTCACTAATGAACACTAAATTTTCTAACTCAATCTTGAACTTAATGACAGGTAGACTCACTGCTGTTGGTAGCGTTACTATCAACGTCACTAAATCGCTAGTCAATTCATCTACTGACAAAGTTGCATTGGGTATTAGTGATCCGTCCCCATCAATAATAGATATCTTATTGACACCTCCCAATGTAAGAATATAACTATCACGCAAAATAAAACGAACATTATGTGCAATCTCACATGTTTTATAGCCTGAATTTGCATTGACAACTACCTCTGTACTAGCCAACGGCTCCTCACCAACACTTATGGCACAATTACCATTCGTAATTGTAGTATTGCCTGTGTTGTCTTCAATTTGGTACTCTATATTACTAGGTACACCTTTGAAAGCTTCATCGGCAGTGGCATAACCCTCACTATTTACACTTTTGATAATAACTTTATAGTGATGATTACGAAGAATATCTATATACTGTGGCTTACCATCGACCTTACGAAATAGATCTAAACGGAAAAACTTACTAGTTCCTTTATTCTTCAATACAATAGCAAAACGATTTTGACTAGGTGTATCGCCAGCTACTGTACTAGAGCTAGTAGCATCAATGGTTTTCTTAGAGTATTCGTACTCGTAGATATAACTTGCCCCTTTAAAGTTATCCGACGTTTCAGAAGAGGCTCTTGTGATATCTTCACCAAGAATATTTCCAGTTGGAGCTATATTTATATCTGAACCATTTACCCCCGATGATAGCGAAGGGGCACTTATTTTACCATTTACAGCAAAATTATATAGCTGATAGGTAACATTCCTTGTCATAAAATACTGACTATGTGACCCATGAACTTTATCATCGATCATAACTTGCAACTTTGCAACGGAACGTTTTATACTTATAACGTTATCACCACCATTCCATGTATGAACTCCATACATAGGAAGACCTCCTGTTTTTGTAGTTTCATTCGCAACATCTTCAAAACCAGTATTTCCCAACGGAAATGAAGTATCTATATTATCTAGTGTTACAGATGTAAGATCCAAATCTGGCGCCTTTGCCGTATTCAATACCAGAGCTATTTGCTGACCAACTGCAACTGAAATGGCAGCCTTTATCATCAGGTTATTTGTGCCATTATTTTGAATATCAACATCTGGTTGTAGCTCATGCATAATAACTTGAGCACCGGAAGCATCAAAAACAAAAATAAATCCACTACTTACAAATAGCTCGCTACTCACGGTTCCGGCACGAGTAATAACCTCGCTATTTGCTAAAATATTTAACTTAAACGTTGTTTGTGAGTTGTCGTCCATATAGACCAACTCATCTTTAACGCAACTTGTAAATAAGAAACTTAATCCTATAACAAAAAAAGCTCCACAAATTAAATTTCTAATTCCTATCTTTTTTTCCATATATTTATATTTTACTCTTTTTAAGAGAACTCTTCAAAGATAATAAATCATTGAATTAGTAAAAGCTACATCGAGGAATAAACTCTACTTAGCCCATTAAATAAAAGGGTAATCACTTGGCAACTATAAATTCTTGATGCAACGAGTGCGTAGTTTGCCTATTTTAGTAGAAGCTAAAATTGCAAGATTATCAATTTCAAATTGCACGTTAATTCCTCTTCCTGTACCAAAAGTTGGTGAGTAAAACTCCGAAGTACTCCAATATGTAATAGCCTTATAGGTATATGACCGACCAAGATACTTAGAAGCATTTTCTTTTATCCAATGTAGCTCACAAACATTTGGAGCATAATAACCTGTACCGGGCTTTTCACAATATTTAGCAATCCAATGTTCGTATGCACCCGTAGCATCCACGGTATTTTCATCAAATCTAGAAATTAGTGTAGCCGTATATGAAGCTCCTAAATTGAACATAAATTCATTATCAGGAATCTCAGTATCAGTACTTGCCTTCATCTGTATAGGCGTTGACCCTTCTTCGTAGGCATGAGCCACGGTAGTGGTGACAAATGGATCAATACATCCGGTTAGTTTTTCAGCTGTATACTGCTGTCCAGGAGGTTTAGGGTAAACGTTATCGTTATGCTTCATCCAACCACGTTTGGCTAAATGAAACCCATTAGGAGCCCAACCATTCCTACCAACAGCAGTAGACGGATCAAGTCCATTCTCTGCGGCAGATAAATCAAATCCCAGAAAACCATTTGCAGATTCAGATTCAGCCATGATCTCAGGTGTTATGAAACCATTATCGTAAATTAGCTCATACTTTTTGGCACTATATTTTTCCGATATAATATAGACCGGGTGAGAAGTTGTAGAGGTCGCACTGGTTCCTCGGCCAACATTTCCCGCATTCCATACTGGAAGAGTCGCTGTTGGCTTATAAGTAATTTCAAGAAATTGACGCTGATCACCTTCAGCTCCTACCGTTTTAATAGCAGCCTCAGTCAACCATTCTGGTCTTGTAGGCAAAATAAGCTCTTCATTAAAGTATAATCTTGTCGTAAATGAACCTCTTTCTCCTGTAGTAAGATCAGTAAATTTGGAGTAATCAATAAGATTTATTGGAAGTAACTGCATAGCCGTATCAGCATACTTAACACTCATTACCCTAACAGCGCCACCACAGTTCAACTTAGCCAAGAACGGCTTCTCGATATCCTCTGACGACATTTTATATTTAAAGGTTAGCGTACCCGACTTACCATCAGCCGATCGAGTACTCCACACAGCAGACTCAAGCCACTTTGGTGCATTACCAGCCGAAATTAGTGATTCACCAACTGCGATCACAGAACCGTCAACAATAATTCTAACGTCTCCACTACCAGTGTAAGGAACCACTTTATAGTGAGTATCGTTTTCAGCAAAATCCATCAAAACCGTAGCAGGTGCCTTTACAAAGGCCTCTCCTTCGATATCTGTATCAACATCTGCTGCGCTCCAGATATTAATATCGGCAGTGATACCTCTACTTTTAAAAGTAGCATTTATCTCATAAATAGTACCCGGCATAATTTCAGAAATAACTCCAGATTCAATAGATTCATCTAAAGTAATTGGCGGAAAAGAGAGAATATCCCCGCCATAAGATATATTACCAAGAGTGATCTTTATCGTCTCCTCAGGACTTGCAACTGTACGAGCTGGAGTATAAAATGAAAGAATACGCGTAAACTCGCTAGAAGTGACATCAATGCCTGTTGACCCACCAAATGTTTTTGTCTGAGTCGAAAGATGTTCTGCAGCAGTTGTATGTTGCAGATCTGTTAGATTACCCTTAGCATAAGTGGTATGCTCAAATGTACTCGCATTGGAGACTACAATTGGTTGATCACTCTCTTTCTTTACCCTCAAATCAACCCTAGCAAAAGCTCGTTGAACCACAATTGACGTAGCCGACATACCACTAGCATCTGCAACAATACTTTGACTTAATGCCTTACCAAACATAGGTAGGTTATTAAACGTTGCAACAGTAGTCGTTTCATTAATACAAAATGAGCTATTTAGAAGATCGCTACCTGTAAAATAGTTAGCTAGAGTATATTGCAGAGCATTTAGATCGGCAACAGTCGTGATATTATCCAGTGTCGCTTTTAGCGCCGCTGGCTCATTGATCAAGACATATATATCTTTATTTGTGTGCTCTTTGACACTCATTTTTACCTTATAGATACCATTCTGAACAGTGAATGAATTACCTCCAGCCTCAGCATATTGATTTTTCTCAAAATCAGGATCTCCAGCACTATTGTATCTATTAAAGGTTAATACGCGGATAGAGCGAACTATTAGCTCTTCAGGAAAGAGCAAGTTAGCATCAGCAGCCTCCATTGCACTACTACGAACTGAGAGTTCAAGCACAGTATCGCCTCCGCTAATATCCATAGTATCATCTTTAGTACATCCTACATTAAGCAAAACAAGGAGAAGTAAAGAGGATAATATTATATTATTTTGGAACAGTTTTTTTAAGGACGTCATAATTAACTTTTTTTTGTATTAATTAGGTATAAGGTCTTCATTATTCCAATTAGGAATAGATATCTCGACCTGTGTACCAGACACTTCAACAAGTATCTCTATTTTAGATTCCTGTTTATCATAAATAGGTAGTAGATTATTCTCAACTATAAATTTCTGTAAATCCACATTATGTAACAATATACCCTCTCCACTCTCTATGGCAATCTCTACAGGATGTTGCGCCGTAAAACGCAGTGTCTGAAAAGTACTTGCAAACGCCTTTTTGTCGTTATCATACACCATCTCAGGGTGATACGTAGTTGTCGATTGCTCAAGACTCATGTTAAAATTCATCATCTCAGGTAGATTATTTACCTTAATGATTGGAATCTTATTGTCTGTTCCGTTCTTAACGTACAACTCGATATCGATGTGAGAACTTTGGAATGTACCCTTCGCTTGTACATTACTATTACCAGAAATCACAACCTCGGTAATGCAAGAGTAAAGATTATCTACGCATTTGGGAGCACTTGTCTGCCTTGTAAAGTGACGTGCCTTTACTCGAGCTGTACTAATTTTATCACTATCTAATATAGTCGTGAACTCTTTGACATTAGCAACATTGAAAAAGGTATATTTACCAACAGGAAGCACATGATGAAGACCTGAGTAGTCAGTTATATCTCCTTTGTTTTGATTAATAATCTCTACAAGAACTCCATCCTTATCAAAAATATAACTATCGACATTATCAATCGACTCACCAAAGATAGATCCACTTCCATCTCCGTGATAGTCAAATTGAATATCGATATTAAATTGAGACTCAGCGATACAATTACTCAAATCCTCTTTCATACATCCTTGTAAAGAGAAGAAGAAGATAGATAGAAAAAATATTATTTTCAACTTATTTATATACATTACGATTATTTATTATTAAATACTATAATACTGCCCTCTCTTTAGACAGCTTTATTCCTAAAATAAGATATATATTCATCTTTTCCAGTCAGCTAGTATTAATTTAAATTCACTATTTCGACCTTTTTCTATACTGCTAAATATATAGATTATGGTGTCGTATAGCCTAGTGACTGATGTAATCGCTCTCGATTATAAGTGTTAAAATAATCCGCCAATCCATCGTAAAGCTCTCGCCCAGTACTTGGGTTCTATAGGTAATAGATACTCATATTTTACACTTCGCCACAATCTTTCGAAAAAAAATTATCTAAAGCTCGTCCTTTACCATCCATACTTATCAGGATACTATTATCCTGTAGTATTTTTATAAATTTTATTGCCGTAAATTCACTCCCTTGATCAGTGTTGAAAATCTCAGGTTTACCATATTTTGAGATCGCCTCTTTTAATAACTCTTGACAAAATTCACTGTCGTGAGTGTTTGAGATTCCCCAAGCAAGGACATACCTCGAATGCCAATCAATAATCGCACACAAATACATATAACCACCATTCATAGGGATATATGTAATGTCAGTACTCCACACCTGATTTACTCGCTCAATCTTCAAGCCTCGCAGCAAATAAGGATATATTTTATGCTCCTTATTGCGCTGAGTGGTGTGTGGGCGTGGATAAATTGCAGAGATGCACATATCTCTAAAATAGCGACGTATGCGCTTCTCTCCAACCACAAACCCCTTCTGTTTAAGATGTTCTGTCATACGTGCGACACCATAATAAGGCATCTTTGTATAGGTTTTGTCAATCTATGCCTGATTTTGATTGGCTTTGTTATCTTTGACACTCTTAAACGTATCTACTGAACACTCTAAAAAATGCTTCTTCCACGCTGATACTTGCGTGGGGCTAACCTCATAATGAGAGGCTATTTTGTTGACTAATTTTAATCCTTTTACGGATTAAAGAGCTACTTTTGCTTTGAACTCCGCGGTGTGTCGCTTTCTCATAATTGATTCC
>CAMRBL010000073.1 GCA_947040435.1 uncultured Rikenellaceae bacterium
CAATAAGGTCTTTTATAATAAATTATTTACGTATGAAAATAAGAAGTGTAATACCATTGATTTTATTATTGTTTGTAGTATCGACATCAGCAACAGCTCAAGACAGTACGCGACAGTGTTCCGCAATGCCGGACTATCTAACTGAAGTAGATTTTATCATTGATCATATCGAAAATGAATACATTTCAGGTAGAAGAGGACTAAGTGATGAGGAGTGGAATAGGCGTGTAGATATGATATATAAGAAAGTGAAAACTTGTAAAGATAACTATGAATATTGGTCTGCACTAAGATATATTGGATTATTAATACAAGATAGACATTTTCAATTCCCTAGGTCTGGAGTTTATAATGCTGCAGGATTCTTTCAAGAAACAGATGTTATTCTTCCTCTGCAGATTCAATCATGGAGAGATGGTTCTGTATATAATGTAATAGACTACACATCTACGATTCCACAATATGCTCAAATAATTAGTGTAAATGGTGTGTCAGCACAAGAAGCAGCACTTCTAAACCGCTCGTTAGATTATGGTGAGGAGTTGTCAGCTATGCCTATTATTAACTCATTATTAGAAAAAGATCCAAGATACTGGTGTCATTTTTCAAACTACTTTTTTTTCGAACAGATTAAATCACCTTATGAAATCGAATATATTGAGAGGGGAAGTAGTGATCTGAAAAGAGTAACAATTGAAGGGAGAACAAGAGGTTACATAGTTAAAGAGCACAAAAAATTAAAGCTAATTGATTATTTAGGCTATAAAGCTGTCGAATATAAAAAAGTTGAAGATAGTATCGGGGTTTTAACAATTAATATGTTTTGGGGTAGAAATTTCTTCGAGATGCTAGTTCTAAACAGCGACTTTAGATACCCTAGACAATTAAAACGAGCAATGCGGCGTGTAAAAAGAGATGATATTAAAGAACTTATTATCGATATAAGAGCAAATGCAGGAGGAATGGGCGATAATATAGCTAAAACATTAAGTTACTTTACCGATAGTACATTACATTATACCGAAAGTGCACGTGTTACAGATAGTAATCGCATCTTCATACAAGAGCACGCTTATTTATCTCATAGAGCTAAAGGTAAAGAGGAAAAAGAACGAGTCTATAAGGCAATCGGTGATATGAAAGATGGAGCAATATTTGATGTAGATTCGCTATTAAAAATAGAATCTGTGAAAATAAAGAAAAAGCATAAAAATAAATACAAGGGTAATGTTTATATACTGACAAGTAATTATACATATTCTGCCGCTCAGATTTTTGCCCAAAAATTTCAAAGGCTCAATATCGGTCTTGTTGCTGGGCAACCTTGCGGAGGATACTCGGCTATAACATCGGGAAATGCCTATACAAAGAGATTGCCATTTACAGGCTGGATCCCTCTAAACATCCCTATAAGTACACATAATCCAGGCAATACATACGAATATGAAACTGTTGATATTCCTATTGACCAAAAATTTGATGATTGGTTGGTTGGTAATGATAATACACTAAACGATTTTATTAACTTAATAAAATCTAATCAATTTAACAAGCACTGACGCTTGGGTTCTGTTTTAATCTCTATTTATATTTTAAATTTCGAGTAAATTTCTTCTAATTCATTTATAGTGATTGAAAAAGTATTTAATTTCGCAAATACTTTTGGTAGCTCATTATTTATAAATTCATTCTTATAGTACAAGAAAGTTTTTTCACGTGCGTCAAGAGCAAGGAAATACCCGATTCCCCTACGTTTGTATATAATTTCATCGCTCTGAAGTCGCTCGTAAGCTCTCATTACGGTATTTGGATTAACCTCATACTTCATGGCTAGATCTCTTACAGATGGTATTCGTTCATCTGCAATCCACTCTTTATTGAGGATCTTATCGTTGATAAGCTCTAGGATCTGAATATATATAGGTTGATTATTATTAAATATCATAAATTTTATTTGTTAATCTGTACTTTTTTAAATTTATAATATGCTAGGATCCAAAAAAATAGTACTTGTATAAGTGCCATGTAAAGTACCATATTTTTTGTCAAACATCCAAATGTTAACTGTATAATAACGGTTCCAACCATAAGAGAGGTAAAAAGAGCTATAGGTATCCATTGATATTTTTTTTCCCAAGTACAGAATGAAAAACCGCATGATTGTAGGGCTGTGAAGACAACAAGAGCTATAATATTACCTTTACTAAATAGCGTTTGTTTTAGCGTAGCAATGTAAACTGTTATGTTACTATATTGTGTTGTACTATCTATAACTCCAATATTTACCATCTCATTACCATTCATTAATATATATAATGCAAAGAAGATTGAGAGTAAAACTATTAGAAGAGATATAACCAAGAGTGGTATTACGACTATTGAGATGAAAAATGGAACGAAGAATTTTTCATTTATTGATGCGGGAACTAGTTGAGATATATTTATATTCTTTTTTTCTCTGTATTGAGAGTATAATATCGGTGGCGTAAATATTAGCATCGCCATATATACATATTGTATGACCTCTTCAATAATTTTATACTCCATGGGTTTATGCCAACTTAGCGCAATATCCAAACATACTGCAATAGATATGACACCAATGATTAAAGCGGTAAAACTTGTAATGATTTTTTTATTTATTATAATTATTGATTTGAAAAGTAATATAGCTCTTTTAAAATTAAATTTTTGTCCCATAATATTATCCTCCTTATTTATTTAATATGTTTTTAAACTCCCCCTTTTTATCTATAATCGCATTGAATAGTAGCTCAATATTAATTGTTGAATCCTCTCTATTAAGATTTTCTCTTATTGAAAATGCTCCGTTAGAGTAGAGTGCTTTGTCCATAATATATTTATTATCGAAGTATAGCTTCTTTTCGATCTCGGCTGTTGAGCAATTTACTACCAAATTGTTTTGATCCAGAATCATAATTCGATCCAAGAGTATATCTAAATCCCTAATTTGATGTGTCGATATAATTATTGTTCTCTCTTCGTTTGCCATCTCAGCAACCATTCCTCTAAAGATTGATTTAGAGGTTATATCTAATCCATTAGTTGGTTCATCAAGTAGTAGTAGATTTACTGAAGTTGCAAACCCAAAAGCAATCAAAGCTTTTCTTTGCTCTCCCATAGACATTTTGTTTAGCCGTTTATTTGTATCCACCCTTAGACGAGTTATGTAATCAGCAAATCTATCATGTGAAAAATTAGGATAGAATGGTGCATAAGCCTTAACAAATTTAGTTAGTGTAATCGCAGGTAGTTCAAATTCCTCAGGTACATAATATATATATTGATACATCTCTGCCATACGAGAGGTGGTATTCATATTATTAATTAATATTGAGCCATCTTTAGGTAGAAGAGCTCCAACAATTAGATTTAGAATAGTCGTTTTACCTGTTCCGTTCTCACCTAAAAGACCACATATACTCCCTTTGGGCACTTCAAAAGATAAATTTTGAAATAGGCTTTTTTTAGAGTAGTTAAAAGATACATTTTTGAACTCGATCATAATTCTTGAAGTTTTTAGTCGTTAGTCAGTGTATTAATATATTGATACACTGCAAATGTAAACAAATAATTCAAATAATAAAATTTAAACACTATTTTATTTAACTATACGTTCGTATTATTAATACGCTCTAATACTTTACCCCAAGCGTGTGCGTCGAAAAGAGAACTTTGACGCATTGTATCATACATTACTTTAAAGCGTGACATAGGAGTTATAAATGCAACCTCATTACTCTCTACATATGGGCGAACCGATGGATCAAGAAAGCCAATGAATGATCTATAACCATTTTTACTATTTTCATTTATTGTCTGAGTAACAACAGAGGAGCACCCAGAACCAAATAGTGCTGATACTGTGTCTGGTTCATTTCTATCGTAGAATGCCCAAGCGGATAGACCGCTTAACATATCTGCTGTCGCCAAGAATAGTAGAGCCTCTATATCGTCAAAAGAGCTAAGATTATCTATCCGTGAAAAGTTCAGATACATCCCATCCTTTCTCTGTACTCCGATTTTGTCAATTATATCAATTACAAGTTCAGGTGTCTGTTTATAACGCTCTTTATTTGATACAAAATTTGGAACAAATTCGGGCATTTCAGAGTATCCGCTGTAAAACTTTCCGCCACCACACCCAATATTATCTCCATTAAAACTTACCGCAACGCCATTACGTATTTCACATAAGTACTTAAAATAACATCCCCCTAATTTAGGTGTTGACGTTATAGGCTCACGTGAGTACCATATTGCAATTGGAAGTACTCTACTTTCGCCAAATGCTTGTCTGAAATTTGAAATAAATGTATCTATTTTCATCTGTCAATAACTATAGTGTGATTATTAATTATACAAACAATACGAGGGTAATACTTGAGCTAATTTAGCTCTATTTAGTTTGGACTTGACCTCTTGGATTTATTGGTGGTGGTGTTGTGAAATTTAGGTAGTACCAGAGGGTATTATCAAATGAACTCATAAATACTTTTGCTTGTTTTTTAGTCGTCTTTGTTACACTATTATTATATAGATTAACTGTAGATTTATACTCTGCAAATTGTTTCGATACCTCTTTGTCAATAAGGTACCTCTTTTTTAAGACTCTTTTTTTTGAATGTATATCTATAAGTATCGCTTCTTGATACGCTTTTGCTAGTACATTATCGTTAGTATCGTAAAATTTATCGAGTATAGTGTAGAATTTACCAAGATCTTTATTTAGTAGGAGATAACATAAAATATAATCTAGTGCCATCTTTTGGTCTTTAGATCGATCTATGATTCTTGCCATATCTGAAATAAAAGGTCTTGAACCAATGAAAAAATCATTAGGGTTTGAGGGAAGAATATGTTTTGTTTGTGGATTAGATATCTCTTCTCTTCTCTCTTCACACCAATAACTATAATGAGTGGTATTTTCTAAAATAGTCAAATATTTATCTGCAATAATAGTATCATTTTTTAAAATATTAGCCTCTATTAAGCGTTTTAAAGATCTAAAATCCATCCCTTGAGGAGAATTTACTGCACCTTGAAATGTCCAGTGTATAGCTTCATTAGGTATTTTTAGTCGGTAATATAATTCACCACCTAACATATTAGTTGTGTAGTCAAATTCTCTAGGCAGATATAATCCAGCAGTTCCCCAATCTGAATTATATTCAAACAAGTGATCGCCTAATGTCTTTTTTCCAGATAGAGCTAAATTTATTAGATACATCTCTTCTCTGCAAGGATTCTCTATATTTACTGCAATATTTAATACTTCGTCCCAATTTCCATTGATCACAGCTTGATCCAGACTATATAGTCTCTCTATTTTGTAATTTGGGGCGTAAAATATTGCCAATCCAAATATAGTTGCAATAAATAAAACTTCAGCTATAAAGAGATCTTTATTTATATTAACTTTCTTATTGAGCCAAGATATAAAAAGTAACAAAATAAAATATCCATAAATTGGAACCACTAAATCATTACGTGTTATAAAAGAGTCGTATATATGCTCCATACTCATTATTTGTACGTACTCTCTCCAAATAAAAGGTTGTGCAGTAACTATTAGTAGCCATATTGCTATAAAATAGATACGTGAAGCTCCTTTGTTTCGCCAAATTTCATAAAGTGATATACTTAGGTAGAACGCAATCGTACCAACTCCACCTAAGATTAAAAATACAGTAGGAGAGATTAATGTAGTAATTGAATATCTGATAAATGTTTTTTTTATACTTAAATACCCCCAGATTAGTAGAAAGAAAAAGAATATCTCAATAGCTTGACCTTCTACTAGGTGAACTTGATTTTGTAGTATAAAAATTAAAATAATAGGTAGTGAGCTAAGAATTAGGCTGTTTTTTTCGACACCAATTTTTTTTATAATTCCTCGAGTGAATACGAATACCCCTACAAGTGGTAGCGTTTGAATTAGTGCGCCGATCCAATTCCACTGATAAAATTGCAGTAAAAAGTGCTCTATATAATCAGACCAGCCTCCAGGTTTACACGCAAAATTACTCCAATATGCACAGCCGTGTTGGAAGAAGTTAGTTCCTTCCGAGTTCCCTATATGTCCAGGCATTAAAAAGAACCAAAATCCCCAAATAATAGGAAATAGTAACCAAATAATATTCTCTTTATTTTTCATATTATAGCTTATTATATTGCGTTTTTAGCACTCATTTTCATCGCCTCTTCAAGTTCATATGGCGTTAACTCTATTGGACCTTTTAAAAATTCAGGAATGTTATAAGATTTTAAAAAGTAAGTGTAGAAATCAGGACTTTCTTGTGGTAAAATAAAAGGTTTATGTGCATTTCCATCCTTGTCGAAGTAGACGAAATATACGTTTGTATATAGATCTGAAGATCTCCTGCTAGAGAATGATATCCACCTTCCATTAGAAGACCATGCGTGATAACTATCTGAAGAACTACTATTTGCTCGACTTATGTCTACCGATTTTCCACTATTCAGATCAACCATTCCTAAGTCTGCATCTTTGTGCCATATAGGAAATGTTCCGCTTTCAGCAGCAGTATATAGTAAATACCTCCCGTCAGGAGATATTGTTGGGAAAACGATACTTTTCAAACTATCTTTAAGAGTAGCTATTTTTTCTATATTATTTAATAATTCGCCCTTCTCTTCGTCGAAAGCTACTCGGTAAAGTTGATATTTTACCTCTTTATACTCTGTTGGCATCGACTGAGGTTTTGCTTCGCAGAAATATAGAAACTTTCCGTCTGGTGACCACGCAGGGAATGTTTTCCAACTATCTTTTTTAGTAAAACGACTATCAGTAATGACTCTATTTTTTTTAACGTCATAAATCATTAGTCCAGAGCATAAATCATACACTTCTACTATTTTATTTGAGAAAGCGTGAAATGCTTGATGTGTTTGATTATGCGAGAATGCAATATATTTTCCCGAAGGGTGCCACATTCTGTACGCCCCAGCACTAAGTAATTCATCTGTTTTAGTGTTTACTTTGCGAATATTATTAGGTTCAACTATTATAGTTCCCGAGTTATCCCATCTAGAGTGGAACATGAATCTCTTTGGAGAGTAGTTGCAGAAAGCGTGACAGTTTACGCAACTCCCAGTTGTAAGTTTTGGGTCAACAAATGAGCTCTCATTGAATGTTGATAACTCTCTTTGGAATAGTCCTAGATTCTTTCCAAGTTCATATCCTGGTTCTATTAATCTATAAGCTAAGTATGGGTCAATAGAGTCTGATACGATTGAAATTTTGAAGGGTTTGTACCCCTTCCACTCCCCATTTTTAGATGCAAATACCTTTACTTGGAGTTCGGAGTTACTATTCTCTTCGAGTAGGGATCTCCATTTTTTTATAGGAATATCAATTGCACCATCTCCGCGGCACACTAATAGAGTGGCATTTCCCTGTTTAAACTCTACTTCAATTTTTTCAGAGTCGATAACTTTGAAGTTTAGTGGGGCAATGTTAATGGGGATAGTAACATTTTG
>CAMRBL010000074.1 GCA_947040435.1 uncultured Rikenellaceae bacterium
CTACTTCCCATTGAGCCATGAGGCGTAGGGCATCTCCACTAGATTTTTCAGCTCTAGCGCATAGTGCCATAAGAGAATTTAGTGCTTGTTTTGCTGTTTTGGCTATTTTTTGACGCATCTGCACATACGGGGTTTAGAGTTTATATCCTCTTTTATCTCAATATCTTTATACCCTAATTCGGTCAGCATGATATTCATTTCAGACCAAAAAGATTCATATATTTCAAAATATAATTCACCGCCACTTCGAAGGAGTGCTAGAGCGGAGGTGGCTATTGATCTATAAAACAGTAGAGGGTCGTTGTCGGGGACAAATAGAGCTGAGTGTGGTTCGTATCCCTTTACATTCACATCCATTGTCTCAATGTCTAGTTGTGGAATATATGGAGGATTTGACACGATAATGTCAAATGTTAATTTTGTAATAACTTCGCTCCATTTGTCAATTGGTAGTAATGCATCTTGTATCATAATACTCATATTACTTATATCATGTTTTTTTGCATTCTTATTAGCCCAATATATTGCATCTAACTCTACATCAATCGCCATGACTTTAGAGTTTGGAAGAGCTTTAGCTAGCGAAATTGCTATGCACCCACTACCTGTGCCTATATCCATTATTTGAGTTGCAGTATTTTTATCGCAATTATATATAATCCAATCTATTAGCTCCTCTGTTTCTGGACGGGGAATTAGTGCTCCTTTGCCTATCTCAAACTCTAAATTGCAAAATTCTGATCTCCCTATGATATACTGCACTGGCTCACCACTCTTCAGTCGATCATACAACTCTATAATATTGATAGTGCTATCTATCTCTTTGTTGGGATTAAGTATTATGTCAACCTTCGACTCTCCCAATAGATCATAAGCTAATAGGTATGCTATTGATTTAGATTCTCTGTAGTTATATATGTCCGAGCAAACGGTCGTAATATGTGAAATGAATTGGGAAACAGTCATGTGCATTAATCTACTTTGTGTTTGATAACATTACAATATAAAAATAGTCCGATTAAAAAATCGGACTATTTTTATATTGTAACAAAAGAAAGGTTCTATTTACTAGCTTCAACAGACGCTTTTCTAAAGTCCTTTAGAAGTTTTGATAACTCCAATGCTGCTTTACGAGCACGTGTTCCTGCTGCTTTATTACTTTTTGCAACTTGAAGAGTTGCATTCTCTGTGAATAGAGCAATTTGCTCATCGATTTGCTTTACTAAATTTTCCATAGCTATAATAAAATTATTTTAATTGTAATTCTGGTTACAAAGCTAAATAAATTTTTTAATTATGAAACAATATTTTAGTGAAAAACATCTAATTATATACTCTAGATGAAAAAAAAAGTCGTTTCGGGACACTATGTAGGTCTTTTTGTAGCAGGTACAAGCTTACGAGGTCTTATTTGTACCTACTATTATTCATCATATTGGATGCAATAAATAGGTGCTTTTATTATAAATGAATAATATTTTATCTCATTTGGGCGTTGTATGTAAATGCACTATCTATATTATGTAGATTTAATTATATACTCACAATTAGAGTTTAAATTGATATTATTGCAACTTTACTACTTATTTTTACTAAAATAGCTCTAAATATATAGTTGTATAATTACTTTTTTAGTTATAAAACAGCTATCTTTGCGGAGAAATAATAATTGTATAATATTAAAATCATCAATGGAAAATCACGAAAAGGAAATAGATCTCGTTGAATTATTAAAAGTTCTTTGGAAAAATAGGTCGAAAATAGTAATATTTGGAGCTGTAGGTTTCATCGTGGGTGTCATTATTGCATTCTCTATACCTAAAATATATAATACAACTGTAAAGATAACTCCAGAGGACGCAACTGCCAGTGGTATGGGAGATATGGGAAGTTTAGCTGGAATGGTTGGTATAAATTTAGGTGGTGCTAGTGGCGGTGGAATTACATCAATGATTTACCCTGATGTTGTTCAAAGTTCTCCATTCTTACTAGAATTTGCTGAAATTGAAGTTGTAGTTGATGATATTAAGATGCCTTTCTATCAATATGTAACTGAAGAGCAAAAACAGCCTTGGTGGGGATATATTATCGCTGCACCAGGAGCATGTATAGGTTTTGTCTCAAGTCTGTTTTCGGATAAAGAGCCAGAAATTGATAGTATTGATCTCTTTAAACCTAGCTTGAAACAAAAGCAATATATAAAGTTTTTGCACAGTAATATATCTATCGCGGCAGATAAAAAAACAAATATATTAACATTAGGAGTTAATATGCAAGATCCTGTAATTGCAGCAGTCATTGCTGATTCTCTATTGTGTAAATTACAAGTTTATATGACAGAATATCGTACTAACAAAGCGCGAAAGGACTTGAATGTAAAGGAGATAATGCTTGAAGATGCGAGATATAACTATTTTAAGGCCGAAGATGCACTTGCTAAAGGCATGGACATTAATAGGAATATTACTTCTAAAAAGGGAGAGATTAAGATTAGTCGTCTTGCAAATGAGAAGGATCTAGCATTTACAGTATATAAAGAGTTGGCAACACAAGTTGAAGTCGAAAAGATAAGGTTACAAGATAGTACTCCAATTGCAACAATTATAGAACCAGCTTCAGTTGCAGTTAAGGCATCGTCTCCAAGTAAGGCATTAATTGCAATTGCATTCGCTTTTTTAGGAGGTTGTATAGCATCTGGACTAATATTTTATAAAGAAAAAATATTTAGTCTGTAATTTCTAGACTAAATGCATTAATATTTAATAATAATACATTTCAAAATGAAAAAAAATAGGTTCATAATTGCGTTGTTAGTAACATTCTCCCTTTTCATTACATCAACGTTTTCGCAACAAATAGATGCCGATATGTTGGCTAAGGCTAAAATGATGGGGATCTCTGAAGCCCAAGTAAGAGAGCAGATGGCAAAGCAACAAGGTACACCAGTTGCGAAACCAGGTGCACTTAAACTTGCCGACAATCAGTACACTCTTAGAGGTGGTAAAACATCTGATACAGTAAAAGAGAAAAAACAAAGTCGAGTGGTTCCAAAAATACCTGTATCTCAAACAGAAATTTATGGTCAAAGTATGTTTAAAAATAGTGCCGTAACCTACGAGCCAAATTTAAATATCCCAACACCTATTGACTATGTATTGTCTATTGGTGATGAGATTATTATTAATGTATGGGGAGATAGTGAGTCTATTATAAAGGAGACTATATCTCCAGAGGGATTAATCTATATTGCAAACTTAGGTCCTATACATATTAATGGTATGACAGCACCTCAAGCGCAAAGTTATATTAAAAAGCAGTTTTCTAAAATAGATGAATCAATAGGTTCAACGTCTCAAATAACTCTTAGTGTTGGTGAGATACGTAGTATTAAGGTTAATATAACAGGTGAGGTTAATGCCCCAGGAATTTATACCGTACCATCTCTTGCAACACTTTTCCACGTTTTACATATATCTGGAGGGACAACTGACCTTGGAGATCTACGTAATATTGAAGTTTTTAGAGATTCTAAAAAAATTGCGGATATGGATGTTTATAGCTATATTATGAATGGAGATATATCTAATAATATCATACTTAAAGATGGCGATGTTATTGTCGTTCCTACATATAGTGTAAAAGTCCAGGTTGTAGGAGATATTAAACGTCCAATGTTCTATTTAATGAAAGATAGTGAAACAGTCTCAAATCTTCTTAAGTATGCAGGTGGGTTTTCAGATAAAGCCTATAAAAGTAGAGTTAAGTTATTCAGAAAAGGTGGGGAGTTCAATGAAATTATTATTGTAGACAAAGATGATTTTGACAAAACTATTCTAAATAATGGGGACAGTGTTTTTATTGAAACAGCAAAAGATGAATTCGATAATTTAGTTCAAATAAAAGGTGCAGTATGGTATCCTGGTGACTTTGAACTAAATGAAAATACAAATTTACTATCTAAATTAATTGAGTATTCTGGAGGGCTAAGAGGTAATTCATTCTCTAAATCAGCAATGATAGAGCGATTAAATAGTGATTATACAGACTCAATTATCAATTTTAATCCTGCGGATATTGTCTCAGGTAAAAGAGATATTGAAATAAAAAATTATGACAAAATATTTATTCCTGAGCTAGATTTATTACAAGAGGCTTTGACTGTTAGGATAGTAGGGGAGGTAAATAGCCCTAAAACAATCAGGTATCGTGAAGGGATGCGTATTGAAGATGCTATACTCTTATCAGGAGGACTTAAAGAAGCAGCATCATTGTCAATTATAGATGTCTCTAGGAGGATAAATAATAGTGAATCAATAGAGTATACAGAAAAGAAGTCAGAGTTGTTTTCGTTCAAAATAAATGAAGATTTGACATTGACCCCAGAGACAAAAGAGTTTATATTGAGTCCTTACGATATTGTTGTCGTTAGGAGAAGCCCGCAATACAAAGTGCAGACTACAATCTCAATATACGGAGAAGTCCTTGTTCCAGGAAGTTATACAATTGAGCGCGAAAAGACATATCTAAGTGATGTTATAAATATGGCAAAAGGTACTACACCCCTCTCGCATATTAAAGGATCAAGTCTCATGAGAAGATTTAATGATAATAGTATGCAGCTAGGTGTTGATAAGCTTCAAAGGTCAGTATTGTCTCCAGGTGATTCATTGTCAATCAATGGTAGTGATCTTTCATTGCTTCCAGTTGCAATTAATCTTGACAAGGCATTAGCTAAACCTTATGGTCCTGATGATATTCTTCTTAAACAGGGTGATGTAATAACAATACCTAAATTTGAAAATATTGTGAGAACTATTGGTGCTGTTTACTCTGAGAATTCAGTTACATATAAGGGTCGTAGGTTAAAGAAATATATTGAAAGTAGTGGTGGGTACACTAAAATGGCTAGGAAGAGACCATTCGTTTTATACCAAAATGGAACTATAAAAGCTACCAAAAGAATCTTTTTCGTGAAAATACGTCCAAGGGTAGAGCCTGGTTGTGTTGTAGTTGTCCCAATGAAGTCTGAGAAGGATAAAATGTCATTGTTTGAGACACTGGGGCTTGTGTCTTCAGTAAGCTCACTCACAACATCATTAGCTACACTCGGAATAGGTATTGCTGCGACTAATAAGTAAGATATATACATATAATTCATAATTAAAAACAACTAATTAAATATTTAATTAGTTGTTTTTTTATTGCCTAATATTTATTGTTATATTTGTAATAATCTATTAGCCTTAATAGGTCACCCTAAATACCATCTATGTTATGAAAAATGTCTACTTGTTACTACTCTGTTTAGTCATCATCTGTTGCGTGCAAAACCGCGCGTACTCACAATCGACTCCCTCTTCAAAAATAGCTTTATCACAAAAAGCAAAGAAACAACTAGAAGGGAAACAAATATTGTATGTCGAGCGTAATCAATATGCACCAGATCATCATAATACGGCGACACTTTTCCAAAAAGGGGAAATAAATGAAGGCAGTTTCTCTCCTGGTTCAGCTTTGCGTATATATGACGTGGATAGTGAAACTATAAAAACACTCATAGAGTCAAAGGATGGAGTGGTTAGGGATCCCGAATTATCATATGATGGGCGTACGATTATTTTTTCTATGCGTAAAAATAGAGATGATTTTTATCATATTTATGAGATAAATGTTGATGGAAGTGGGTTAAAGCAGATAACATCTGCTGTTGATATATCAGATATAGATCCTCTCTATCTGCCTGATGGTGGTATTGCTTTTAGTTCGACACGTCAGCCTAAGTATTGTATGTGTAATCGTCATATTATGGCTAATCTATATAGGATGGATCGTGATGGTGCAAATATCTCTCAAATAGGTATTAGTACTCTTTTCGAAGGACATGCATCAATGTTGAGTGATGGGCGTATATTATATGATAGGTGGGAGTACGTTGATCGTAATTTCGGTGATGCTCAAGGTTTATGGACAGTCAATCCTGATGGTACTAAACATTCGATATATTATGGTAACAACACAGCCTCGCCAGGTGGTGTGATAGATGCGCGTCAGATACCAGGAACAGAACTTGTTGTGTGTGTCTTTAGTTCATGTCACGATCGTCCTTGGGGTGCTGTTGCTGTGATTGATAGGCGAAAAGGTGTTGATAATGCAGCACCGTTACTAAACATATGGCCTAAAGAGGCTGCTAAATTGGTTGGTAATGGAGATTTAGATTCATTTAAATGGATTGATCGTTTTTTTGAAGATCCGTATCCATTAAGTAGGGATTATTTCTTGGTGTCACGTTCTATTTTTATAAAACGAGGTTCATGGAATATTGATGATTCAAAGATGGGGATATATTTAATCGGTACAGATGGTACTGAAGAGCTATTGATTGAAGGGACTCAAAGTCTTTTCGACCCGATGATAATTCAACCAACGACAAAACCTAATATAATACCTAATATGCGTAATCATGCGGATAAAAAGGGTATCTTTTATGTACAGAATGTATATGAAGGGACACATATGGAGGGTGTCGAGATTGGGAGTGCAAAATATTTGAGAATTGTTGAGTCTCCAGAGAAGCGTACATGGACACAAGGTGGATGGGGTGGACAAGGAGAGCAAGCACCGGGAGTAAATTGGCATAGTTTTGAGACCAAGCGTATATTGGGCGTTGTGCCAATAGAGGCAGATGGCTCTGTGAGTTTTGAAGCGCCTGCAAATACCTATCTCTATTTTCAGTTGTTGGATGGAGATAAAAAGATGATTCAGTCTATGCGTAGTGGGACGATGTTGATGCCGGGAGAGACTAATGGTTGTATTGGTTGTCATGAAGATAGACTTAGCGTACCTGCTCCGATGACAACAATTCCTATGGCACTGAAGAAGCCTGCAATAAAGCTAGGTAATTGGATAGAGAAAGAGCCTGTAAACTTCTCTTTTATGGAGCAAGTACAGCCAATACTAGATCGTAAGTGTGTAGAATGTCACGATTTTGATGATACAGATCGTCAAAAATTAGTATTATCAAGAGATAAAAACCCTTTTTTCAACGCTGCATATGTAAATTTGTATGTAAAAAAAGTTGTGAAATTGATTGGTGGAGGTGCTGCCAATATTCAGCCTGCTTACTCGTGGGGTTCATACCCAAGTAAGTTGACAGAGATAATTGATACCAATCACTATAATGTTGAGCTGACAACTAAAGAGAAGGAGACGTTTTATAGTTGGATGGATTTAAATGGAGTATATTATCCTGTATATGAGAGTGCATTTGATTCTACTATTGCTGGGCGAAGTCCACTGTACAACCATGAGATTAAAGAGCTAATCGAGTTAACGAGTGTTGATATTTGGTCATTGAATAATCATTGGCGAAATATGACAGCTCAAATATCATTTGATAGACCCGAAATGAGTCCATGTTTGGATGGAATCAAGGGCGATAAGGAGAGATATAGGCGTGCAGTAGAGATTATCCGTATCGG
>CAMRBL010000075.1 GCA_947040435.1 uncultured Rikenellaceae bacterium
CTATTGTAGTACTACAAGCAGCTATCGCATACAATGCTAGTGATGCCAAAGCACTCTACTATCTTGGTAATTTATGGTACGATAAGCGTCAGTATGATGAGTCAGTTTTGTGTTGGGAGAGCTCTATTAATATAGACCCAAACTATCCTACTGTAAAGCGAAACCTTGCGTTGGCCTATTTCAATAAACTTAATAGGTCTGAAGAGGCCGTAGAGCTTTTAGAGGGAGCATTTGCACTGGATATATCAGATACACGTATACTTATGGAGCTAGACCAGCTCTACAAAAAGATGCACTACTCACACCAAGCTAGATTATCTGTACTAGATAAGTATCTGCCCCAAATTGAGGAGCGAGATGATCTATATTTGGAGTATGTCACACTATTGAATAGTGTTTGTTGCTATGAAAGAGCGAAATCTATGGTTGACAGTCGTAAGTTCCATCCTTGGGAGGGAGGTGAAGGTAGAGTTGCGACTCAATACCAGATATGCCGAACAGAGCTTGCAAAGATAGCAATTAGTGAGTGTAGATATGAGGATGCTATACAATTACTTGCGGAGTGTCAGCTCTATCCGTACAATCTCGGCGAGGGTAAGCTCCAAGGGGCACAAGAGAATGATTTTAACTACTGGTTGGCACGAGCCTATGATGGGTTGAGTAGTGGCGAAGTTGCTCGCAGACACTACAAACTAGCCTCTGAGGGGTTGAGTGAGCCTTGTGATGTGTTGTATTACAACGATCAGAAGCCCGATAAGATATTTTATCAAGGTCTTGCACTATTGAAACTAGGAGATATTCAGGAGGCCGAAAGAAGGTTTAAGCGACTAATCTCCTATGGTGAGGATAATATAGATCAGGGAGTTAAGATTGATTACTTCGCAGTCTCATTACCAGATCTATTAATTTGGGAAGATGATTTGAATATCCGCAAGAGGACACATTGTAACTATATGATGGGCTTAGGGTATTTAGGTCTTGGAGATGTTGAAAATGCAAAAAAATATCTTAAATTGGTAGTCTCACTTGACAATAATAATCAAGGTGCAGCCATTCATCTAAATATGATTTAGTTTAATTAAATAATATAAAATATGAAAAAGTACACATTAGTAATTTTAATGCAGCTCGTTCTAACAACATTATTTGCACAAGATTTTATAGACTTGTCGGGTAATTGGAGTGCGAAGTTAGCGAATGGGCAGACGGGAGTAGCCTACCTGCCGGGAACTACGGATGAAGCTAAGCTAGGAGAGAAGAGCGTAGGGTCTGATTTTGGTATCTTGACACGTGCCTATAAGTATATCGGTAAGGCGTGGTATGAGCGAGAGATAGATATTCCGAAAACATGGTGTGAGAGCGAAGTAGAGCTAAAGCTAGAGCGAGTTCTGTGGGAGTCTACGGTTTATGTTGATGGAGAGTTGGTTGGTAGTTATGACGCACTAAACTCGGCTCATATTTTCAATCTAGGTATTTTGTCTGAGGGTAAGCACACACTAAAAATATGTGTAGACAATGAGATGATACACAATATCGGTGACAAGGGACATCCCTACGGAGAGTATACGCAGAGTATCTGGAACGGGATTGTAGGAGAGATTACGCTAAGAAAAATCAATAAGGCACGTTTCAACAATCCAGTTATTACAACGGAGGTATTCCCTCATAAATTAACCTTTTCAGACACTCTAACGAATAGAGGGCGAAAGGGTAATTATGTTGTTCGTACAGAGTTAAGAGAGCGAAATAGTGATATTATATTGTGGACAAAAGAGGATAAAGTATCTTTAAAAGATGGTGACTCTGCCTATGAATATAGTTCAGATCTATCTGATTATGTTAAGGAGTGGAGCGATGTTACGCCCCGTTTATATGACCTAACAGTTACGATCGAAGATAGACGTAGTATTATTGATACATATAAGTTTGAAGTTGGATTTAGAGAGATTGAGCAGGGACGCCACAAACTTATGTTAAATGGTAAGCCAATAATGCTACGAGGGAATCTTGATTGTGTACACTTTCCATTGACTGGTTATCCGAGCTGTGAGCCGAGTGATTGGGAGCGTATTTTCAAGATATATAAGGACTATGGTCTAAATCATGTTCGTTTTCACTCATGGTGTCCACCTAGTGCAGCCTTTGTAGCTGCAGATAGAGTTGGTATTTTTATTCAAGCAGAGAGTGTTTGGATTGACTGGTGGATGAGTGCACCTAATCCACGAAAAGAGATGGATACTAAGGGTTATCCGCAAGGTTTAGGTAAAAATCCTTCGGCAGATCCATTTATTCAGAGTGAGTTAAGGCGCATGGTTGAGGTCTATGGGAATCACGCATCCTTTGTTATGATGTGTATCGGAAATGAGCTTGGGAATTCGGATTTTGAAATTATGGAGAGTTGGCTAGAGCCCTACAAAGAGAGCGATAGTCGACGCCTATATAGTGTCTCTGCGGCTAGGAAGATTATGCCCGTAGACCAATATATGGCAACACATTATGTTCCTGGCGTTGGAGGTTCACGAGGTATGCACGGAGCGAGTACGGATTGGGATTTTGAAGAGGTCTACTCTAAGTCACCCGTACCAACTATTGCGCACGAAATTGGACAGTGGCCAGTGTATCCTCGTTGGGATGAGATAAAAAAATATACAGGGGTTTTAAAGGCACGTAATTTTGAGGAGTTTTACGATCAAGCTCTTGCAAATGGCGTTGCACATAAGAATGATGACTTTGCCGATTGCTCTGGAGCACTAAACCAGTTGATGTATAAATCAGAGATAGAGTCATTTTTACGTACCCCATCATGTGCAGGGCTTCAATTGCTAAGTATGCAGGATTACCAAGGTCAGGGCGAGGCATTGATTGGTTGGTTAGATGTTTTCTATGATAGCAAAGGGATTACGACCCCAGAGTGGTTTAGGACGCATTGTGACACACTAGTTCTACTGTTGCGCATAAAGAGATTCACATGGAATAGTGACGAAACATTGGAGGCAAAGATCCAGATTGCCCACCATGGTCAATCTACAATAGAGGATGAGATCTACTGGCGCATATATGATAATGATGGTATCTGTTACGACTCAGATACAACGGAGTGTATGAAGTTTGAGATAGGCACAAGTAATATTGTATCAAAAATATCGTCGTCATTAGGTAATTTTAAATCGGCAGAACAACTTAATATTGAGATTGGTTTTGTAAATCGACCAATAAAAAACAGATGGAGATTTTGGGTATATCCACAAGTTGAGAAGGTAAATCTGAAAGATCAGAAAGATAGACAACCATATATCTGTACAGCTTTTGATGATGAGTGTCAGGAAAGGTTGGCTAATGGAGAGAATGTTTTAATAATGGCCTCAAGATTGGGCGATGAAAATAGCTTCAACCACATCTCATTCGCACCACTATACTGGTCATATACATTCTTTCCGGGACAAAAAAGCAACACTATCGGCATGGTCGTAGACTCAAAGCACCCTATTTTTGATAAGTTTCCGACAGATAGGCATAGTGATTGGCAATGGGAAGCTATCTATCGCAATGCAAGAGGCTTTATCTTGAACGATCAGCCGAAAGATTTTGATATTATCGCTCAACCTATAGATGATTTTCACCGCAACAACCGCCTTGGGGGTATCTTTGAGGCTAAGGTTGGCAATGGTTCGGTCGTTGTGTGCGGCTTCGACTTGGGACATAATAATGTTGGCTCTACGCTGCAACACTCTATCATAGAGTATATGCAGTCAGATAATTTCAGTCCAAAGCAGAGTTTAGATGTTGACTATCTAAATAAACTTTTGGTACAAGGAAAGCCGGCAAAAATTGTTGCTCCGAAAGAGTTTGCAGAAGCACTTATCTATATTGAGTGTGGCGGAAATAAGAAGAGTAATGGAGATGACGTCTGGGATAAGTCTCTAGACAAGGTACAACTATTGCAAAATAGTAGTTATAAGGTTAGCGCCGATGGTTGTTGGAAGGATGCAGTATCTCATGCATGGCACGGTAAGGAGTTAGAGATAAAATTAAACTGTCCACAAGGAATAATTGGCGAGTTACAACTCTTTGTTCACGATTGGAATGACAATGGTAGAGATGGAGAGATCATTGTTGAGGGTCGAGAGTTTACTATTGGAGAGCACACAAAAGATGGTAAATGGATTAAAGTACACATAATGAGAGAGGACTCTAATGATGGTATACTTAACATCAAAGTCTCAGCGACAAAAGGTCCGAATATTATGTTAACGAAACTTGTTCTCTTATCTGAATAAGAACTAATATTGCTTAACCATTATTCCTATACTTCAAACTATTGGAAATAATAGTATAATTGCAAGCACAAAATAGTGCAGTTAACCATGAGCATGATCGCTCCCTTTTATGACAGAGATGGTATCGCTATTATAGCGATACCATCTCTGTTTTGTTGTAAATTTATGTGACTATAGGAGGAGATTCAACCTCCTATAATCTAAGAATATATCAAATAAAGGATATATAAGTTGTTAGAATATTACTATTTTGCAGGTGTAACATCAGGTGTAGTTTCACCATTCCAATCAGTAACTGAAGGTTTAAACGTAATCTTCTTACCATTAGTAGTTAGTTTTATGTTGTAACGAATGTTTTGACCAGCTACCCAAGTTTCAGTTAGTGTTGTTACAACAGCAGTATTGTTTGAAATTACAGTACTACCATTAGATACTGTATACGCAATAGTCACTGTTATTGCAGAAGCATCTTGTGGTATAAGCATTAGAGATGCAGCTTTGTCAGCATTTAAAGGTGTTGTTGTTGCATTTACATCTACAGCAGTAGCCATATAGTTGCACTTAATTGCTGTTCCTGAAACATTCCATGTAGGAGTCTCTCCAAACGTATATGTACCATTAGGCAATACATTACTAACCTCAAGGCTAGTAACATTATAATTATAAGCATTATCAGCACCTGTTGCAGAGAAGTTAACTCTTGTTAAAGCGTGTGTAAATGCCATAGCTACAGCAGCATCTGCATTAGCATATGTTTGATTCAGAGTTGCAGCAACTACTACGTCAGCTTGTTTTGTAGCATCTGCAGGTGTAGTATATTTAATACTTGGCATTGTCGCTGCAGTCGCTGCAATATAAGTTACAACGTCTGTTGCAGGAGCATAAGCGTAGAAACTTAAGTTTCCTGTAGTAGGCCAAAAGTAGTCAGCAGATGTCCAAGTATCAGAAGGACAAGTAACATCACCTGCAGTGATGTATTGAGTTTTTGCACCAACTGCAGCTATCTCTGCCGTTGTATGGTAAGCATTAACCTTGAATGCTTTAAAAGTATTGATATCTGTTGCTACTCCTTTAGTAGTTGTTCCCATATAACTAGAGAAACCAATTGGAGTACTTGTTGCTGCCGTAGCATCAACCATTTCATTTTTTGAGCAAGAGCTCAATAGCATTGCCATAGCAATAACTGGTAATAATGTTTTTTTCATCTTTTTGTTTTTTTAATAAATAATAATATTTGTTTTGTAAATTTTGTTTCTATTAAAGAGGTAGGTCAATTATATCTTCATCTCCCCAATCCCCTAAATCTGGGTCAAATCCACCGCCACCCCCTTCTGGTTTAACGTCTGGGAGCTCTATAGGCTTGTCGTCTGTATCAGTGGATAGACCTACTTGTATTAGTATATCTATGTTGTGGTCACTATCGGGGTTCATCTCTATGTGTTTACTCAGTGGTACATTCCACTTGGATATTGTCTCATTATCCGCTAATAGAAGTTCAAATTCTAGTGATCCACTCCAATTGGATTCAACTCTCGTATCGCTAGATACGTTAGGCAATCCAAAACTACTTAAACTTGTATATATTTCGCCATCTTTAGATTCGCCTCCATAGAGACTCTTCTTCCAATCCTCTAAGAGATGAACTCCTCTATTTGAGCTACTCGTTTTTGATGCAAAATGATAACCCGTAGAGATCCCTTTTAGTGTAGCACGAGTGTCTAGTAGGTTGTTAATAGCAATAATCTTCACTTGTAGTTTTATATCTTGTACTACGAGTTTTGGCTCTAAATTAATCTTTAATAGAGGCGAGGTCTCCCCACTGTTTTTACGTGACATTGACTCTTCAACTAACTCTTCCGTCATCTCAAATGATTCTACTGTCGCAGCGGCTATATACTCGGGTATGCGCACTACTACTTCATCGTCTCCCTTTGTTTGGTACCATTTACTATCGGTAGGTTTTGCATATACCTCGGCACTCGCAAATTTATCCATACCCTTAAAGCCTACCGTACCAAAATCCGTTGTTATCTGATTGAATACCAGTACATCATATACCCCTGCTTGTAGAGAGACAACAGTTTGTTCAACATTATTGGTTTGAGACTTGATGATCCTGCCCCCTTTTTGTGGGTAGAACATCACTGTCATTCCAGATGGTGGTTGAGACTGTTTATCCTCTAGTGTAGACCAATCTACATTAACTTCTACCTTACATGATACGTAGTCGTATGTAAGTTCTCTACGATTGCATGAGAAGTGCACGAGAGAGAGTAAAATTGCGTATATTAGTTTTCTCATCGTTTCCCTCCTTCTCTTCCTAGCATCCAAGCCAAAGATACTTTTGCCTTTGTAGGTCCCATCCATGTGTATCGCCCATCTCTCTTCCACACAAGGTATTTGTTATTATCCTCGGATTCGTAGTATCTATAATCTGTCTGAATATACCCAAAACCTACTGAGTACTCCATCCTTAAATTACCTCTCTTGTTAATTGTGTGGGCATAGCCACCACTTAAACCCCCCATGATGAAAAACTCGCCTTGATACCCTTTTTTCTGGAATTGTATGTCATACAAGCCTCCTCCTGCATAGACTCCTGCAAACCATCCCGTAAGATTTGGTTTGTGTGTCCGATTGCCAAACCAATAGCGACCCTCAGCTGTTCCCGCAAGGATTTGTAGTGCTTTATCGTTGTTTTTGCCTACCCACCACGGGAAGATCCAGTCGCCTGCAACAGACCACCTCTTGTTAATTGGCACTTCAAACTCTACATTGACCAAAGTAAGGGCATCAAATAGTAAATTTGTCTTTAGTGCAAAGAGATCTTTTTGTTTGTTTGTAGCTTTGGGGCATATCGCTTTGATGTCACGCTCTTTGGGGAGTAGTTTGAGACTATCTGCATATGTAATATCTATCTTTTTCGCATTTAATGCATGGTCATATTCTATTTTAATAGAGCTCTCTACGCCTATGGTATCAACTTTAGTTACTTTTAATGAGGTGTATATCGTTATCTCTGCTCTTTGCAGATAGCGTAGGTGTTGTCGGCTTATCTGACTCCATACCTCCCCTTTATCTAACTGTTTTAGACGCCACTCAATTGTTGCTCTCGGCACATTGTGCTCATTTTGTAAAATATCAATAATCTCTTCTGCACATGAAAGGGACTTATCGGCTCG
>CAMRBL010000076.1 GCA_947040435.1 uncultured Rikenellaceae bacterium
TGATGCATTAAAGGATTGTGGTGGAGATGTGCTGCTTGTTCCAAATGAGGAGGCTAGAAGTGCAGGTAAATTATTTGAAGAGGTTGAAGGTGTAGATATACACCCTGCGGCGGCAGTTGCTGTTGCATCTCTAATCAATTCGGTTAAAGATGGCTCTATTGATACGGAGAAGATTATAATGCTTAATATCACAGGTGGTGGCGAAGAGTTGTTTAAGAGAGGTAAGGATTTATGGTATTTAAAGCCAGCTCTTGTATTCGATCTTGCGCCAACAGCAGCGGATGTTGTGGCTAAGGTAGAGGAGTTATTCTCTAAGTAATCATATGAAAATAAGTTGTCATAATAACTTTTATGACAACTTGTTTTTTTTATTAATATCTGTATGATGAACGATTTTAACCATTTTTTAGACAAGGATGCGGTGGTTGAGCGCATGAATTCATTGTGTGGTGAGGGAGAGCCATTCTTGTTTATAGTTGACTTTAAGGGAGAGAAGGGTTTAGTGCTCGATTCTCTTGATCTTAAAGATAGCGATATATTATGCTCTATTAATGGTGTTGAGTTGAATGGAGTATCTCCTCAAATAGATTTATTGACTCCCGAATTAGAGTTGACTCCAATCTCGTTCGAAGAGTATAAGGTGGCATTTGATAGAGCTGTGGCAAGGATAAAGGGTGGTGATAGCTATCTTCTGAATCTTACTTTTCCTACAAATTTAGGTTGCAATCTCGATTTGAAGAGCATATATATGAGTGCAAAAGCTCCTTATAAGATGTTGTTTAGTAACGATTTTGTCTTCTATTCTCCAGAGTCATTCATAAAAATATACGATAATAAAATATACTCTTTCCCAATGAAAGGGACTATTGACGCAACAATTCAAGGTGCAGATGCTCTGTTAATCGGCGATGAAAAGGAGCGGTATGAACACAATACAATTGTCGATTTAATACGTAATGATCTATCAGTTGTCTCTAAGGGGGTTAAGGTTGATAGATTCAGGTATGTTGAGCGTATAAAAACCTCTAGTTCCGAGATATTGCAGACAAGCTCCCAGATAAGTGGAAACTTAGAGTCTAATTGGAGATCAAAATTTGGGGATATACTATTTTCGATGCTTCCAGCAGGGAGTGTGAGTGGTGCGCCAAAACAAAAAACACTTGAGATTATAGCTGAGTGTGAAGAGTCAGAACGTGGATTCTATTGCGGTGTAATGGGCTATTTTGATGGGGTAGGGGTTGATAGTTGTGTTATAATTAGGTACATTGAGCGAGATGATGAAGGGGCTTTTTTCTATCGTAGTGGCGGTGGGATAACCTCTCGTAGTAGTGTTAAAGATGAGTATGAAGAGTTAATAAAGAAAGTCTATGTGCCTACTATTTGAAACTATTAAGGTAGAAAACGGAGAGGTGCGTAATTTGACATACCACCAACAGCGAGTAAATAGATCTTCAAATGTAAATCTACTTGATTATATTAGTCGTAGTGTTACTCTTCCTATATCGGGTGTCTACAAACTCCGAATAACCTACTCATTACATAGTATTGAGAGTCATGAGATCGTATTGTATACTCCTAAAAAAATAGAGTCGCTAAAAATTGTTGTAGATAATGAGATTGAATATCACAAAAAATTCAATGATCGCACCTATTTGAGTACCTTGTCGGCGCAGAGAGAGGATTGTGATGATATTTTAATTATCAAAAATAACCTTGTTAGTGATACATCATTTGCAAATATCATATTTTTCGATGGCGAAAATTGGGTGACCCCCAATTCGCCTCTACTTGAGGGTAGTTGTCGAGCTAGGTTAATTTGTCAGAATATTATATCTCCTCAGGTTATATCTCAAGATGATTTGAAATCGTTTTCAAGTTTTATGATTATCAACGCAATGTTGGATTTTGATCTGGCTAGGGCTGTGGATTTTGAATTTAGTGGGTCTCGTTTGATTAGATTTCCGACAAAACATTAATTTTGTTATAATCTCCAAATAAGAGAGGCTATACCTGCATGGTCATACTCAGCAAATATTCGCTTTTAAATTGTGGATATTGTGAAATTTTACCTACCTTTGAGTACCTAATACCTAATATAACTATGTCGAATCCACAACTAGATCTTGCCTTCAATTTCGTAGAAAATACAGGAGTAAATATATTTTTAACAGGACGAGCAGGAACAGGTAAAACTACATTTCTTCATAAGTTACGTGAACGTTCACCCAAGCGTATGGTTATTGTTGCCCCAACGGGTGTAGCTGCCATAAATGCGGGAGGTGTCACAATTCACTCCTTCTTTCAATTGCCGTTTGGATATTTTGTGCCCGATTCTGTTCGAAAGGATGGGGACTCTAGGAAGTTTAATAAAATAAAAGTTAAGATTATTCGCTCAATGGAGCTGCTTGTTATTGATGAGATAAGTATGGTTCGAGCTGATATGTTAGATGCAATTGACAATGTATTAAGACGTTATAGAGATAAAAATAGACCATTTGGTGGTGTTCAACTCCTTATGATAGGCGATTTACAACAGTTGTCTCCCGTAATAAAAGGAGCTGAATGGGATGTTTTAAAGGAGTATTATGATACGCCATATTTCTTTGATAGCATAGCATTGAAAAAGAGCCAGTATCGTAATATTGAGTTGACACACATATACAGACAGAGGGATATTCATTTTATAGATCTATTGGCAAAGGTTAGGAATGGAGATTTAGATAGTAATACTCTCGCAGCTATAAATAAGAGATATATAGAGGGCTTTAGTCCCGATAATAATGAAGGTTATATAACCTTGACATCTCATAATAATAGTGCGAAGATAATAAATGACACTAAGTTAGCTCAATTAAAGAGGGAAGAGTTTTCGTATTTAGCTACTGTTGAGGGGAATTTCCCCGAGTCGCAATACCCAATTGAGTATAAGTTGGTACTCAAAAAATCGGCTCAGGTGATGTTTACTCGTAATGATCCTGAGCGAAATTTTGTAAACGGTACAATCGGAGAGATAATATCTATCTCTGAGGATGTTATTGAAGTGAAAATTTCAGATAGTACTCAAGTAATAAGAGTCGAACCCGCAATATGGGAGAATATTAGATACTCTCTTGATGCGGTGACTAAGGAGATCACCGAGATTGTTGAGGGGACATTTACGCAGTATCCACTAAAGACCGCTTGGGCAATAACGATTCACAAGAGCCAAGGTCTTACATTTGATAATGTTGTGATAGATGCTGCAAACTCATTTAGTCATGGTCAAGTCTATGTTGCTTTGAGTCGTTGTCGTACGCTTGAGGGTGTTGTGCTTAGTAGCCCGATACGCTCTACATCAGTACGAAAGGACTCAACAGTACAGAGCTTTACAAATGATATTGAACAAAATCCTCTAACTGAACAGAACCTATTAGATGATAAGAGATTCTATTATCACGCTATATTAATTGAGTTGTTTGATTTTACACAAATGATAATAAATCTGAGATACGTGAGACGACAATTGGATGACAATCTTAATGGTCTTTATCCAAAATTAGTCATTAAATGGAGTGACCAAGTGATGCTGTTTTTAAGTGAGGTTGAGGATGTATCGCTTAAATTTAAGATACAGATTGATAGGCTAATGCAGAATGAAAGTTACGAAACGGATGCTGTATTGGCGGAGCGAGTAAGGAAGGGAACAGTATATTTTAAAGATAAACTAGAAACCATAATCACACCACTACTCTCAACTCTCAATATAGAGATAGATAATAAAGAGGTTGGGAAGAGTATATCGGGAGGAATGTCTCGTATTGTGGATAGTTATAAGTTGAAGATTGCAACATTAAATAGTTGTGTTGATTGTTTCACTATTAAAAATTACCTTAAAGCTAAAGCTATTATACTTTCGACAGAAGAGGAGCGTAAGGCCTCTAAGTCTAGTAAACGAGATAGTAGCGTAGAGAAGGAGATTAAGCTCGTTGTTAATGAGTCTGATATTGACGATATTATCAATGGTGGTCTATTTAGCCAGCTTAGGAAGTGGAGAACACAAAAGGCAACAGAGTTAAATCTGCCCCCATTTATGGTTGCCCACCAAAAGGTTTTAATCGGAGTTGCAGCAATAAATCCGACAACAACAAAAGATCTAGGTCGAATTAAAGGGGTGGGTAAGGCATTTATTGAGAAGTATGGCGTAGAGGTTTTAGAGATAGTCGAGAAGTATAGCGGAAGTAGTGATAAAGGGCTATTCTCAAAATAATAATCCACTCCGCTATCACGTAGTATATACTACACATTAAGTGCTATTTGTTTTAATAAAAAAAGGCTCAACTAATTTATTTCAATTAGTTGAGCCTTTTCTATCTTATTTATATGCTTAACAATTCATTGCGCCACACACGTTTATCACTTGACCACTTACATATGAAGATAGGTCTGATGCTAAGAATAGAGCAACTTTCGCCACTTCTTCAGTCTCACCGCCACGACGAAGAGGAATTTGCTTAAACCATGCCTCTTGAACATCTTCAGGAAGAGTACCAGTCATCTCGGTGATAATGAATCCAGGAGCGATAGCATTAGCTCTCACACCACGAGATCCCAACTCTTTAGCGATAGACTTCGCAAGTCCAATCATACCCGCCTTAGATGCAGAGTAGTTACTCTGTCCAGCATTTCCAGATACTCCAACAACAGATGACATATTGACAATACTACCAGATCTTTGTTTCATCATAATAGGAGATACAGCGTGTATGAAGTTAAATGCACTTTTAAGGTTTACATTTATCACCATATCCCACTGCTGCTCTGACATACGCATCATAAGTCCGTCACGAGTGATACCAGCATTGTTAATTAGTATATCTACACGACCAAAATCTGCTTTTATTTGTGCTACAACTTTTGCAGTGTCTTCGAAATCCGCAGCGTTTGAAGCGTAAGCCTTACCAACAACACCCATTGAGTTGATCTCTGCTTCTGTTGCCTTAGCATTATCATCGATATTAAGATCTGTAAAAGCAATATTTGCACCTTCAGATGCAAATTTAAGAGCGATAGCCTTACCAATTCCACGAGCTGCACCCGTTATAATTGCAACTTTTCCTTCTAATAATTTCATAAATTTTGTATTTTAACAGTTTACTTGACTGCAAATGTAGTAAAAAAAAATAATCTTTGAAATTGATATGAATTTTAGACATTTTTAATATCTTTGTTAGTTGTATAGATTAACAGTGGTGTTGAGATGTTGAATTGGATACTGAAATAGTGTTTTTTTGATCTATATAGTGTCTTGATATTGTTGCATAATGTGATGTACAGAGCTTGTGTTGATGCTTTGGAGGTGTAGAAAGAAGATGTAATATGATGTTTATTATGTAGAGTAGTAATATAAAGATGATGTTATTTAACTATAATTTACAAAAAAAAATAATTTAATATTAATATAAAAATCAAACTAATTATGATCAAAGATAGTACGATATTTGACCTTATTGGGCAAGAGAAAGAGAGACAATTGAAGGGAATTGAGCTTATTGCATCAGAAAACTTCGTTAGCGAGCAGGTTATGCAAGCAATGGGTAGTGTCTTGACAAACAAATATGCTGAGGGATATCCTGGAGCAAGATACTACGGAGGTTGTCAAGTGGTTGACAAAATAGAACAACTTGCAATTGATAGAGTTTGTGAACTATACGGTGCTGTGTATGCTAACGTGCAGCCACACTCTGGAGCACAAGCGAATATGGCTGTTTTTAGTGCAGTGCTTAAACCTGGAGATACATTTTTAGGTCTTGATTTAGCTCATGGTGGTCACTTGTCACACGGATCCCCAGTAAATACTTCAGGTATATTATACAAAGCGGTTGGTTATAAGTTAGACGAGCAGAGCGAAACTATTGATTACGATAAAATGGAAGCCCTAGCTATTGAGCATAAGCCTAAGCTTATTGTTGGAGGTGCATCTGCATATAGTCGTGAGTGGGACTACAAACGTATGCGTGAGATTGCAGACAAAGTAGGTGCACTATTAATGATTGATATGGCACACACAGCTGGACTTATTGCTGCGGGAGTATTAAATAGCCCTATTCAATATGCTCACGTGGTAACATCTACAACACACAAAACATTGAGAGGTCCTCGTGGAGGTATTATCTTAATGGGTAAAGATTTTGAGAACCCTTGGGGTCTAACTACTCCTAAAGGTGTGGTTAAGATGATGTCTACAATCTTTAACTCATCGGTATTCCCTGGAATTCAAGGTGGACCACTAGAGCACGTTATCGCATCAAAAGCTGTCGCATTCGGTGAGGCTTTAGATCCTTCATATAAAGAGTATCAGAAACAGGTGCAGAAAAATGCACAAGCTATGGCTGAAGCATTTATTAAGCGTGGGTATAAGATTGTTTCTAACGGAACAGATAACCACCTATTGCTTATTGATCTGCGTACTAAGTTCCCTGAGTTGACAGGTAAGAAGGCTGAGATTGCTCTTGTAGCGGCTGAAATTACAACAAATAAAAATATGGTGCCTTTCGATACTCGCTCGCCATTCCAAACTTCTGGTATTCGTGTGGGAACTCCTGCGATAACAACTAGAGGATTAAAGGAGGGAGATATGGATGCTATTGTTGCTTTGGTTGATAAGGCACTTGCTAGTTACGAAGATCAAACGGTACTCTCAAATGTAGCCAAAGAAGTTGAGGCTATGATGTCTAAATATCCACTATACGCGTGGTAGAATAGAGTTAGAAAACGAAGGTTTTATCAAATAATGATGAAACCTTCGTTTTTTTTGTGATTAGAACGAACAGACTACTAATTAAATAAAACTAAAGATGAATATATTTAACAAATTTCCTCAGACCTTTTGGGTCGCCAATCTAATTGAACTCTTTGAACGTTGGGCTTGGTATGGCTTCTATATGTTATTTGCAAACTACTTAACTGGATCTCTTGATGATGGTGGTTTACAGTTTTCAAATAACGAAAAAGCATTGATTATGGGTGCTGGAACGGGTATATTGTATTTCCTACCCGTCCTAACAGGTGCAATTGCAGATAGATATGGATATAAAAAGATATTAATACTATCCTTTATAATTTACATATCGGCATTCCTAATGCTACCTATATTTACCTCTGTTGGAGGTGTATTCTTTATTTTTATATACTTAGCAATTGGAGCGGCTCTGTTCAAGCCAATTATCTCTGCAACTATTGCCAAAACAACAACTGATGAGACTGCATCTATAGGTTTTGGAATTTTCTATATGATGGTAAATGTAGGTGCATTCTTTGGACCTTTAGTTACACTCCTATTTAAAGGCGATTTCGAATCTGTGTTTTACGTATCGGCAGCTATCATATCTCTTAACTTTATAATGCTGCTATTCTAGATCGGAAGAGCGTCGTGTAGGGAAAGAGTGTGTCAGTACGTGTAGA
>CAMRBL010000077.1 GCA_947040435.1 uncultured Rikenellaceae bacterium
GAGTCATGGACGGTATCAGACCTCACAAATAATCAATTTAGCATAGATATTCCACTAAGTGCGATAGGTAGGGATAATGATCTATTTAGGGTGCGTACTTGGTTTCTATTTGATGATGGTACATATATAGAGGAGAGCCATGATTTCGATAGAACAAACTTGAGTGACTACCACTTCGTTGTTGAGACAGACATGGCCAGAGATGGATGGGAAGCAGTAGCTAGCGATAGTGATAATAGCTCTCCAGCATCTTTAATGTTAGATGGAGATGTGGCTACATTGTGGCATTCGCAGTGGCAGGGCGGAAAACCGGGACACCCGCACACATTAACGGTAACTATGGATAAAGCTACTGAGATTAGGGGTCTTTCATTTGTGCAGAGACAATCTATGCATGGAGCGATCAATGAGTTTGATATTGAGGTAAGTAATGACGGTACTACTTGGGAACCTCAAGGAAGACACAAACTTGTTTATGCAGCAAGAAAGCAATTTGTATACCTTCCTGAACCTAAATTAGTTAAGGCGTTTAGAATTAAGACTGTGTCGAACTATACGCCCTCAGATCCTAATATTGCAACACTTGCAGAGATTGGGGCATTTGAGTAGTCGATATATTTACGCCTCTATGGGTGAGAGTATTTAGGTATAAAAAAGTTAGGGTTTCAAAAACTTCATCGCTGATGTTTTTGAAACCCTAACTTTTTAAATCATATTCGTTGAATAAAATATTAAGCGTTAAATGATGTTGCAATCTGATCTACCATCTGATTTATGCCATCTTTCAGCTTACCACCAACCATCATCTTCATCATCATGTTCAGCTCTACGTGAAGCACTAATCTCATTTTTGTTTCACTTGGAGATAGTTCAACTAATTGCATCCAGAATGTGAAGTCAAATGGAGATCCCTCTTCACCTGTCACCTTTATCGTTTTATTCTCCTCACGTTCAATAATGCGAAGTTTCATGGTAAAGCCTTTTACTTTGAAAGAGCAACAATCCTCTGTTGCACTCCACTCTTCGACTTTATCTCTTAATATAGGTGTAAAATTTGAGAAACTAGATAGTGTTGTATATATTACTGTCGCAGGTCTTGTTATTAAAACCTGTTTGCTTTCATATTTTTCCATTATTTTTATTTATTCCAAATTGATGGATCTTTTCTCCATTCGCTTAGAGTTTCTAATTGATCGGCAGCAACATATCCTTGCTCAACAGCTAACTCAATCATTGTATTGTAATTGCTTAAAGTAGTAAGTTCTACCTCTGCGTTTTTAAAGTTGTCTTGAGCCGTAGGGAATCCGTAAGTGAATATCGCTACCATACCTAACACCTCACATCCAGCATCTCTTAGAGCTTGAACGGCATTTAGTGAACTTCCGCCAGTAGATATAAGATCTTCAATTACAACAACTTTACTACCTGGTTTGATCTCTCCTTCAACTAAGTTCGTAAGTCCGTGTGCTTTAGGTGCAGAGCGAACATATATAAATGATTTCTCCATTTTTTCTGCTACTAGGACCCCATGTGCAATAGCTCCTGTTGCTACTCCAGCGATAACATCTACTTCAGGATACTTCTCGCTTATAACCTTAGCAAAGCTCTCATATACCTCTTTTCTAGCCTCAGGAAAAGATAGAATTTTGCGATTATCACAATAAATTGGAGAGTACCAACCCGATGCCCATGTAAAATAATTTGCAGGACTAAGTTTTATTGCTTTAATTTGCAATAATGTTTGTGCAATGTTTTTTTCGATGTTTTTCATAAAATTTTATTATGCGTAAAATATACTTTAACAATAATGTAATTACTTTTGCTCTTGCGTCAGAGGCGGCGGGAGATTTTTATATAAAATGTGGCACACCTATTGACATTACAAAGATGTTACAAAAACTTGAATTTAGCAATAGCATAACAATAAATGGTGACGATATTGAGGCTGTTTATGGTGAATTTTGCTCTTTTTTCAAATTAGTTGACGCTGCGGGCGGAGTTGTTAGGGGATTTGATAATCTGTGGTTAATGATGAAGCGGAATGGAAAGTGGGATCTACCCAAAGGTCATCGTGAGATTGGGGAGGAGATTGAGGTGTGTGCGCTGCGAGAGGTTGAGGAGGAGTGTGGCATTTCGGACTTAACTATTATCCGACACTTGACAACCACAAAACATATATATAGGTTAAATGACGCATGGATTCTGAAGTCTACATATTGGTACTTAATGGAGTCTAGTTATGCGGGGGAGTTGATTCCGCAGACAGAGGAGGGGATCACAGAGGTTCGATGGGTAGAGCGAGGAGAGATTAGTACATTACTTCAAAATAGTTTTCAAACAATAGTAGAGATATTTACAAATCACATTAAATTATAGTGGGATGTTGTTTCCTGCTATTTCATTATTAAATAAATAATTATGATTAAAAGTCTAAAGGCTTTAGGTATTCTGTTTGCAACACTTGGGGTCGTTTCGTGTTGTGACCAAACTAAAACGTGTTCAAAAATGGATATAAGTAACGATCTCACAGAGGCGGAGATAAAGAGGGGGCTATTTACACCAGAGGTGATGTGGAAGATGAATCGATTGGGAGGTGCAACTCTATCTCCGAATGGAAAGATGGCTCTATACACAGTCAGTAAGTATAAAATGGAGGAGAACAGTGGAAAGACATCTATTGTCACTCAGGAGCTTGGGAGTAAAGAGCCTATATGTCTTGTTGAGTCAGGGGGTTCTCCAGTGTGGAGTGGAGATGGTAGCGTAGTATATTATACAAGCTCGCAGAGCGGATCTTCTCAAGTTTGGAGTATAGATGTTACAAGTAGCGTTAAGAGTCAGATCACATCTGTTGATGGTGGAGTGTCTGGGTTCAGGGTGTCGCCTACGGAGGATAAAATACTATATATATCTGGTGTTAAAGTAGCGAAACATAAATCATCTGAGATTTATAGCGACCTACCAGAATCTAAGGCTAGGGTTTATGATGATTTGATGGTTAGGCATTGGGACTACTGGGAAGAGGGTATTTATAAGCATATATTTGTTGGAGATATAGTTGAAGGTAAACTTCAAAATCAAAAGGATATAATGCCAAATGAGCCTTGGGATGCACCTCTAGCACCATATTTCAGTAACGACGAGATTGCATGGAATAACTCGGGGAGTAAAATTGCGTATACTTGTAAGAAGTGCGTCGGAGCGGAGTATGCTGTAAGTACGGATTCAGATATATATCTTTATGATCTTGATACGGAGAAGACTACAAACCTTATGAAAGAGAGTGGTGGCGAGTGGCTTGGTTATGATAAGTACCCTGTATTCTCTCCTGATGACAAATCAATTGCTTTTTTGAGTATGAAAAGAGCTGGTAATGAGTCCGATAAAAGTCGCCTTATGGTTATGAATTTGGAGAGTTTGGAATCAACGGATCTTACCCATGCATTTGACTATAACGCATCAAACGTTATATGGCAAGGTAATGACAAGTTATATTTTATATCTCCAATGAGTGCTACACATCAAGTTTGTAGTGTTGATGTGAGTGGCAGTGTATCGGTTCTAACCAGTGGAGAGCATGATCTAATCTCACTCTCTATCTCTGAAGGTAGTGCTGTCGTATCATTGACAACTCTATCTGATGCTGCGGAGCTGTTTAATCTAGATCTAAATAGTGGTGCATTGTCGCAGATCACAAATCTGAATGAGATGATATACAAGGATATTAAGTTCGGAGATGTCAAGAAGCGCATGGTTAAGACGACAGATGGTAAAGAGATGTTAACGTGGGTAGTCTATCCACCCGATTTCGATAGTACAAAAAAATATCCGACTCTATTGTATTGCCAAGGAGGACCTCAAAGTGTCGTTAGTCAATTCTGGAGCTACCGTTGGAATGCACAAGTTATTGCCGCCGAAGGGTATATTGTTGTTATGCCTAACCGAAGAGGATTACCATCTTTTGGGCAGGAGTGGTTAGATCAAATTTCGGGTGATTATAGTGGACAGAATATTAAAGACTACCTATCTGCGATAGATGATGTCTCGAAAGAGTCTTATGTTGATACAGATAATTTAGGTTGTATCGGAGCTAGTTATGGCGGTTACTCTGCATTCTATCTTGCAGGACACCACGAAGGACGATTTAAAGCGTTTATTGCACACTGTGGTATTTTTAACTTTGAATCTATGTATGGAGAGACCGAGGAGTTGTACTTTGTTAATAATGACTACGGTGGTAGCTATTGGAGCGATGACGCTACGGCAAAACGCTCATATGCAAACTCGCCACACAAATTTGTAGATAAGTGGGATACGCCTATTCTTATAATTACAGGTGAGTACGACTTTAGAATCCCTTATACTCAAAGTCTGCAAGCATTTACGGCAGCAAAATTGCTTGGAGTACCCGCTAGACTCGTTGTGTTTGAAGATGAGGCACACCAAGTGTTCAAACCACAAAACTCAATCGCATGGAATCGTGAGTTCTTTGGATGGTTGAATACATATTTGAAATAGACATTTTGCAAAATTTACATGAGATATTTTAATAAATAGATGACGAAATTAGGAACAGAAAAAGTAGGGTCGCTCCTATTGAAATTAGCTATACCTGCAATAATTGCACAACTAGTAAATCTATTATATAATATAATAGATAGAGTATATATAGGAAGGATGGTAGATGGCGAGGTTGCAATTGCTGGAGTAGGGGTTACTTTCCCTATAATAATCCTCATTGGAGCATTTAGTCTGCTATTTGGAATGGGCGGAGCACCACGCTGCTCAATGAAATTGGGAGCAAAAGATCGTGATGGTGCTGAGGAGGTAATGACCGCTAGTTTTTCGATGTTAGTCGTGGTTGCTATCTTAATAACTACTTTTTTTTCGATCTTTGCAGAGCCCCTTTTATTCCTCTTCGGGGCAAGTGAGGTGACAATTAACTATGCTACGGATTATTTAGGAATCTATCTTTTTGGTACAATATTCTCTCTCATTTCCATTGGAATGAACCCCTTTATCAATACGCAGGGGTTTGCGAGGACTAGTATGTTAACAGTACTTATTGGTGCAGTTATAAATATAGTTTTAGACCCTATATTTATATTCACACTAGATATGGGAGTCAAAGGTGCTGCATATGCAACAGTTATATCGCAAGCTGTATCTGCTATATGGGTAGTGCTTTTTTTAAGGTTTAAAAGTGACGCACTAAAATTAAGACGCAGCTATCTCGTCCCTCAGTGGAGTGTGGTATGGAGTATCCTATCACTCGGTATAGCTCCGTTTATAATGCAAAGTACAGAGTCATTGGTGTTGATCTCCTTGAATACACAGCTATTGAAATATGGCGGAGATTTGGCAGTTGGTGCGATGACGATATTAACATCTCTTTTGCAATCTGTGACTATGCCACTGTACGGAATCTCGCAGGGTTTGCAACCTATTGTGAGTTATAATTTTGGCTCAGGAGATATTCGTAGAGTGAGACGATGTATTAGGCTTGCTTTACTATCTGGAGGTAGTTATATATTTATACTGTGTACATCATTGATGGTATTTCCTCGTAGCTTTGTAAAGATATTTACAACGGATAGTCAACTGATAGAGATGACATCATCATTTATCCCGATATACTTCTTGGGTGTCTACTTGTTTGGATTGCAGATCATTTGCCAACAGGTGTTTGTGTCATTAGGGCAGGCTAAGATTTCACTCTTTATTGCCATACTTCGTAAGGTTGTACTACTTGTGCCTCTTATATACATACTCCCTAACTTCTTTGAAGATAAGCAGTTTGGTGTAATAGTCGCGGAGCCTATATCAGATATAACATCAGCTATTACTGCGATAACAATTTTTGTTGTTTTTTATAAGAAAAAGCTACACTAGTTCTGTCACATATTGGCAGCGGTTACTCTATTGAGTAGGACGTAATAAAAAAAAGAGAGTACCTGAATTCATTAATTATGAATCTAGGTACTCTCTCTTTGTAGTTAAGAACTCTTATTACAGTAGTCTTAGACCCATTTTCTTTGTGAAAGATGAGCCGTTTGCGATAAATTCAATCCTCTTACTTCCATTTGTTTGTACAATAAAGGATGCAATACCTGCCTCTGCATTAATTTGCGTTGGACTTATGATTGTACCTCCCTCTACGGAGAGAGTAATCTCTGTCTCGTTATCTGTAACAACTAATGTTCCATTTTTATCTACGATACTAACGTATACAATTGCAATGTCATTTCGTGATAATTTCTTGCCACTTTCAAAATATGATATCTCAATAGAACTAGCCTTCATAGGACTCTTTACAACCTCTTTTGTTACAGCCTTGCCATTGATGTATCCTATCGCTTCAATTTCGCCAGCTTGCCACGTTATATTGTTGAACGTGAATGGAGCTTCTGTAATATTTTTACAATTTCCTCCATCGAATGGCTCTCCTCCAGTGTACCACTTCTTTTGGTCTTTAGAGTACTCACTGTCGCTACCACCATCTTTTTTCTGTTTTGCTACCACCACTCCATTTACGAGTAACTCTACCTCATCAACATTACCATAAACAACAACTTGTTTATTGGAGTCATCTCTTTCTGTCCAGAAATTAGCTATTGATACGTAAGGCTTCATCTCTCCATTTGGTTGAGGTTCACCGACTGGTATTTGGCTACGGAAGAAGTTCAGAGAGAATTTAGGTAGGCGAAATATATCCGCTACTCCGCTATAACAAATGTTGTCACAGCACCCTCTATTGTAGTCATACATACTCCAAACGGCATCACCCATTGTTGCAGGGTAGTATGCTCTGTATCTATTGTGAGACCACTGTGCATTCCATGCATTATTTAGTAGTGCAGCCTCACCATCGCCACGTTTTTTTCTAGTGGAGCTGTAATGACCTCCAAATTCAAAATCATAATACTCTCTAATAAAACTTGGGTTTTGAGTGCTGTTTTTACGGTTAAAGCCTTCCGCCCAATCGTTGTAGCTTACATCGAAGCCATCATAACCATATGCATCTCCCGCTGTGAAACACTGATCTCCCGGGTGCTCTTCATGTGCAATTGCGTTTACTTTATCTTTCCATTCGTTAGGAGGCCATGATTCATTTAAGATAACCTCCCACATGATTACTGAAGGGTGATTCCTATCTCTGCGTATCATAGCTCTAACATCTCGGTATGTTAGGTTTATGAATGTCTCGTTAGAGTTAAAGAATTGCCACCCTGGAATCGGCTCAATAGCTAGAATACCTAGCTCGTCACAAGCATCTAACACAGATTCGTCCTGAGGATAGTGCCCCAAACGAACTGTATTGAATCCATTTTCACGGATCTGGTAGATGTCTCTGTATTGTGCGTTGTCAGAGATTGCGTTGCCGATATAAGGGTACTCCATATGGCGATTACTTCCCACTAAGCGCAAAGGTTCGCCAT
>CAMRBL010000078.1 GCA_947040435.1 uncultured Rikenellaceae bacterium
AAGATATGAATTTATATCTTAATATGCTGTCTAAAATTTGGGGAGTATTATACTTAACCTACTCTCCAATTTTGATGGCAACTCTACTTGATTCTATTGAAATAAATCAGATGAAGATAACCTGATTTCACAATCTACTGAATGTATTGATTTGATCGAAATAGATAGCCAACTCGTATGAGTTGGCTATCTTATGAACAAGGTTCTCTTTTTTCACTTCAAGTACTACGTACCCATTGAAAGTGATTTCTCTTTCTTCACAGTATCGCCTGTAACTATATTACTCACCTATCTTTGTATACATGTGAGTATATCAGTACTGAGAAGATGCGGTATATCACTGAATAACATTTATTTTTTTGAATTTATAAGTATCAAACTTTACTGTTAATGTATTAGTTGCATGGTCTATTTTAATGTATGAACGGCAGTCATTACCTATGTTCAGCGTCGTATTTTCTGTATTGGCAAAAAGAGATAAATCCTCACCATACTCAGAGCTCCTTAGATATAGTGATTTACTTTTAGTCCCATATGTACTTATCGTTAGTGATTCCAAACTCACACCACTAAATGCTTTCTCTCGTGCAATTGTGAGTTTAGGAAGATCTAAGATTTTTAGTGCAGAGCAACCCTTAAATACCTCTTCATTAATTACATTAACAGATGCAAATGAAGCAGAGCGAAGAGATGTACAATTTAAGAAAGCATGTTCAGTTAAGTCTATTAGACTCGGCATTGAGACAGATTCTAATGAACTACAACCCGAGAATGCTCTAGATTTGAGACTGTAAAGATTATCTAAAGTGGACAATTCTTTTAATGAAGTACAATTTAGGAATGTATCATACTCTATACTTGTCACCTTTGGCATATGTATACTCACAAGGCTCGTACACCCTCTAAATCCTGCAACACTATTTACATTTGGTAATGATATTGTTTTTAAAGCTGTACACTCTTCAAACCCTGAAACTTCTTCTACATTTGGTAATGAAACTTTTTCTAAAGCTGGGCATCCAAAAAATCCAAAAACCACAGTTGCATTCGGTAGAGATACATCTGTTATATTAATGCAATTTTTAAACGCTTCATAGCCAATTTCTTTTACTGCAGGGAAATTCTGTTCTGTTACCTCTGTAAAATGAGGTGAATCTTTAAATGCACCATCTCCTATTATTTCAAGTTTAGGAAACGTCATTGTAGCCAAAGCAGGTGAGTTAAGGAACTCCTCACTCGATATTTCACAAAGATTCGGCAGATCTATTTCCATCAAATTAGTACACTCTTTAAAAGTCGCCCCACTCAATTTTCGTACAGTAGGAAGAGAGATCGATGTAAGTGATTTACACCCTCTAAATGTAGCGTATCCTAATTTTGCTACCTTTGGTAGTGATACAGAATTTAAAGCTGAATTATTTTCAAAAGCATTATTTTCAACTTCCGTTACATTTGGAAACGATATCGAATTTAAAGCTAAACAACCTTTGAAAGCTAACTCTCTAATCGCAATTACATTTGGAAATGAAACAGAAACTAACTCTTTCGCATTCAAAAATGCTTCTTTGCCAATATTCTTTACATTTTGCATATCTAGCCTCTTTACAGTAGACTCTACAAACATTCGGTAGCCAACCTCTGTAATATTAGGTAGCTCGACTCTATCAATAGTTGATGAACTAAATACATTCATTCCTACTTGAGTTATATACGGCAAGGATAAACTATTAATTTTACAACCTTTAAATAAATTATCTCCTAATTTCGTTAAACTTGGAGGCAACACAACCTCTGTAAGTTGTTCTGCACCAGCAAAACAGCCTTGATATATATATCTACGACTAACACCGTTGTAATCAACTGCGACACCTCCTTCGAAATTAGTTAACTTAGATCCCTCTTCAAAATATAGTCGTTTTAACCCACTATTCATGAATACTGTTCCCGAAATCTCCTCAACAGATGCTGGAATGGTCATCTCTTCTAGAGCACTACACTCATAGAATGGACCGACCCAAGTCACGTTACCATAAATAAAGTGAACAGACTCACCTCCATAAATTTTAGTAATCTTTGTATTCTTTGAAAAATTAACTTTTGTTAGTTGCTTACAGTACTGGAAGGTACTAGGACCTAAATCCACTACGCTCTCAGGAATATCAATAGTTTTAATCGCAGTGTTTCGGAAGCTACCATTTAATTGGCTTGAGGCAGCACCTGAAGCAGCGTATGGGTCGCTTTCAAATACTTTCAGAGTTGATGGCAGTTTTACATCACTTAAACTCGTACAGTTGCTAAATGCAGCAATGAGAGCCTCTACACCTTCAGGGATAACGATAGATTGAAGGCTAGTGCAGCCTTTAAATGTATTGTCAATCACCTTAATTCCTCCCGCAATATCAATTGTTACAAGATCTTCACAAGACATAAAAGACTCCTTTAATAGTGTAACACTGTTTGGAATAGTTAGATTAACTAATCCTGCACCTTTGAACGCAGATAAGCCAATCTCTTTGACATTTCGAAGATTTACCTCTGTTAATTTTGCAAAACTACTAAAGCTAAAGTCAGCAATTACCTCTGTTCCCCCTATATCTAGTCTCTCTAAATTCTCTCTAAAATAAGTAAAAGAGCCTGTGGGGAACTCTGTTTTTTGAGTTGGAAGAATTAGTTCCTTTATAGGCATCTGCTCCTTGTGCAGTGAAAAACTATTTTCTGGTAGAATATTATTTTCAAAAAGAACCTTACTCAAATCTAGTTTTACGAGCTTAACCATTGTTGAAATTAAGTTGCAATCATCTCCATTTAACGAACCTTCAATACTCAATTCAGTAATATTAAGCACCTCATCTTCATTCATAAGATCTTTCAAAGAGCCATAAGTGACACCCGTTAATGCTTTTTTACTATCTCCTCCAGTTTGAGTAACTTTTACAATAATGTCTGTTGCTCCTCCAATAAATTTAATTTCTGCTGTTCGAGAGGCTATTAATGCGTTAGAAGTTGCAGTAAATGTAAATTTAAAATCTTCCATAGCCTTAGAGCTAGGAACTGCTTTTATCCAGTCACAATTTATTTCAAAACTTAGCGGTTGGTTTGCTGCGAGATTAACATCAAAATTACCTCCCTTATTATCTATTGTTATCTTCTCATCACCTTCAATAATATCTGTTTGGCTTTGGGTAACAACATACTCCAAAACAGTGCCATTAAAACCTTTAAACATCAACTTGCTACTTCGCTCATCACCAGTAGTATTTTGGCTAAGTTTAACGGTTATATATTTATTATTTTGCTCTTCAATCGTAATCCAATCAACAACAGGAGGATCTAATGTATACTCTTTATTAGTATTTACATCTATCTCAAATGTCTGTTCCATATTAGAAAACATCTTATCTGGACCAGAAATTTCAAATTCATAGCTTCCTTTTTGATTTATCGTGATAGTATCTATGTAATCACTTGAGCTAACAATAATCTTTCCAATACGAGGATCCAACCCTCCGTTTTTATGTATCCGATAGCGTTTAGTATAATCCACCATTGACTTACTAATTGTTAGATCTTCAATCCAACTTTTGCTTTTTGAATCTATAGTAATTTCGAAATCACTACTATTTGTAGCAAATTTCACCTCAATAATTTCTCCGTGAGCAGAAATATCGTCGTAGGTATCACTTGAAATTATTAAAGAACCTTCGGGTTTTTGAGTTATATATATCACAACCTTTGAAGAATTTTCTTCTGAAGTAAAATAGATTTGTGCAAATCTCTCTTCTTCATTTTCGTTCTGTTTGATTGAAAATGGTTGTATTAAATTCTTGCGATCAAAAGTAATCCAATCCTTCTCTCCTACATACATAATATTGTAATCATACTCGACTCCTTCATTCAACAATAGCTCCAAGTCTTGAGCTGTACTCGATAAGATATATTCTTGTTCGTAAGAGGAAAATAACCAGTCATATTTACCAAAATTTGTATACTTCTCAAATTCAGGAATTGTTACAGACTCTCCTTTACTGTAGTAGTTTTCTATATTCGTTCTAACTCTCTTTAAATCTAGTGATTTGATACCATTGTCTAATTCATTGATTAAAGACTCATTTTGCAACTCTCCATCAACTTCTATATCTGATGAAATTTGATCCATCAATTCTTGGACATGTTCTGGATATCTATTTGATTGTAACTTTATAGAAGCAGCCAATAAAAGTGCATTAGCCTCACCCTCTTCAGCTATGCTTAATGAGTTAAAAGGCATCATCTCTATCGATGTGGTATCACCAAAGATAGCTAAAACTTCATTTTCAGCTATTTCCATCGCTTCATTAAACTCCAGCCCTTCAGATACAAGAGTTCTAATTCTACCACTAGTTAAGGAGGTTAATACGTTTATATTTATAGGTTCATCGTCAGTTACCCTTGCGATAGTTTTAAGATAAATTAAAGAGCTAGATATCTCTCCCGTAACTTCATTAAAATAGCGACCTACTGCCTCAATCTCAATATATTCAGAAGTGATATCAGAAATAGCGTATTTACCTAAATGATAGTCCGTAACCATATAATCTTTGAAACCTGTACCAGTATCCATTAACTTATCATCTAATTGATAGACCATGATCTCAATATCGTCTATAAATGGCCCTTTTTGTATTACACCCTGAATACTCTTATGCGGTTTTGGCTTTGGTTTTGGGTCTACTCCATGTTCAGAGTCATTGTCCGAAGTCATATCTTCACATGACACCATGCACGATAGCATGAAAAATAGAAGTGTGTATATTTTCATCATAATATAAGTTTTTAAAAGCTGAATTCAACTCGCTAATGCAACTGAATTCAAGTTTATAATTTGTTTAAATTTTTCGTTTGGCGTGAGGTATCCGAGCCTTTTACGAGGACGATTATTTAGTTTGTTTTCAATCAATTTAATCATTTTTTCGCTCACTTCACTAAAATCCGTACCTTTAGGGATGTATTGCCTAATGAGGCCATTAGTGTTCTCATTAGCTCCACGTTCCCACGAGTGGTATAGATTACAAAAATAGAAATTTATTTCCAATTTTTGTGCTATTTTCTCGTGTTTTGCAAATTCTTTCCATTATCAGCCGTAATTGTATGTATGTCGCCACTTTTGCGCTTATCCTCCCAAATCCACTGATATATAGTTTCGTGTGAGACTATAGATCTCTTCTCGAAGCGTTCTCGTCCCGCAATATGCTCAGGACTAAACCCTCTCTTTAAGAGTTTTTTCACTCTCCGCTGCATTGGCTCGGTAAAGAGTTCTTTACGTTTCTTGTTTAGCTGTCGTGCACCTGCTTTTCGCTGTGCAAGATCCATAACATACTTGCCACTTCTTAGGTCGCAATTACGTTTCAGTTCTCGGCTAATCGTACTTTTGTTTACACTTATAGCTTTTTGCGATATCTTTCTGGAGGTACCCTTCTTGCCTCATCGCAAAAATTGTATACCTTTGCTCTATGGTTAAATGCTTCATATTGCTCTAAATCTTTGGTCGGAAATAAAGCAGAGATAAGAAATTTTATCCTTTCAGTGAAAGAAAGAGGGTTTAGACTCTCTCTCTCTCTCTCGGTACTGATAAAATTACGCTCCAATTATATCTATTCATTTCGACCGATTCAGTTGCATTAGCGAGTTGAATTCAGCATTTATAAAAGTGTAAATCCAATAATAAAGTTAGAAGACATTCAGCTATTGGAAATATGAATATTGACGAATTTTGGGCACAAATTAACGATGAAAATAAATTAGTTGCTTAACCGTTTATGCGGGTTTAATTAGGAATTCACATATATTTTAGTAAATTTGTAACTAAAGAAGTACGTAAATCATTCACTGATAATGAGTCATATATGGAGAGTAACTTTACGTATAAATTTAATAAAAATGGTTATCCAACTGAAATTAAAATGGATATAGTTCAAGAAAATTAGACTGATGACTTAATAACGATCACGTATAATAAATAATATCGAACTAAACTAATAAAATTAAAGCAATGAAAAGAAAATTATTCTATCTATGTACAGTTATATGTTTAGCTGTATGTTTCACCTCTTGCGACAAGGGTGATGATTCGAAAAAACCAGACAATTCTGATGTCTTTACAGGTTATGATAAAGAGAAATTAAATCAAAAAATATTTGCTGATGAAACAGGAACAGTAAGTGACTTTGCATTTACTGCGGCGGAGGCTTGGAGTATCTCTATTGGTGATGTAACGAAATCAACAACAAATAATTCATGGGTTACAGTTGACCCAATGAGTGGCGATGTAGGAAGTCACACAATAAACATAAAACTAGACCTTAATTACACTGGTGAAGATCGTATAGCTAAAATTAACATCACCGCAGGAGAGTCAACGATTACTATAACCGTTGAGCAGAAAGGCACCACAGCAGAGAACGAAAAGCCTGTACCTGCACCCAAAGTAATTACTTCTTACATGGCAGAATATCCTTCAGAAACAGAGGATGTTGTTTTTAAATATGATGACCAGTGGCGATTAATAGAGCTCCAAATAACAGATACAGATAATGGACAACTCTCGTCAGGTGCAGAAAGTTACTATATAACATATAACAGTGATGGATTTATTTCCAAATGGAGTAACGAAGGAGAGGCTGATACATATACTTATACCTTTAATGATAAAGATTTTGCTAACAAAAAGGTTACTGACCGCAAAGATGCGTATTATAGCAAGACTACTGAGTCTATATATACATACAATGATGAGATGTATTTGACTAAAATAAATGAGAAAAGTAACGATAGTCAGAATCAGACTAATAGATTTGAAGCTTTATTTACATGGACTAATGGCAATATTACCAAAGTAGTTGACACCGACACATACTCAGATGGGAATACAGATGGTACAGATTATGTGAAAACTACGACTTTTTCGCATACAACTTATGAAGATAAATCAAATATGGATATATCATTGTTTACATGTGATGTCGGGAATATTGCTTTTGATCATGCAGCACTTACTCGAAAGCTTGGTAAAAGTAATAAAAACCTTATGGATAAAGCTAAATCTACAGCCATAAGCAATGACGGGCGGTACGAAAAAACGATTGAGACTACATATACATATACTTATACAATGGATGATTCTGGATATCCGACTCAAATAGTAGAGACTATGATGATAGTAGAGACTAAAATTGATAGCCAACTTGAAGAAGAGGATCTTGTAATCGTAAGTGTTCCTGCAATAAGCACCTATACTATTATATACAATAAATAATTTAAAACAATTAAAAGAAAATTATTCTATCTATGTACAGTTATATGTTTAGCTGTATGTTTGTACTACTCCGACCACCCCGATGTTTCCAATAAAAAAACAAGCACCAGTCCTCGCCTATATGGCAGTTCTGATGCTTGTTTT
>CAMRBL010000079.1 GCA_947040435.1 uncultured Rikenellaceae bacterium
AACCATCAGCCTCACCAGATTCATTCGTTACAAGCAAAATTGAGTACTCTCCGCTCTTTACGGAAGTTTGATCGCTTTGGAAGTCTTTATTTACAAAAGTATCTAGTTCTGATAAAGCATACTCAGCTGTATCGTGCCAGGTCACACCATAAGTCACTAAAAGACCAATTTCAGTTATTTTAGCACCTTCCATCTCTCCTCTTTTTGCAAAGTGGACTCCTTCGCTTGAAACAATTTCTCCATTTTTTAATATTATTTTTTCAATATATTTTGAAACTATTTCACCAAACAGATCTTGTGGAGAGTCTAAAAGGGTTATCTCCCCAGAGAACCAGATTGCAGGAATTCCTAGACTATCCTCTCCATACTTTTCAATCAACTGATTTTTATATAAAATCGCATCCTTGACATCTCTCTCATGCGTGTCAACTACCACCATATCATAGGTATCTACCTCACCTATCTCACCAACTCTCTTTACTAACTGCATGTCATATAGTTTTGCTACATCTCCATCTTTTAATAATTGATTTTTATACTTAGATGTATTTTTCCCAACCTCTATACTACGTAGATACAATGTCTTTTTATCTGGTAGTCCTGTCCCTAGCTTTGTATATACTAGCTTCCATACCCCTTTAAATAAATTGGGATTTATGAATGATGTTTGGGGCAATAGTGAATCTGCTTTCATTAAAGATATATTATTACTGTATATAAAATTATAAGAATCAATACTCTCACTTTTATTCTCTCTAAAATTATTAATCATATCTTCTACTGAGATATAGATTGGTCTATTCTGCGCAATACTAGCATAAGTACAACACACGAAAATGAGTAAATAAATGCTTTTTTTCATATTTTAGGGTAATTTTAATAATTAAATTAGATGAAGTGAATTGCGATCCCAATAACCTTTAGTACAATATATAAAAAATTCATTAAAGAACAGTACAATTTTGTTAGTTTTTTGTTGTTCTTTAATGTATTCTTAAATTCTTAAAAAAGAATCACTTAATTTTAAAACAAAAATGTCAATGAAAACTGGATTTAGCCAATGTGCAGACAACTACATATACAACCTACGAGAAGAAAATCGCTATCCAACAGCTCATGTCTATGAGAATGCTGTCAAATCACTTACCACCTATTTTAATAAGTCGATTATCTCATTCGGCCTAATCAACAAAGACAATCTACGGAAATATCAGCAATTTCTAAAAGATCGAAAATGTAAGCCTAACACAATATCAACATATATGCGAGCAATACGCTGCATATACAATAAAGGCGTTGAGGCAGAAAATGCTAAATATATTCCGCAACTCTTTAAAGATGTCTATACGGGAATAGAAAGTATAAAGAAAAAGGCTATACCAATTCAAAAACTGCAAATACTCCTGCAAAAACCTCCTGAGTCAGAAAAGCTACGTAAAATTCAGACAACAGTTAATTTAATGTTTCTTTTTTGCGGAATGCCTTTTGTCGATTTATCTCATCTCGAAGAGTATAATATTCAAGGTGGTATATTAGAGTATCAGCGTAAAAAGACAGGTACACCCATTAAAATGGAAGTGCTAGATAGCGCAACAGATATGATATTGCAGCTGAAATCAAAAAATGATGAAAAATATCTATTTCCATTTCTTAGCGGAACTAAGTATGGGAAAGATGCATATCGAGAGTATCAAGCTGCACTGTGCAAATTCAACAGAGATTTGAATCTACTAGCAACCGAACTTGGGATTAAAGATCGTGTAACCTCATACTCAATTAGACACTCATTCGCTACCTCGTTGAAAAACCGAAAAGTCCCAATCGAGATGATAAGCGAACTATTGGGTCATAAGTCAATAAAGACGACACAGATCTACTTGAAGAGCTTCGCGATGGAAGACCAGACTAAGATAAATAAATCTAATTATAAATATGTTTGCAGTTACGGATCGCTATCAGAGCGCACTAATGGCCGCTTAGTTACTTATTAAGTAACTGTAATATTTTTTATATAATTGATAATGAGTGCTTTAGTATGGTAAATTAGAAATGGATTGCTAATAAATTTGGAAAATGAATGTATTAAAGGAATGTAATAGTGTTATTTTTAATAAATAAAGTAGTGTCTGAACTCACTATTTCATTGAAATAAGGAATAGGTTTTAAAGCCCCTTAACAACAAAACGATATACAGATATCAGACAATAAAGCAGAGGCAAAAAAAATGACCTCTTTTTGCCTGTTCTATTATGTAAAAAAAACACGTAAAATTGTAAAAAATTACCTTATAATTATGTTTTATTATTTATTGCTTGTACATTTGCGACATGTATTACAGTTACTTAATAAGTAACTGTAATATAGAATAAAAGTTGCATTTATTAACTAATTGAATATCAATTAATTAAAGAGTGTAAACTGACTATTTTTTGTGTATAAAACAAATTTATTATATGGTGCATTGGCTTACGCTCCCAATTTGGCTGTTGAGGTTGGTTTAGGAGCTCACACAACACTTGACCTTTCAGGTAGTTATAATTGGTTTTACCTTAAAGGAGGTAAGGATAACAACAAGAAATTGGTTCATTGGATTATTCAACCTGAATTTAGGTACTTCTTTAAAGAGCGTTTTAATGGTCATTTCGTTGGACTTCACGCTCTCTACTCGGAGTATAATATAGGTGGGTACGAATTGCCAATGCTATTTGGAGATGACTCAAAATACTATCGACATCAAGGTAATGCTTATGGAGTTGGATTTTCATATGGTTATCAATTGCCTGTCAGTAAGTGTTTTAGTTTAGAATTTAATGTTGGTGCTGGCTATATGCAGATGCAATATGATAAATATAAAGGTACAACTTGCGGTGAAATAAAGGATAAGAACATAGTAAAGCACTATTTCGGTCCAACGAAAGCAGGTATTAGTTTAATATTTCTGATAAATAAATAACATACATAGTATTAATTAAATAAAAAATCAAATGAATAAAATTATCTTTTCGACGATGGCTATAGCTGCCTTAACCATTGTCTCTTGCTCGAAAGAGGATGTTAGCAGCGAGAATCAACAAAATGGCAAGAATTATATTTCAATTGCTATTAAGGCACCAGATGATTCTAAGCCTATGAGCAGGGCTACTAAAAATGCTAGTGGAACTGAATTAGTTGTCACAGATGTTATTTATTTTGCATTCGATGCAACAAATATTTGTCGTAATGCGGGTGATGTTGAAATAATAGTTACTGGAGATGCAACAGCAACACCGCCAGCATCAACATCTATACCTGTGTCAAGTGATGTAACAAGTATTTTTGTAGTAGTTAATCCTACTAAAGCATTATTAGGGAGAGTAAATAGTGCGAAGGGGATAACTTTTGCTATGTTAAATGAAGCTGTTACTGGAATTGCATCATTAGCTGAATATGCAGATCGTACAGATATGATGATGACAAATAGTGAGGGTCTAGTGGCAGTTGTCCATACTCCTGCACAAGCAGTAACGCCTATATCTGTTCCTGTTGATCGTGTTGTTTCTAAAGTTGCGCTTGAGGAATTTATTGCGACTCCTGGTACAACAACTCCAGTAGGTACAAAAGTGGTAGTTGCAGGTTTTGCTTTAAACACAACAAATAAGAGTATGTTTCCTTATGCGGAGTATATTATTTATAATAATGTTGTAGGACCTAATGCTAAAAGTTATCGTGAAGATCCAAATTTTACAACTGCAATTTCAGGTGTAGAGAATTTAACTGCTGCTTTTAATTGGTTAAAAAATACAGGAACAGCACCTACATTTGATGGATTTGCAAAGTATTGTTTAGAGAATACCGTCTCTGCAGATGCAACGGACAATAACAATATTACTAGTATGTTGATTAAGGCAACATATTTCCCTGCTGATTTTGAAGATGGTAAAAGTTGGTTTATGTTCCAGAATGTACCTTATACTTTTGTTACCTTGAAGGCAAAATACGAAACACTTTCTGCCTCTTTGAAAGCTGATTTTGATGAATTCTTGGGATTGTTAGGTGTAAACGCTAAACTCAATACATTTCGTGATCTTGCAGCTTTTGAAGCGGCATTAGGTGCTGAATGTACTTCATATGATTTTGCTAAGATAGGGTCTGCAACTATACTTCTAAGATATTATAAAGGTGGTGTTTGTTACTATCCAGTACCACTAAACCACGACGCAACTGTTCCTGCTCCTAACACACTAGGAAGATGGGGTGTTGTTCGTAATAACTCATATAATATTACAGTAAATACGATAATGAATCCGGGACTTCCATTTATCCCAGATCCAACAGATCCAGATATAATAGACCCAATAAATCCAGATCCAATTGTACCAGAGACACCTGATGAGGTTGAAGCTAATATTACTGTTAGTATCACAATGAATCCTTGGAGTATTTGGAATAACGTGGTTGATTTGTAATCTGATTTAAGTAGTTTGTGACATTTGTGGAGTGGGTGTTTTAGCACCTGCTCCATTATTTTGGTTATGCAGAAATTGCGTAGCTTGCCGATTAGATTGAAAAATATTTTTTTGTGAATGCAAGGAGATTTCAATCTAGAAATGATTAGTAGAGACATAATATATATAACAGCTATCGTAAGGTAACTTTTTCAAGAAGAGTTACAACAAAACATCTTTGGGTGTGGGGCGGCGAGGGCTGACGCATGATATTGCTTTTTGAAAAAAAGCAATCTAAAATTTATTAAGAGAGACAAAGTTTCTCATAGGCTGGAGCATCTGTTCCGGCGCGAGATAGTGATAATAGAAGTACCCGAAATACCTGAACTCAGAGTAGAGTTCCCTTAAATTGAAAATAAGATAAGAGACCGTAATCTCAATATAATATAAAAACTAAAATAATTAACAGTATGAATCGAAAACTAGTACACATACTAAGTCTTATGCTCCTAAGTAGTATATTACTATACAGCTGTATAAAAGAGGATTTGACAAAATGCTCTTTGCAACTGCGACTCAAGTATGATTGCGATATGGAAGATGAAGTAATTGAGCTAATTGACCTAATTGATTTTGTAGATCTTTATGTATTCGATAAACAGAATAAATTTGTCGAGTTACTAAGAGTAGATGCCAAAGAGATTATTGATGGTCATACAATTAAGGTTCCATATTACTACAAAGATAAAGTATTAGTCGTGTGGGCTAGCGAGGTGAATGACAACTACATAACTCCCGAATTAAAAGTAGGTTATGATATAGAGTTGCTGACGTTGAAACTGATTACAGATAATGATATCAGCTCAAAGAGACTTGCCAACCTATTTCACGGAGGGAAAGAGATAATGAATTTTGAAAATGACACTCAAACTCACACTATTAATTTTACATGTACAAACAACGCTATAAATATATCTCTAAAAGATAGTAATAATAAACCTATCGAGATAAGCGGAAAGTACGATATAAAATTAACAGCATGTAATTCTCACTATTCAAGCGATCATAATATAATCGCAAATAGTCCAGAAATAACATATATACCCGCAAGTAATCCAGTTGTAAAAGCTCAAAGCGGAACACAAAATATAGCCAATCTACACACATTGAGATTGCAATCAATATACAGTGATGATGTAAAATTAACGATTTACAACAGAGAGCAAGGGCAAAATATCACATTTGGGAACGAGCAAGAGTTAAAGCTAATAGACTATTTACTAAAGACCAAACCAAGCGGAATTTCTGCTCAAGAGTATTTAGATAATAAGTCAAATTGGGATATATCGTTTTCCGTATCAGAAGATAAGGATACAGATAAAGATATAGCTTTAAGCATTACCATCAACGGATGGAAAATATGGTTTCATAGCACTGATTTGTAAATAATAATAAATTACTATAAATATGAAGAAAATAATATTACTGTTATGGTTAGGATTTATCCTCCATTCTTGTGCAAATGAGCCACAAATAGAGAATGAGATGGGTAATATTGAGGATATAACTATCTCCTTTGATCTAGAACTCCCAAATACAAGTCTACCTACAACTCGAGCAGGAGGTGCTGTTGCAAAAGATGTAAAAATCGAAGATATAACAATACTTGTTTTTGATGAATTTTCTAAATGTAAATACGGCAGAACAGGCAAAATTACTCAATCATCAAGTGGCGACGCCAAATTTACGTCTAATTTATTAGCAAGTGACACACCAGTTACGATTTACGTCTTTGCAAATGTAAAAGGTGGTGTTAGTCTTACAAATTATATAAATTTAGCTGAAAGTGACGTAATAAAGGGGTTGACAACCAATATTGATTTGAATGGTATTAGTACTACCGCTCTGCCTATGCACGGGAAATTATCACTTGCAAATATTGACAATACTACCACTACAGGTAATAGTGTTTCACTGCTTCGTTCTGTTGCAAGTGTGGATGTTGTCGTTACTGCGAATAATTTCACACTTCAAGAGATAACTGCATATTTCACCCCTAATGAAGGACGATTGGTATATGATGTAGCAAATTGGGATGCTGGCGGTAATGGCGGTAATGGAACAGTTACAAGACCAACTATACCTGAAAATATAATTATTACAACCAAAACTCAAACAGCAAATAAAGTTGTAGAAAACGCAATAAAGAATCAGATTTTTATTTATGAAAATTTTAATAAGAAGGGTACTGGGAAAAGTACTCGTGTTGTGGTTAAAGGAGAATATAATGATGGTACGTCTGCGAAAAGTTATTGGTATCCAGTAGATTTCGTGCAGGCAGATGGCTCTACTTTATCAAATGTTCTTCGTAATTTTAGATACAATTTTAATATCGCGTCGGTAACAGGTAAGGGATATGACAGTGAGGAGGATGCATCAATTGGAAGTTCTCAAAATATTAAGGTAACTCTTATTCCATGGGATGAGGAAACTAGTGGTGAGATTATTTTTGATGGTGAAAATTATTTCTCTATTGAGAGTAAGTCTGTGAAACTATATGGACATGTAGGAGTAAAAAAATATATAAAAGTTAAGAGTAATATAGATGTTTCTAAGTGGGAAATGAGATGGGGTAAAACTGGTGATTATACTATAGCCCAAGAGGTTAGTTCAACATATTTCAGCGTCAAGAAGCCTAATACAGCTAGTAATAGTGGGTATTTACTATTTACTACACTTTTGTCACATGATGGTGTGGATAAAAAAGAAACACTAAATATAAAAGTAGCAAAACGTCTTAATATTACTATAAAGGTAGTGCAATCTGTTAAGCACGCTGTACTTGAAGTTGATGGTCAAAATGGAGCAAGTGGACCTATTGAAACTACACTGATACGCTATGAGGGCGGCGTATCTCAAGAGTTTGAAGTTGTAACGGGTGATGATATGGTTTTATGGAGCGCTAAGCATAAGGTAGATAAGTCCTACATGAAATATCCAAAA
>CAMRBL010000080.1 GCA_947040435.1 uncultured Rikenellaceae bacterium
TTGCTCGAAGCAGGGAACTGCCCTCCGCGGGCGGCGGTGCGTGATCGCACTCAACTATTTATAGGTTTTCTACTATTTTTTTTAATACTATTTGTGCCGAAATCTCACGATTTGCCGCCTCAGGAATAACAATCGAACGATCACTCTCAATAACGTCATCTGAAACAATCATATTTCTACGAACTGGTAGGCAGTGCATAAAATATGCATTGTTTGTTAATGCCATCTTCTCACTTGTAACACTCCACGACATATCCGTAGATAAGACTTTACCGTAATTATCACCCTCGTATGCAGACCAATTTTTTGCATATACAAAATCAGCTCCCTCAAGTGCAACATCTTGGTCGTACTCCACACGAGCATCCCCAACAAATTCAGGCGCAAGATCATACCCCTTAGGGTGTGTTATCACAAAGTCGTAATCTGTCGCATTAAGCCACTCAACGAACGAATTTGGCACAGCCTGCGGTAGCGCACGAGGATGTGGCGCCCAAGTCATAACAACTTTAGGTTTTGGTTTATCTTTATACTCCTCAATTGTAATAAGGTCTGCAAGAGATTGAAGAGGGTGACGTGTAGCCGCCTCCATGCTTATCACTGGTTTACCTGAATGCTTAACAAATTGAGAAATAATCTTCTCTGAATAATCGTCCTCTTTACTCTCAAAATTAGCAAATGCTCTCACTGCAATAACATCACAATAGCTTGCCATAACAGGAATAGCCTCTAAGAGGTGCTCTGGCTTATCACCATCCATTATCACACCACGCTCAGTTTCAAGTTTCCATGCCCCAGCATTTACATCCAGAACCATAACATTCATACCTAAGTTCATTGCAGCTTTCTGCGTACTAAGACGTGTTCTCAATGATGAGTTAAAGAATATCATCATTAACGTTTTGTTGCGTCCAAGTTCACAAAATTTATATCTATCTTTTTTAAGCTCTAAAGCCTCTTTCACGATTGACTCAACTGACTCAACATCGTTTACTGATAAGAAATTACGCATTTTATAGTATCTTTTTATTAAATAATATTTTTAGTATTTTGTTTGAGAATACCCCCCTCAATAGAGGGTAAAAAACAACCCTACAAAGTTACAATATATGCTCACTAATTCCTAATCTGAAACCACTGAACATAGATCTAATTTCACAGTCACCAAGCCACCTATATCGTTACAATAGATATATTTCGTCCAAACTTAACCTCTAGCAGTTTAGCTATTCGTTTTAAGATGTTACGCCTTAACTCATACTCATCGTGCATGTAAGTAACATTATTAATTTTATGTTTCCCCCCCAACACAAAATTAATAGTATCATTCCTCAACAACAATCTGCACAATTTATCTGAAACTCCGTGTCCAGAAACCATACTAATATCCTCTATTAATTCCAGAGTATCCAATACCCTATTAAGAGTCACAATCCCCTCTGTTACGAGTTCAAACCCACTCATTGACCATGCAGGCGGCAGTGTAGGGTCATCAGAAAAGTCCTCTATATCTGGCTTTATATTTAGCTCTTTTGATAATATTTCAGCGACAAGGTAACCACAAATAACCTTCATTCCCTTGAATTCGGATGCGATAGTTGCCAGCTTAGCATTACCTTCGGTCAACATAGGCGGACATGATACTAGGAGTAAACTACGTCTCTTGCGCATATATATGGACATACAGCTCATATCATCACTCGGTCGACCTTGGTCATTATGACAAGCCCTAGAGATCAACTGAGCCGCTAAATCGGTAGAAGATATATTCGAGTTTGTGTGTACTAAGTAGTCCACCATTTGTCCGACATTATCCTCACCCCATCCAAATTTATATTTACGATCCAGCTGACCGCTCTGTGTTACTCCATCAGATACAACAATAAGCCTATCCCCCTCCTCAGCAACAAACCTCGTGGTGTATATGGTTAGCTTGCGGTCTTGCGGATGATTAATCGTTGTACTCTCCCTCTCTAAAGATAGGGCTATATTGTTTCGCAGAATAATACATGCAGGGTTATCATACTCAATAACAGTAATCTCATTGGTTAAGTTATCAATATCTACGATTGTAAACGTTGAGTAACTAACCTTACGCTGATTACATACGGGAAGTGCCTGAAGTATTGTCTCTGTAATTTTTGTGGTGTACTGATTTGTAGATATAAAGTTAAGCAGCATAGTTGAAGTTAGTGTTGAAAGAATATTCGCCTTCACCCCATGCCCCATGCCATCAGATAGTACCGCAACAGTGCGTCGTCCACCAGCAATACTTTTAGAGACAAAAGTATCACCACATATACGCTCTCGATTACAGTTTATCTGTTTACAAGCAATATCTATAAATAAGTTATTTATCATTCGCACTTTCTGCTATTTTAATCACTGCATTAAGGTTATTTACAACGACAGAGACCTCTTCGCCTAGCAAAGAGCCAATATTCTGTACCATTGCTATCTTTCTATCAATCGTCTCCTTTAACATAGCTACAATCTCCTGAGAAGCCACAGTATGATCGCTTAAATCTCTTATTGTCCCAAAGAGCACCCCTCCGCTAAGAGTTGCGACACTCAACAGCACAGGTTTTCCATTTAGGATTGTGTTGTATGAGCTATCCTCATTCTCGGTAGATGACAATTTAATGAACGAAACGATCTCATCTGGGAATAAACTATCTAAATATTCGCCGATACAAAAATCTGCTAGTTCGGATCTTCTAAAAGGGTCTAAATCCAACATATCGACCATTGCTAAGTTAGCAATTAATATCTTATTACTCTTATCCACAACAAAAGTAGCAAGAGGTAGTGTCTGAATCACCTTAGTAAACGATCTATTTTGGGAGTATAATCTATCTTTCAACGTTGACAACTCATTCTCTAAGCGTTGGATTCTATCTCTGTATAGTGAGTTATTCTCCATGCTAGTTACAAACTTATTTATGTTCTCTAACGATATTGCATTAACCCTACAACTCTTCATGCACTCTCCGCATGAGGTACATTTATCGTAATTTATGTATCTTTTTCCACTAGATACATGCACAGACATGGTCGGACAAGCAACATTACACCTGCCACAATCGATACATTGGTCGTTATTTATGTAGTAAAAACCCATTATTTTCTAATTTAGTGCATAATTATCGATAAAAGTATAAAATAATTTTCATTTTGCATTGTATTACAAAACTTTTTACGTTCCTTTGTCAAAGTTCGTTGGATATTATTGTCCTTCGAAAAAAAAATTTTTTATCAATTTATTTTTATTATTTTTATGAAAGGATCAGTAAAATGGTTTGATTCAGCTAAAGGTTATGGCTTTATCACAACTGAAACAGGTAGTGACATTTTTATTCACTACACAGGTATTAACAAGGACGGATTCCGTGGACTTGAAGAAGGACAAAACGTTGAATTCGAAGTTGGTGAAGGTAAAAAAGGTGAGCAAGCTATTAACGTAGTAGTTATTGCGTAAGTAAAAAGCTCCCTTAGTAAGTATATATTCGAATTTTCACCAAGCTATTTATTGTTTGTTAAGCATATTTATATGTTTAAGTTACAAAAAATAGGTATCGTGTACTGATTAGATATAAACCTACCATGCTGAAACACATTAAGTCAAAGAGGCTATTCTAAGAATAGCCTCTTTTTTTATACCCTATACAAACATGTTGACAGAGAGAATGCAGAGTGTAAACAAGCTCTACTTACGTATCAAACGCAACTCTTTTAGCACAATAAGTTGCATCACCCCAACAACTAGAACATACAACCCAAATACAATAGCTAGAGGTAGCCATACATTGTTACTTATGTCTCCAACTCCTAGCTCCTCAACCATTATAGACAGGTATAACTCCCTAGCTAATAGGCTTAAAATATAGGCAAACACGAAGCTACAAGAGCTAAGAAGCAGTGTAGCCTTCATGTATGGTTTAAAAATGGTCTTGAGAGGGAAACCCAAAATATATAGATTAAAAATCTTGCTCCTATTTCGTTCAATCAGCAAGAAGAGACTCAACACCAACAACACCAACGACATAATAGTAATTATAACCCCTATAAAAAGAGTAATACTTACAATAAAGGTTACAGTCTTACTAACCGCCTCATAGTTAAAAACCTTATTCTCGACCTCATACCCGTCGGACTTCAATTTCTCTAATATTGTCTCTGTCTGTTTGGGATTAATACTCAATATCAACCTATCGGGCTGCGTTTCGCCACTATTTGTAAAAGTACTATTCCCCCACTCCACAAACTCTTTAGGTGCGAGAATTGTGTTTATTCTAGATGAGAAACCAACCACATGTCCACTAAATTGATGTCGGCTACCACTATCATCATATACCGTTATATCTAGCCCTATGCTTTTAATAAGGTCATTAGATAGCTTTGGAAGTCCGCTTGCTGGTGCAAAGCCAAAGTTATATAAATTAATATAGTTTTTAGGTACTATAATAGGTATCTCTTTACGCTTAGGATCAAATCTCCATTGATCGCTTTTCACATCTAGATACTCATCGTCAACAGACTCAAAAAACATCTCTGTCGTATATCCAATACCCCTAGAGCTCATAGTTACCCCAGCTTGTACCCTGAAATTACTTGACGTAAACTCTCCGACACTACCCACTCCCTCTACGCTCTGAATATCAGCAATATTAGCATCTGAGAAGGATAGATCAGAGGAGAACAGCCCTGATAGGGTTCCAACTTTTTTTGTAAGAATAACGTACTCTTTATCTAGACTAGTGGTATCAAGTGCTTTTCTCACATCAAAAAAGAACTGAACAGATATCACAACAATAGCTACACCCACAATTTGTGTGAGCATAAAGCATAGTATACGTTTTTTTGAGAGTTCGCCTAAAAGTAGGCTGTATATCCTATCCATATATCTATTTATATGAGTTTATTTGACTTCATTTTAAGGGTAGGCAAAGAGGTTTCGTTCTGAAACTGCTCTGCTCTGGCGGTACTACGTTATCGCAGTCAACACTTATTTTTTTACAGATGAATTATCTTATCGTAATCTAACTCCATATCTTTACCTATTGATGTTACGATAACACCCGCTCCAGATGCCTTCACCTCCTCAATAAGAAGCTTAGAGACCTCAGCGGAGGTATTGTCGTCAAGGTGACTCGTAGGTTCGTCAAGGATGATAAAATCGAATGGCTGACACAACGCCCTAATTAACGCTACTCTCTGTTTCTGACCATACGATAGTTTTGAGACTAAAAAACCTGCTCTATTATCAATCCCCAGCCTTACCATTGCAGAGTTAATCCACTCTCTCGTACGATAGTTTGTAAGTGCGTTTTTAATCAAAATATTCTCTATTGCAGATATTTCGTCAAATAGCATAAGACCTTGAGGCAGATATGACAAAGACGCTTGACGCAGAGAGGACCATCTCTCTGCATCAAACGTCTTTATATTCATTTCATCAAAACAAATTGCCCCTTGGTAGTCATCCCTATACCCAATTAAGTAGCTACAAAAAGATGATTTACCCCGACCTGATTCCGATTTTACTAAGTATTTCTTACCCTTTTCAAATACAATATCTTTACCCCACAATGAGGACTCAGTCTCTATATCAGAGAATACCCTCGGGAGACAACCGTTTAAATTTATCTTTATCATTTGTTAATTGTAGGTAAAAATTCAAAAATATCAAGCATAATAGTATTCAGAGCATTCGCCTCCTTATCTTTCATATTTAGAGTTGCTACTACCGATGTAATTTCAGTACTAATCATCTCAAAATTCTCTATTTCAAATACTACTGGCAGTTTTTTGCCACCTATTTGAGTCATCCCAAGCTGAACTAGTGGAGAGTTCATTAGTGCATCCACACGTATATCCATACCACCGTACGATCCTTTTACCTTCTTAGCAAATGGTGTTGATGTAAAGTTATTTTCTAGTGCTTTGTCCTCGTTAAACGCATTGAAAGTAGCCGTTGCATTCGTAATATATAGCACATTATTCTTTACACCGACTTCAACTTTTACGAAAGGAGTCTTAACAGTATATTGATTATCACCATTTTTTACGAGCATATTGGCAGGTATATTTGCGATAAGGTTATCTAAGATCTTAGCATCCTTCACATCAGCCATAAACACCAATTCTGGCATCATAGTCATGGTATTTATTGTAAATACAGACTCTCCATTAAACGAGTATATTACATTTTCAAGGATCTCTTTTACAACATTATTAGCCGTTGTAAGTCCTTGTGTAAGTTGCGGAGCAGTTCCACCATTCGCACTATTTATTGTAGCCATTGAATTTGATATACTTTCGATATATATATCTAGAAGTTCATTAGTTTTTTTCAACAACTCCTTATTATCACCATCTTTTGAACACGCACCATTTGCATACAATATATAATCCGAAGGGATATATTTATCGAACTTACCTTTAGGTTTTGCTGCATATTTTTCAATCAATGTTAAGAAATCACACTTCTCAATTTGCACATCAGTTTTCATAACAATTTTACCACTCTCAAAATCTTGGCTAGTTATTGAAACAAATTTAAATGGGAGCTTAAATATAGGGTAATTTTCATCAACTACAGTAACAAAACCTATATCATTTTTTCCAGCTCTCAGAGTTTTAAAGCTCTCTGTTGAAGCGAAAGAGGCGGTTTTACCACTCATAACAGACTCTACTTCTTCTTTTACAGATACACCAGTAATTGCATCTGTGCCAAGCATTAATGCCGATTTAATCTCTTTATTTTTTAGCATAAAGATAAACGACTCTCCTTCATAAGCGATAGCCATATCTTTATTGGATGCAAGCGCATACTCTACTACTGTTGTATCACTCTTTAGATCAAGTTTGTCTATCAAAAGATCAAATGTAGTTGTAAAATCTTGTGATTTGTCAATTTTTGCAACTACACCAAATGCATATTCAGTAGTTACAAAAGCATATACAGGCTCTGACACGTCAAATTTAGCACTGTTTTCAACCAAAACATCTAGCTCGTCCATACCAAATCCACTCTTGTCAGCCTCTTCAGTTAAGCGTTCTATCTGCTCATCCGTAAGCCCCATATCTTTATCTAGTCGCGCAAAATCTATACCAGCAACATAGAAGCTATTTAATGGAATAAGTGAATAGTATTCTTTTGTCGAAGTAGTTTTATCACTACATGAAAAGACAAATACAGATATTACAGCGACTGCAGCAATATTGATTAAGTTTTTTAAATTCCTCATAATTTAAATGATTTTAGTAGTTAACAATAAAGCGTGAGCACTTATGCACAGCCTGAACTTTTATAATTTGTCTACCTGTAAGACTCTACAATCAGATTATTTCTTAAC
>CAMRBL010000081.1 GCA_947040435.1 uncultured Rikenellaceae bacterium
CCAAACAGACCAAACCATGCATCTGATAGGTGATACCTATTGCTCGAATCTCTTCACCATTAATTTTAGATGTAACTTCTTTTATCCCTTGTGACACATACTCCCACCACATATTTGGGTCTTGCTCTGCCCACCCACTCTGAGGTGCATCAATCTTCATCTCGCTGCTCGGAAGTGTTATACTCCCGACACACTCTCCGCTTAATGTATCAAGTACTGATACCTTTACTGAGGAACTTCCTATATCAATCCCTAATGTTTTCATAATATCATAAAATTATACATAATTAATCTCTCTGTTCAGTGCGATCACGCACCACCGCCAGCGCAGGGCAGTCTCCTCAAACTTAACTTGAACCTCCTCTTAGCTTCTCGCTCATATAGCTTTTTGTCAAACATATAGAAAAGTGCAGGTTTATGAGATACGTTTACCTCCTTCTCTTCTGTTGGGATTATATATCCTGATGACAATATTTTTTTACGAAAGTTTCTACTGTCAAACTCAAATCCCATTATCGCTTCACACAGAGTTCTTAGAGTTTTTATTGTAAACCTCTTTGGCAGTAACTCAAAGGCTATTGGCTCTTGTTGTAGTTGTTGCGCTATGTGATTTAATGCCTTAATTAATATATCATTATGATCTAGAGCCAGTCGCTTCACACTATCTACATCTATCCACTCTGCGCCATTTTTCAGTGCATATGAGATCATTTGACTATTTAGTTTTACGAGTGATATATACGTCACAGTTATGATTCGTGAAACATCTACATTGTAGTGCTTATTTACCAATTTCAAATCTTCGCCATCTATTCTTTTAGGATCTGAGAAAACATCCATTTGTCGCATATATATACTCCTCATCCCTATATGCTCCTCCATCACCCTAATAACAGCAGAGTCTAGATTCTCATTGTTAGCTATTAAACTACCAGGTAGTTTATAGTTTCCAATAGAAGAACCCTCTGATGAGAAGCGTTTGCAGCGAACCAATAACACTTTTAACGCTGCTCCGTCAAAGCCAAAAACAACACAATCTATTGAGATCGCTTGTTTGTCATATTGATAGATTATTTGCATAATTAATTTTTATATGTCAATAATTCAAAAGTAGAGATTCTCATAATCACCTCCAATCGGAGTGTTGTTATTACACTAAGTGTGCGCACACACCACAACTGTGGTTAAGCTAATCTCTCTTTATAAGATTAACTACATAACGTTCTATTGACTCTAAGTATTTGAACAATAAAAATTGTGTTTGCGTCGTTCAGCCCTCTTTTAGCTAGATGTTTATGTTCGGTTTTATACCCGCATAACAAAATAGAGAGACTATCATTTAAGATAATCTCTCTATTCTATATTAATATGTGTATAGTTGTAACTTATGTTTTACAGACTACTCTTGTCCGTCGATCTCTTCACAAACTAAAATACGACCACAATATTCGCAAACAATAATTTTCTTGTTTTGCTTAATATCAGCTTGTCTTTGTGGTGGGATACGATTAAAACATCCACCACAAGCGTGACGCTTAATTGTAACAACAGCCATACCATTGTTTGCATTAGAACGAATACGTGTGTATGCAACTAATAGACGCTCATCAATTTTTGTTTGAGCAATTGCTAATTCAGCACTCAAAACCTCCATTTCAGAGTGAGTCTCTTGATCAATAGTATCAAGTTCAGCCTTTTTACCTTGAAGATCAATACGTCTATCTGTAATAATTGCAGTAGACTCTTCTAGTTGTAATTTTTTGACTTTAATCTCAACGCTATACTCTTTAAGTCGTTTTTCACACAACTCAATCTCAAGTTTCTGATACTCAATCTCTTTAGATAGAGAGTCAAATTCACGATTGTTTCTAACATTGTTCTGCTGCTCAGTGTATCTGATTGTAAGAGCTTTAGACTCTTCAATCTCCTCTTTACGTTGCTTTGTTAGCAATGCCAGCTCTTCAAGTTCTGCATTTGTCTTTTCGATTCTTGCTTGCAAACCTGCCTCTTCATCTTCAAGATCTTCTACTTCTAGAGGTAATTCCCCTTTAAGTTTGTTTATCTCGTCAATTTTAGAATCAATTTTTTGAAGTTCATATAATGCAAGGATCTTCTCTTCCATTGAATAATCGATGCTGTCACCTTTTTTGCCTACTATTGTCATATTCTGATAAGTCTCTTAAACTAAATAATTTATCGGATTCTTTGTTTCCTCACTCTTGTGAACTACAAAAGTAGATATTTTTTTTCTAATTATATCAAATAAAAGATCAATTACGCAATATTCGCTCTCAAAATGTCCAATATCTGCAATTATTATACGAGATTTTGCGTCAAGGTAGTTATTGTATTTAAAATCGGCTGATAAATATAGCTCTGCTCCAGAATTAATAGCACTCTCTTGTAGTGATCCGCCCGATCCTGTACATAGCGCAATTTTACGTATTTTAGTATGGCATAAGTCACTATATCTTATAGCTCCAATATTCAACGTGCTCTTTACTGTCTCCAAAAACTCTAAAACGTCCATCTCACACTCCAATTCACCAACTATGCCAAACCCACGCATGGAGTTAATGTCTCCCTCCAATAGTTGACAGTTTTTGATGGATAGCTCTTCAGCTAACCTCCAGCTCATACCTCCATGAACGCTATCTAGATTGGTGTGGCATGCATAGAGTGCAATACTATTTTTTATAGCTTTTACGATTACTCGGTCAATATAGCTTTTGTTTGTTATTGTTTTGATTGGGCTGAATATTATTGGGTGGTGGGCAATGATTACTCCACACCCTTTACGTATAGCTTCATCAATGACATCTTCAGTTATGTCTACGCAAAGTAGTGCGCTATCTATATCTTCGTTGTCATCTCCTACGATTAATCCTGCATTGTCGTACTTCTCTTGTGCAGATAGAGGTGCAAAGTCCTCTATGATTGAGATTAGGTCTTTTAGTATCATATAATTTACAAATGGTGATAAACGTTTATAATATCTGGTCGCTACTCTCTTTAGGGAGTTCAGTTTCCTCCTCTATAATAACATCAAAAAGTGGAATTTGAGTGTCAACATGAAGAGATGGCGGTGGAAGGCTTGGCTCTAAATCCTCTGCTGAGAATAGGTCTAAATTAGAGTAGGTGCTAGTTGTTGTGGCATCATCGCTGAGTTCTTGTCTAATCTCCATAAGCATTGAGCGAATGTTCATTAGTTTCTCTACAATCTCTGTATCACGTCTAATTCCCTCTCTATTATCTTTAATTTGCCTCTGTGCTCCATCCAATGTCATCCCCTTATCTTTCACGAGACGATATATAATCTTTAGACTGTCAATGTCGGCTACGGTAAATACCCTATGCCCTCTTGAGTTTCTCCTTGGAGTCAGTAGGTCAAATGAGTCGCACCAAAATCGGATGAGAGATGTATTAACATCAAACATCTCTGCAACTTCTCCCATTGAGTAGAATATTTTTCCTTTTTTGAGTGCCATTTTTTTATATTTTATTTTCAACTATACTATCAAACTTAAGTTTTATGTCGATTCGAGTCTGTAATCTACTCTCAAATACCCTTTAAAACAACGTTTTATTAATCGAGTTTTCAATACAAAAGTAATAAATTTTTAATAAGATTCTTAGAACGAAATAATTCTTCATACATTTGTAGTCATTTTTAGTTTTATAGCATATGTGTAGTGTAATTAAAGGAGAGGTTATTGAGGGTAAGAAGCTAGGGCGAAAGTTAGGCTTCCCAACTGCCAATATAGAGTTAGAGGTGACGGATAGTACGCCAAATGGAATATATGCTGTTGAAGTTGAATTAGATGGTATAGAGTATTTTGGCGTTGCTAATATAGGCATTAGACCAACGATTAAAGATAGTGATGTAAAGTTGTTAGAGGTCTATATATTTGATCTGTCAAAAGATATATATGGCAAAGAGTTAAGAGTTAAGTTGAGCGTTTGGTTGAGAGAAGAGCGTAAGTTTGAGGATATAGATGAGCTTCAAAGACAGATCGCAGAAGATGTAGAGAGTGCAAAAAAATATTTTAAATTATAAGAATTATGTATTTAGATTACACAATGCCATATAAGGTGGCAGATATTTCTCTTGCCGATTGGGGTAGAAAAGAGATTGAAATAGCAGAAAAAGAGATGCCAGGCTTAATGTCTGTAAGGCGTAAATATAGTGCCTCGAAGCCACTTACTGGAGCTAGGGTTATGGGTTCACTTCACATGACTATTCAGACTGCGGTACTAATTGAGACACTTGTTGAATTGGGAGCAGATGTACGTTGGTGTAGTTGCAATGTCTTCTCTACACAAGACCACGCTGCGGCAGCAATTGCAGAGAGTGGTGTTCCTGTTTTCGCATGGAAAGGTGAGACACTAGAGGAGTACTGGTGGTGTACAGCAATGGCATTGAGTTTTGAGGGTGGATTTGGTCCGAACCTAATCGTTGACGATGGGGGAGACGCTACACTTCTTATACATAAAGGCGTTGATGCAGAGAAAGACGCAACGACATTAGATTATGAGGCATCTTCACATGAGGAGTCTGTAATACTTCAGACATTGAAGGTACTTCTTAATGAAGAGCCTACTAAATGGACAACAACAATTAAAGATCTAAAGGGAGTATCTGAAGAGACTACTACTGGTGTTCATAGATTGTACCAGATGATGGAGCAGGGGAAACTACTTATTCCAGCTATCAATGTAAATGATTCAGTTACAAAGAGTAAGTTTGATAACTTATATGGTTGTAGAGAGTCACTAGCAGATGGTATCAAGCGTGCGACAGATGTTATGATTGCAGGTAAGGTTGTTGTTGTGTGTGGATATGGTGATGTTGGAAAAGGTTGTGCGCACAGTATGAAGAGCTACGGAGCACGAGTTATTGTAACTGAAATCGATCCAATTTGTGCACTTCAAGCTGTAATGGAGGGATTTGAAGTTAAGCGTGTTGAGGATGCACTTGCGGAGGGTAATATATATGTTACTACGACAGGAAACAAAGACGTTATAACAATTGACCATATGGCAGCTATGAGAGATCAAGCTATTGTATGTAATATTGGTCACTTTGACAATGAGATTCAGATGGCTCAACTAGAAGCATTTGAAGGAGTCGTTAAGATGAATATTAAACCGCAGGTAGATAAATATACATTCCCACATAATGGACATGGAATTTTTATCCTTGCAGAGGGTAGATTAGTAAATCTTGGATGTGCAACGGGTCACCCATCATTTGTGATGAGTAATTCGTTTACAAATCAAGTTTTAGCTCAATTGGAGCTATGGGCTAAGAGAGACAATAATCCAGTTAATGTTACCTGTCTTCCAAAGGCTTTGGATGAGGAGGTTGCAAGACTTCACTTGGAGACACTTGGCGTTCAGTTGACTCGTATGACGAGTGAGCAGGCGGAGTATTTGGGAGTAGATGTTGACGGACCATACAAGGCTGAGATATACAGATACTAAAGAGGTAAACGAGGAAAGTTTAGATATAAAAAAAGGGGATGAAACTTTAATTAGTTTCATCCCCTTTTTTTATATGAGTTTTTCTCTATTTTTTAGAACATTAGTTTCGCTCCGAAGAATATTGAGCGAGGAAGTAGTGGCCCGTAGAAGAACTTAGAGTCCTTTGTCATACCAATATCTAAATCATCTTGAAATTGATCCAATACGTTTTTCGCTGCAATAGATAGTTGTATCTTAGTACTTTTTGTTATGTTGAAATCATAAGCAGCCCTAAGGTCTAACTCAAAGAATGTAGGTGTTACTACATCTTCGTCAGGGTTTGAACCAGTGTCTACGTGTTGTACAAGCATTTTACCTGTATAAATTCCATTTACAGAGAATGTCCAATCTTTTAGCGGCTTGTAGTCAACTGTTATATAGCTATAATTATCTGGCGTTCTAAACATTTTTTTCTGTGGTGTAACGGTTGGACTCCAATCTACTGCTTCATCATAGCGACTCTTCTGATATGTGTATCCAGCTTGGATGTTAATTTTGTCAAGGTATGCCAATCTCAATTCGGTATTTATTCCTGCGACATAAGCTCCAGACTCATTAACTCTTTGAAATGTTGTAATCTCAGGCTCGTTATTCTCAGTATCTCCTTGTGTCGGATCACCCAGCTTCTTCAATCCAAACACATCTTGAAGATCTGTATAAAATCCCTCTACAAGGAAGTTTAACTGCCAAGAACCAAATGTATTCCAGTAATCCATTGATAGGTTAAGGCTATTTGAGTGCTCTGCTTTAAGATCTGGCGATAGCTCAATAATAGCAATACTTCCACCAACAGCTGTTACGTGTAGGTCTTCGTCGTATATTTGTGGGGCACGATACCCTCTAGCATAGCTAGTTCTAAATGTGAAGTTCTCATTCGGAGCATAACGTACACTTGCTCTAGGCGAGAATACGGGATTTTCCAACATATTAGTTTTATCTAATCTACCACCTATAAGGAGACTAAATTTATCAACCTTCCATTCGTTTTGAGCATATGCTCCGATAACTCTTGTTGTTTGGTTAATCTCTCTATTGTATCCAAGCATCTGATCCGATAGTTCGTTGTTTGACGCTTCAATCCCCGTAGTTAATATAGATGGCATAAATAGGAACTTATCCATTCTGTGTATCCATTGTGCGCCAAGTCCAAGTGATAGATCATCACTTTTACCGTAAGCATCTATGTTTTTTTCAGTACCGAAATATGACTTACGATCAATTTTTTGTGCAGATAAATATGTGTTGATAGAGTTTTTTTCATCGGGAGAGTTAAACTCAAAAGCTATACTACCTCCGTTGATATTGTGGTCTAGATCCTCTGCAAGATTTGATTCGTGAGGCGGAAGGTCTACTAGATCACCACCTCTTCTATTTTCGTGAATGTAGTGATATTCGGCAGTTAATTTAGAGTAGTATCCAATTTTTTGAAATGCTCTAAATCCTAAAGTTTGACTACTAAGAGCTGGCATCTCCGAAAATCCATCATCGTTACGATCATACTCTTCACGATTTCTCACCATAGAGAATATATAAGCCCCCGTTTTTCTATCTTCCGATATAATAGAACCATTTATAGATGTGTTTACATCAGTTGCATTGCCACCAATCACACCAGTAAGGTTGGATAGTTGTAGCAGATTTGTCGTAGGTTCTTTTGTTATGATGTTTACAATACCTGCGATTGCATTTGATCCATATAGTGCAGAACCGCCACCTCTAATCACCTCTATACGTTCGATCATTGAACTTGGAAGTTGCTCAAGTCCGTAT
>CAMRBL010000082.1 GCA_947040435.1 uncultured Rikenellaceae bacterium
CCGCTAGCGTTCATCCTGAGCCAGGATCAAACTCTCCATTGTAAAAATTTTTGTTTCATTATGTATATCTTGGCTATATTATCAAAGGATATTTTACTTTTAAAAAAGTAATAAACTTTAGCTGCTAAAATACTTCAAAGAACTTATTTCTATATATAGTTTATTTTAATCTCTACTACACCTCTTATCGAAGCGAGAGTTAAAAAAAACATATTTTCTTAATTTTAAACTTTAACAAGTAAACTCGTTAAAGAGTCTCGATATAAACATTCTCGTTTGAATGTTACAATCTTTAAGCGAGTGCAAAGGTAAACCTTTTTTTCGTAACATCCTAATTTTAATGAAAAATAATTTAAAACTAATTTGCTAGGCGTTCGTCTTAATTTGTTAGCTTATTTAAAGCGAGTACAAAGGTAAACCTTTTTTCTTAACTTCCAAAATTTTAAACATTTATTTTTAAAATTCTTTTCATTTAAATAACTCTCTACAAACAACTACAATTATCTAATTTGAATCTTGTAGTCTTAAAGCGAGTACAAAGGTAAACATTATTTTTTAACTTCCAAACTTTAATGCGTTTATTTCAAAATTTGTTTCTAGTTAAACTCTCGTTAGAGCAAACCCTTCCTATAAAAGCGAATGCAAAGATAGCAATTTAATTACTACAATTCCTAATTTAAACGTCCTTTTATTCTATAAAATCCACAATACTCACTAACTCAAATAGTTACATTTACATGTTAATAACAGAATAAAGAAGTAAACAAAGAATACACTACAATCCCCTTAGTATTCGTTTACTATTTGCTTTGCGTGCAGCCCTCATTATAAGAAACCAATCTATTATTACCCATACTCCAGAACCTCCAAGGGTAATTAATTTCAGTATTCCTAAACTTACATTCCCAATATATAGCCTATCAACACCAAAAATTCCAAAGAGTAAAGAGAGTATAAGTGCAACCATAGGATCTTTAAAAGAGATGTATTTTATTCGCTTTGATTTAATATCATGCAAAGCGAGTAACTTTCTCTTAACAATATACAATGTAGATGGATCTAATAGCTTGGCATTAGTTACGATAAATGTATCTACATCTAGTTCAGTCATAATATATACGTCATTTAAGTGTATTGTGATTTACTTCAAGTCAATTAAGGTCTTACTTAATCGAATAGTTCAGAGATCTTAGCCTTTATTACATCATCTCCATGAAGAGTTCTATCGACGATAACACCCTGCGGATCAAAAAGGATTATAGTAGGTATATATGGAATACCATACTGCTCTGTTGCATATCTATCGTCGCTAGCATATAACATTGACCACTGAATATTATGCTCTTTAATATAGTTATGAAAATTAGTTTCACTATCCCATACATTAACTCCCAATACAATCAACTCAGGATATGTCTCATGGACGTACTTCAAAACCGAATTTGCCGCCGAACAAGGTCCGCACCAAGATGCCCAAAAATCTACCAACACATACTTACCATTACCTACATAATCAGACAATTTAGCTGGCTTGCCGTCAACACTCTTCCCAGGGAAATCTACAAACATACTTCCAGCATCAGTTGATTCACTCTTTTTAATGCGATTATAGTCTTTCTTGATCGGGTTATAATCTTTTGCAAACGGCACAATACTAAATAATGAGTCAACCTGTACTGAAGTCATTTCACCCATCATTTTCTCTACACAATAGATACCTAAAATATTATCTCTATTTTGTTGAAGTACAGTTTGAATTAGTATCTCCTCATCTGCAATTAATTTATTAAAATTCTCTCCATGAATTTTATTCAACTCTGCTTCGTCCTTATATATAAGAGCTAAGCTATCTCTTGCACATACTATACTTCGCATTATCGAATTAATGTGGTTGTTTAGCCTAAATAACTCTCCATTTAACCCACTCGACGATCCAACAATATAGGGAGAGTCTGTGTCTTTATAAAATTTAACTTCAATTTCTTCATTTTCTGATAAAACAGTCGCATAGTAGTATGTATCGGGAATCCCAACATTAAAAATAGTTGGATGGTCAGACAAACCAGTAAAAGTAAATTTGCCATTTGTAACCGTAGCACTATCAATAACACGGGACATATTATTAACATTAGGAGTCTTATTTAAATCATAAATATAAACAATTTTGCCATCTACCGACTTGTCATCGATTGTTCCTGTTATAGTATAGTGATCTCTATCACATGATACAAAAAGTAATAAAACGAAAAAGATATAAAATATTTGTCTCATTATAAATTCAGTTATATATTAATTTAAATTTTCAGCTAACTGTAATAATACAGTACTCTCCTATATATACAACCACTACGTGAAGTGACCATACAGTATAGGAGAGTATTGTATGTTATAAGTAAACTTTATAATCTACAAATTTGAAGTATTTTATCTGTATTTACTTTACGAGTAGCACCCATAATCAAAAACCAATCTATGAATGTCCATATACCAACTCCACCAAAAGTGATTAATTTAAGAACTCCTAGACCTACATTTCCAAGATAAAATCTATCAATACCTAGACTACCCAAAAATAGAGAGATGATAAGGCTAACAACAGGATCCTTGAAGGGAGTATACTGAATTGTCATAGTTTTACTCTCTGGTTGTGTTAGTAAAGAACTTTTAATAGCATGTAACATAGTTGGTTCAAACATTTTGGCATTCCCTGCCAAAAACATATTTACTTCTGATTCTGTCATAATTATTATTTTTAGTGTTATTTAATTAAGTGAGTTGAGAGTATCTTTGTCTAACAAGGTAAGGAATTTGTCCCTCATTGCAAAACAAATAGCAAATTTAATTTAAGTGTTTATTCCAGCTAGACATAACTGCTCTCCAGTGGTAATTTTATATAAACAGTAACTACCAATGTGTGCAATAAATCTGTCATAATATTAAACTAATAAATTTAGGCACAAAAAAGGTGATAGTATTAAAAATACTATCACCTCTAAAGTGTTATATAAATAATATATATTAGTCACTCAAAGAGAAACGCTTGAATGCAACAACAGTCGCATCTTTAACTTCAGTTTGAATATATTGACGAATAGTTTGCTTATTATTCTTGACAAAAGGTTGATTCAATAGAGTTGCATCAGCATAAAACTTATTAAGTTTACCTTCAGCAATCTTATCTAGCATAGCCTCAGGCTTACCATCAAGTCTAGCTTGCTCTCTACCAATTTGACGCTCTTTATCAACAAGTTCTGGTGAACAGTCCTCTTTGTCAATTGCGATTGGAGCCATTGCAGTAGCCTGCATAGCAACATCATGAGCAACTGTCTCAGCAACCTCAGTATTGAACCCGATTAGAGTACCAAGTTTTTTGTTAGTGTGAACATAGCAATGACACATTGCAGCTTCAACTCTAGCATAGAAAGGAAGTTCTACTTTCTCACCTGTCTGTCCTGATTTCTCAGTGATAGCATCAGCAATAGTAACATCTCCTAAAGTACAAGCCAATAAAGCATCCATATCAGCGCAATCATTAGCAATCGCAACTTCCATGATAGACTCTGCTGTCGCAGTAAAACCTTCATTGATAGCAACGAAGTCTGTTTCACAAGCTAAACATAACATATATCCTTTAGTTCCGATGATTCTACCAACAACAACACCTTCAGTAGCAGTACGGTCAGCACGCTTACTAGCAACTAACTTACCTTTTTCACGAATAATTTCTTGGGCTCTGTCGAAATCACCATTAGCTTCCACTAATGCTTTTTTACAATCCATCATACCCGCACCAGTCATTTTGCGAAGTTTTCCAACATCTGCAGCTTTAATATCCATAGTCTTATAAATTTATATTATAAAATTAATTATTCTGCAGCTTGTTCTGCAACCTCTACTTTAGCAGGCTCTTCAACAACTGGTGTAACATCAGCAACTACCTCAGTAGCTGGTTGATCTTCAGCTTTTACAGCTTTTTTAACACGTGGTTTAGTCTCTTTGACTGGAGCTTCAGAAGCCTCTTTGTCTTTTTCCATCTTACGTTCAGCAAGACCTTCAGCGATAGCAGCTGTAACAATGTCAAGAATTACGCCAACAGATTTTGCAACATCATCATTTGCAGGAATAACGTAATCGATGTTGGTTGGATCACAACAAGTATCGACCATTGCAAATACAGGGATGTTCAATTTCTTAGCCTCTTTAACAGCGTTAGCTTCTTTTTGTACGTCAACAACGAACAAAGCAGCTGGAAGTCTTGTAAGGTCAGATATAGAACCTAAATTTTTCTCTAGTTTAGCTCTCTGACGAGAGATCTGTAGTCTTTCTCTTTTTGAAAAATGGCTTAAAGTTCCATCACTATTCATCTTATCGATTTGTGACATTTTCTTTACCGCTTTTCTTATTGTTGGGAAGTTTGTAAGCATTCCTCCAGGCCAGCGCTCAGTCACGTATGGCATGTTTACCGCTTGTACTTTTTCAGCAACAATATCTTTTGCTTGTCTTTTTGTAGCAACGAATAGAATTCTTCTACCAGACTTAGCGATTTGCTTAAGTGCAGCAGAAGCTTCATCAACTTTCATTGCTGTTTTATGAAGGTCGATAATATGGATTCCATTCTTCTCCATAAAGATATAAGGAGCCATCTTTGGATTCCATTTTCTCTTAAGGTGACCGAAATGAACTCCGGCTTCTAACAATTGATTAAAATCAGTTTTTGACATTTGATTCTTTCTTTTTAGTCTTTTTAATCTTTTTACTTCAACATGAAAGGTAGTGTCCATGACAATCCTTTATGTTTTTCACGATAAGGCAATAATTTAGCAGTACGATAATACGTAGTCTAAAAAATTTGAACCTAAATCGCACAATTTGTAGTCGTTTCTAACGCTTACTAAACTGGAATTTAGCACGTGCTCCAGGTTGTCCTGGTTTCTTACGCTCAACTTCACGAGGATCACGAGTTAAGAAGCCATTCGATTTAAGTGAAGGTCTTACCTCTGCATCAATTTCACACAGTGCTCTAGATATACCTAGACGAATCGCCTCTGCTTGACCTTTAATACCACCACCACATACTGTGATTTTGATATCATATGTCGCAAGTGCATCTAAAACCAATAGAGGTTGTTTTACTACATATTGGAAAATCTCCAATGGGAAATAATTCTCTAAAGGTCTGCGGTTGATTGTAATAGTTCCTTGACCCGGCTTTACGTATACGCGTGCTACTGCAGCTTTTCTACGTCCTACGGTGTTTACAACTTCCATACTCATTACTTAAGCTCGTTTAATTTAATTGGTGTTGGGTTTTGAGCAACATGAGGATGCTCAGTACCTGCATAAACTCTAAGGTTTTTCAAAAGGGCTGCTCCAAGTCTGTTCTTTGGTAACATACCTTTAACTGCTTTTTGAATGACAAATTCAGGTTTACGTGCAAGGTAATCTGCTGGTGTAGCAAATCTTTGACCTCCTGGGTAACCTGTGTGTCTTACATAGACCTTATCAGTCATTTTTTTTCCGGTTAGTTTTACCTTCTCTGCGTTAATTACGATAACATAGTCACCGCAATCTACGTGAGGAGTAAAGTTAACCTTGTTCTTTCCGCGAATAATCTTTGCGATTTGAGCAGAAAGACGTCCTAGTACCTCGTCAGCAGCATCAATAATAACCCAATTTTTGGTTACTGTTGCGTCGTTTGCCGAGATAGTTTTGTAGCTTAATGAATCCACTTCTCTTTACGTTTAAAAATTTAATACTTGTTTACCTATTGATCCAACCATAATTAATGGCGTGCAAAGCTAACTATTTATTTGGAAATAAACAACATATTTAGTGATTAATAGACATTTATAGATAATTATACTCTATTTTTCAACCATTATCTATAAATATAGCACAAATCACATATAACTAATAGCTTACATCAAAATAATAAAATATTTTAAAACATGGTACTAATATCGTGCGCACCATAAACTCGCCTATACCAATCGGTAGTCATATAATATCTGTTAGTATATTCAAATCTCTGGGGAATATAAATGCTAACTCCACAAAATGCGCTTACTGGACTACGAAAGAAATTCGCACCACTCACACTACTATCTGTTGTATTTCCATATACAATCATCTCCTCTAGCGACATAGCAAGAGAAGATAGTAAGTCATCACTACCTCGAACCCAGACTCCTGCAAACTCTAGCATATCGTACATTATATGTGGATATATTGGACCATCAAACCACTGCAATCCAGATGCAACTGGCACGATATTATTATCAAATGCCCTATCTACGACAGCAGAAAAAGATGTAGCAACAGCCTCGAGTTTCGAGCAGTCATACAGTGCAATATTACACCCTACCTCATCGTCTTTGTAGAAATTAAAAAACTCCTCACACGTCTGTACTAAAGCTCTTTCAACACTACTTTTATCAAAAAGGTTTTCAATGATAGTTGCGTATGGAAAACCAGCAATAAGTACTTCACTTAGAGAAGCAAGGACAAAATCAACCTTATCTTTAAATGCGTATACAACCTCAATACACCCCATATTACATGCATCAAACATTACGAAGTCAAACATCCCATCAGGCAGAGCATCTGCAACATCATGGACATCCATCCCAGATCCATAGCCACCAGCATCGACAATTGCTCTTGTAAGGGGGTTATAAGTATAAGATAGCTCTAGTGCGGCACTTCTAGGACGCTCCTTTGACATCATTTCGCTCGTAACCCAACCACTACCATGAGAGCTCATAATTAGCGAATAGCCATCACTCGGTGCAAACTTGACTAAATCAGATATAGCCAATTTAAACACATTTAGGTCTGAAGTATTAAGATTCTCACCATAATCTTTCAACACAAATTCATCATACTTTCCACGTGAATTGATCCTTAGCTCTATAAATTTAGTATTCTCTCCATACTCATCATAGAAAATAACAACCTTCCCATTTACCTTGGATGTAGTAAGACCTTTTATCATACCATCTATATTAGCCTCCATTACATAATTAGGCAGATTCCCTAAGTATACGAATAGTGCATGATCCACTTTTACTATTGGTCTCGGATTATCTTCTGAATTACAACCCAAAAGTGATACAAATAGTGTTAATATAAATAATAACTTAATTCTCTTCATCATTATGCTTCTATATATTCAATCCATTAAATTGCCATTTTTTTGCTTTCTG
>CAMRBL010000083.1 GCA_947040435.1 uncultured Rikenellaceae bacterium
ATCTTTCCACTCCTCTTCGCTCAGGGATTTTTGCCATATAGCCTGGGGTTCAGGGCGTATTAGAATCCACTTTCCGAATCGTTCTAATTTTTCAAAATTACCGCTATCAATTAGTTCGTAGTCCTTCCACTCTGTTGGTGAGAGTAATTCATGTCCTTTCATAATATAATTATAATAAACTTTTAATGTAATATTTGTTGAGTGCTACAACGCAGTAGCACCCCCGTTAAGGGTAGTTTTTATCTGTTATCTAACTCTCTTTAATAAGTTGCATTTCACACTTGTTGCAATCAAATTTGAGTTTGTATTTTTGGTTGTTACTTACTAATCTCAAATCGCCCTCAATATTGCTACTCTTTTTTAGGCACTGTCCCAATTCACGTCTAATACAATAGGGTGTAGTCATAACAACCTCTCCGTCAAAAGATAGATTCATGTCAAGTCCGTCACTAATCTCATCTACTCCATGCTCTTTGTAGAATTTACGAGAGAGGGAGTTGATTACATTTGCATTGCCGTTAATCGTAGGTGTAGGGTATTTATATGTTAAATTCTCTGTGGCACAATTTATTTGAGGTTTTAGCTCTTGTCGAAGTCTAAGCATCTCATCTAATACGTCACGTCTAATGGTATTTATTTGAGCTGTTGTCAAAAAAGGGAAATCGCCGATACAATCTATTGATACGTCAGTAATCTCAAATATAGTGTCACCACTCTTTGCGATCTGTTTTTTCAACATATCCTTAGACTTCTCGATATTTTTTGCGGCTTCAAAATTTGCCGTAACAGTTTTTGTAGCCACTACACCATCTTCATCAGTCGTTGTAATAGATAAGGTATTGCAGCTTTGTAGTGTCACATTAGTTGTTGCTCTAATTACTCTTTTTGTTCTACTGCTCTCTACTGTTTGACTAAATTTATGGTCATAATTTCTGTAAACCACCCCTTTAGTCTCTATAATATCCGTATTGTTGAGGTGTAATCTGCCACCCACTACTTTATTTACATTCGTTCCTGCGAGGTTATTTTCAGATATAATACAGATGCCGTCCGCAGGGTTTAAGGTTGGTTTAAGGTTTTTAATCTCTATCCAATCTTTTCCCGTAGCAGCAATATCACCTAATTTTTCGCCTATCGCTTTAGAAGTATCATATGTACACACCTTTTTTTGTCTGTTGTCATATAAGTATGTAGAGCCGCCTCTAGTGAAGCACCTATTTACATCGGGCGCAAAGTCTAGCTTAGTCTCGCCAGATGAGCTACGTCCGTATTTACCTTCAGACTTTAGGAATATAGTGTCAAGTTGTTGTCTGTAGTGACCAACAGCATTTTTTATGTAGTGAATATCTTTGAGTCTACCCTCTATCTTAAACGAAGTAACTCCAGATTTAAGGAGGTCATTAAGTTTTGGAGTGAGGTTTAGGTCATTTACGGATAGGAGATATTTGTTTGAAACTAAAGTTTTCCCCTTTTGATCTACCAAGTCGTATGGTAGGCGACAAGGTTGGCTACACTCTCCACGGTTACCACTGCGTTGGCTAATGCTGCGGCTCATGTAACACTGTCCGCTATTTCCTACGCATATTGCACCATGTATAAAGCACTCTATATCAACATTTGTGTCGTTGCATATTGTTTTGATCTCATCTCCCGACAGACCTCTTTCGAGAATGACCCGAGAGAATCCTGCGTTTGCAAAGAAGTTTACTTTGTCGCTATTATTATTACATGTTTGAGTTGAGGCGTGGAACTCTACTCCGCTCAATCCCATCCTTAGATATGCCATATCTTGAATGATAAGTGCACTCACACCAGCGTTAATTAACTCTTGCGCATTCCGTTTAGCGTCAACTATCTCATCTTCGTATAGTATTGTGTTTAGAGCAGCATAGACTTTCACCCCATACATATTTGCATAAGCTACTAGTTGTTCTATCTCTTCGGTTGAGTTTGTGGCAGCATGTCTTGCGCCAAACTTCGCTCCACCAATATATAACGCATCTGCACCATAATCTATGGCGATACGCCCTCCAGCAAGATTTTTTGCTGGTGCTAACAATTCAATTTTTTGCATCAAGCACAAAGGTATAAAATAATGGGATGTAATGGATGGTTTTAATTAAAAATATATTACATTTGAAGAGTCGTAAAATGGAGTTTGGAGCGAAATTTGTTTTAAATCTATGTTTTACGCTATTTTTTAGAAACTAATTAATAAAAAAAAATAATTATGAATAATTTCATTTTTCAAAACCCAACTAAATTAATTTTTGGACAAGATACAATCAGTCAGCTATCTAAAGAGATCCCGCAGGATAAAAAAATCTTGATAGTATTTGGTGGAGGAAGTGCTAAGTCTAACGGTGTTTACGCACAGGTTGCTGAAGCCCTAAAGGATCACAATACAGTTGAGTTTTGGGGTGTTGAACCTAATCCAAAGGTTGAGACACTTCGTGAGGCAGTAGCGTTGGGAAAGTTAGAGAGTGTTGATTTTATATTGTCTGTGGGCGGAGGATCTGTTTTGGATGGTACTAAGTTAATTGCAGCCTCTATACCTTACGCTGGTGATGCATGGGAATTAGTATTAGATAGTAGTAAAATAGGCGAGATAGTGCCATTCGCATCAATAATGACTCTTCCCGCAACTGGTTCGGAGATGAATAGTGGAGCTGTTATCTCTAACTTAGAGACAAACGAAAAGTATGCTTTTTACTCAACTTTCCCACAATTCTCTATCCTAGATCCTAAGACAACGTACTCGTTACCTGCATTTCAAGTAGCTTGTGGTGTTGCAGATACGTTTGTTCACACAATAGAGCAGTATCTTATCGAAACAGATTGCTCGCCATTGATGGATCGTTGGGCAGAGGGTATCATGTTGACACTTAAAGAGGTTGCGCCAAAGATCAAAGCAGACCAAACGGATTACGCTCAAATGTCAAACTATATGTTGTGTGCGACTATGGCGTTAAACGGCTTTACAGCTATGGGAGTTGCGCAAGATTGGGCAACACACATGATTGGACATGAAGTTACAGCATTTACGGGTGTGACACATGGTCAAACTTTAGCGATAATCCTTCCTGCGACAATGACAGTTCTTAGAGAGCAGAAGGGTGATAAGATTATACAGTATGGTGAGCGAGTTTGGAATATCGTTGAGGGAAGTAGAGACGAGAAGATAGATGCAACAATAGAGGCAACGAAGAGATTCTTCGGATCACTAGGTTTGGCAACGTCGTTTAGTGAATTAAAAATTGAGCGTTCTACAATTGATGAGCTTGTTGAGAGATTAGCTTCACGAGGAGTTGCGTTTGGAGATAAGGCAAATGTTTCAGCTGACATAGTTAAAGAGATTTTGTACATGTGCTAGTAAAATAACATTATACTAAGAGAACGAATTTTCAAAAAAAAGAGTTGATAAATCTTTAAACGTTTATCAATTTTTTTTTTTGAAAATTCGTTCTTTCTTTTTTGGGTATCGTATATATTAGATATTTTAATTAGTTTGATAATTTATTTTATATACCTTTGAAACCGTATAATAAATCAAATATTTTACTCTACGTTAGAGTTGATATTTAAAATATGTAGAATTAAATGAAATCATTTAAAATTGGAGATTTGAATATCTCATTACCAATTATTCAAGGAGGTATGGGAGTTGGCGTATCACTGTCTGGATTAGCTTCTGCGGTAGCTAATGAAGGAGGGGTTGGTGTTATTTCAGCAGCGGGACTAGGTCTCATATATAAGAATAAATCTAAAGATTATGTCAAAGCAAGTATTGATGGACTTAAAGAGGAGATCCAACGTGCTAGAAGCAAGACAAAAGGGGTTATAGGTGTAAATATAATGGTTGCAATGAGTAACTTTACTGATATGGTAAAGGTTAGTATTGCAGAGAAAGTTGACATTATTTTTTCAGGAGCAGGATTGGCACTCGATTTACCATCATTTTTGGATAAATTCAGTCAAACTAAATTAGTTCCAATCGTCTCTTCATCGAGAGCATTTGCAGTTATTTGCAATAAGTGGAAAAATAATTACAACTATCTACCAGATGCAGTTGTTGTTGAGGGGCCAAAAGCTGGTGGTCACTTAGGGTACAAAAAGCAGGAGCTTGATGATAGTAACTTCTCATTGGAGCATATCCTACCTCAGGTGGTTGAGTGCGCAAGAGAGATGGAGAAACTTTATGGTAAAAAGATTCCAGTTATTGCAGCTGGAGGTATCTATAATGGTGAGGATATTTACAAGATTATGGCACTAGGTGCAGACGGGGTTCAGCTTGGGAGTCGTTTTGTTACCACAGATGAGTGTGATGCTAATATTGAGTTCAAAAACGCCTACATAAACTCTTTGGAGGGGGATATTGGTATTATTGCTAGTCCCGTAGGTATGCCCGGAAGAGCTATTAGTGGAGACTTTACACGAGAGGTTATGACTGGAGAGACTAAGCCTAAGGCTTGCCCTTTTCACTGCATAAAGAGTTGTGACTACAAGAAGAGTCCCTATTGTATAATGCTTGCACTGTATAATGCAGCCAAAGGTAATCTTAGACGTGGTTTTGTTTTTGCGGGGTCTAAAGCCTACTTAGCAGATAAAATAACCTCTGTAAAAGAGACAATGTTAGCGTTGAAAGATGAGTTTGTTAGCTATCAAAATAAAAATATCTAGTTTTTAGATGGATCTTGATAGGGATAAGTGCGTAGCATTTACAGGGCATCGAAGTTGTAAAGAGAAGGAGCTGATAAGAGATCTTTTTGCAAGTAATATACCTATTGAGGAGAGTCTCGAGCTTAAGATTGCAAATGCGATAAATTGTGGATATACAACCTTTCTTAGTGGTATGGCGGAGGGTTTTGATATTCTCGCAGCGGAGTGTGTGTTGCGACTGAAGAGGAGTAATCCATCTATATGTTTGATTGCAGTTATCCCGTTCCGAAGTCAGCCTAAGAAGTTATCTGAGGTCGATAAAGAGAGGTATAGCAAAATTCTTGATGGTTGTGATAGCTCAATAGTTTTGAGTGAGAAGTACTTTTTGGGTTGTTATAATGTGCGTAATAATTTTTTGATAGACCACTCATCATTAATCATTACAAACTTCAATGGCACTAAAGGAGGTACAGAATACACTGTGAAAAGAGCTATTAAGCATAGCCGTAAAGTTGTATTGGTACATTAAAATAGAACACCATAAATAGAGGCCCCAACTAATTAGTTGGGGCTTTTTTTGTTGTATAATGCCCAAGATTGCAAACAAAGTACTTAGAGTATTTTTATTCTTTTATGCTTATTTTGTGCATGTGCTTTGTCAAAAATAAACACCAAATCTCTCTGTATATGGTGCATTATTCGATTAAATTACCTATTTTTAAGCATAAAACAGCCATACTTAGCGTTATATTGGTATGGATTATGTTGTTATACCATTGGCATCTTATATCGCTTTGAATGTCGTAATATAGTAAATCTAGAGTAGTTGCATTCAATTCGGGTATAGTACATTTGACTTAAATTATTGAAACAAACATCAATTTATCATTAGATATGGCTAAAATAAAAGGGAGTATAATCGTAAATAAGGAGCGTTGTAAGGGTTGTGATATTTGTGTTTCGGCCTGTCCTTTTAAAGTACTACAACTATCAAATATGGTTAATAGTAAGGGGTATCACTACACTCAAATGGTTAATGACTTGTGTACTGGTTGTGCGAGTTGTGCTGTAATGTGTCCTGATAGTTGTATAACGGTGTATCGTCAAAAACAAGAGTAGATTATGGAAGAGATAAAATTAATGAAGGGTAACGAGGCTATTGCAATTGCGGCTGTACGGTCGGGATGTGATGGCTACTTTGGTTACCCAATAACTCCACAGAGTGAAATTCTGGAGACTCTAATGGCTTTGAAACCTTGGGAGACAACAGGGATGATTGTACTACAATCTGAGAGTGAAGTTGCATCAATAAACATGTTGTACGGTGGAGCGTCTTGCGGAAAGAGAGTCTTGACATCATCATCAAGTCCTGGGATTAGTCTTATGAGTGAGGGGTTGAGTTATATTGCAGGGGCAGAGCTTCCATGTGTTATAGTAAATGTTCAGCGTGGCGGTCCCGGATTGGGAACAATACAACCATCGCAGGGAGATTATTTTCAGGCGGTAAAGGCTGCGGGACATGGTGATTTTGACCTTATTGTGTTGGCACCAAGCTCCGTTCAGGAGATGTATGACTTTGTGTATGATGCTTTTGACCTAGCGTTCAAATATCGCAATCCAGTACTTATACTATCAGATGGTGCAATTGGACAGATGATGGAGAAAGTTGTGATTCGACCACAAACACCTCGAAAGACAAATGAACAGATTATAGAGGAGTGTGGAAGTTGGGCGGTTACGGGCAAGAGAGGGCGTAAACGTAATATATCTACATCTGTTGAGCTGGACTCTGTTGAGCAGGAGAAATTTAACGAGAAGTTACAAGCTAAGTATAAAAAAATAAGAGAGACCGAAGTGCGATTCGAAGAGATAAATTGTGAAGATGCAGATATTATTATTGTTGCTTATGGTTTGTGTGCAAGAATTAGTAGCAAAGTGATGGAGATGTCACGAGAGGCGGGTATCAAGGTTGGTCTCTTTAGACCTATAACCTTACTTCCATTCCCAACAGAGAGACTAAATGAGTTGTCTAAGAGTGCAAAAGGTTTCCTTGTTGTAGAGATGAACGCAGGACAGATGATTCAGGATGTTAGATTGAGTGTTGGGTCTGATGTTGCGGTTGAGCACTATGGTCGCATGGGTGGGATAATACCATCTCCGAGTGAGACATTTGAAGCACTTAAACGTTTTATTAATAAAAAACAGTAAGCAATGTCAGAGTTTAAGGTTGAAATAAAAAAAGAGAATATAGTCTACGAGAAGGCTACTCTTATTACTGATAATACAATGCACTACTGCCCGGGGTGTAGCCACGGTACGATAAACAAACTTGTTGCAGAGGTTATCGAGGAGTTGGGTATAGAGGAGAGTACAATTGGGATCACTCCCGTTGGATGTTCTGCTTTTGCATATAATTATATCGATATTGATTGGATTCAGGCTGCTCATGGTAGAGCTTGTGCAGTTGCTTCGGGAGTCAAGAGATTGCACCCAGAGAAGATGGTGTTTACATACCAAGGTGATGG
>CAMRBL010000084.1 GCA_947040435.1 uncultured Rikenellaceae bacterium
GATATTAGTTGAGGCTAAAATATCGGTATCATACATCCCATGCACCTCGCCAATTCTACTGCCGATTATTGTCTGCTCATCTCTAGCAGATAAATTAGTTATTCCCTGAATCTGCTCTTCGCTCAGACCACTCAATGCCTCATTGGCTGTTATTATCTCCTTAGTCAACATACTGCTTACTTTTTAGTAGGATCGTAAAGAACCTCACATTTATACCCAAGGTTTTCACTATTCGATTGGAATTGTCCCCATGCCTTAGCTCCCATTGTTTGGGTTGTACGCTCCGTAATATCTTTACCTGTGCTTTTGCAAAATGTAGATACTCCCGTCATTTTTATTATAAATAGAGCCTCCTCTCCCTTTTTAGGAGTCACTCCCTGCTTCACCTTTGGAGCTGTTACTGTTTTCACCTTTGGAGGTGTTGCTGTTTTCACCTTTGGAGGTGTTACTGTTTTCTCCGTTGGAGGTTGATTCTCTATTGTTCCTGTTTCCTTTGACATACTCTAATAATTTATTTGTTATAGTTTTAATTTTTAAATCCATTGATAGGTTTGTACCAAACTCTATTACATTAATGCTTTCACGCTCAAACCTATCAATCAGTGATGAGAAGTTGACTTTAATGCGGACCATATCATCATCAATAAGCCCCTTCTCGTTAAGTGTCAACACCTCTGTTAGTGTTTTGTGTCTAAATGGCTCTAACTCTCTTAGGATTAAAGCTCGTTGTAGTTGAGTAGGATTGTTCTTATGTTCCGTCTCAACGATCTGTAAACTAATAGCATCCAACTCACTATCATTAGATCCATTCTTTTTGGCTTGTTCATATTTACTATACAGCTCTTCGGTACTGTACAAATAGAACTTACTGCCCCAGTTGATAGAGCTACCCAAATACTTATCACGTCCATATCGTAGCAGACAAATAGTGTCATCTACAAATGTTTGTGCCCTTGCGAAGTTCGTAGCAATGCTCTTAAGTACCGTTGTCTTACTCGCAAAGTTAGATGCTACTTGATCTGCATTCATAGCTTGTTTTGTCGATTCACTAGAACCACCGCTAACGATAGAGGAGAACACATCTTCCGACATACGCACTACTTCATCTCTATTGTATTCTAAACTATTCACGTCAACGGATAGCATGGAGATTGGATTTCGCAGATCTGGATCATCTCTCTCTTTTGGCATCGGTACCGACCAAAGAGTACCTGGTCCTATCTGTTTTACTATGGAGCACTTAGGGCACTTGATAGTCGTTGTTGTATCATCACTCTTTGAAATCGTGATATAACCATTCTCACACGCATTGCCCTCTGCATCCTGATAGTAACAATCTTCTCTATAAGCGGAGTATATCGGATATGCTCCACTAATATCAAGTTGCTTCTTAGCAGTAGAAAAGAATAATAACCAATCCAACTGTGTCAGCTCCTTAGTTAAAGGACTCTTTTTTAACCAAGGCTTAGATTGGGATATAGATGTATTCCAAAAGAAAGTCGCAGGACAGTACCCCAATAGATGGCTACTTTCAACAAGTGCAGCACCCTCAATCTCTCCTTTATCGTTCAACTGAAATACCCTATAACTCATATCATCAAATACAGCTATCTTGCTACCTAGTTGATTAAAGATTATCCATTGAATCACCCCATCTTTCAACTCGTAATCTCTAACGTCTGCAATATTCAACCAATAGAAGTATGGTGAGGGTTTATCTCCCTCTTGTTCTACTGGTAGATCAACTATCAATACGCTGTTGATAGCTGATTTAAACATTTGCCACCCTTTCTCCTCCCACACACTAGATGCCTTTAAAATATCACTTCTGTATGCCTCCCAATCGTCCCTTGATTCAGAATCCACGAAGTCATATTCTATAGCACTATCCCCTGCATTGTAGACCTTTTCTAGATTGTTGTAAACTTTACCTACTACACCCGTTGTAAAGAGAGGAAAACGCAACAAATGTTTAAAGGTCTCGAACTTATCAGCAGGTAAAAGAGTTTCAACAAACTTCAAAAATATATCGGCAGTAGCTTTACAGCCTGCAATATCTAGTACTGGGTCTGTATGAAAACTTAACCGTAATTCATGATTAACTGCTTCAGCTATCTCACTCTTTGCCCTTGGGCTCTTTAGTATCTCCGCTACTTGGTTTACCTCTAATGCCATCTTTTATGCTGTATTGGTATTTACTATCCTTTAATTCCCAACCTCCATTATTTGGGAACCTCAAAATCTTCTCTGCGTGTTTGATATCGAACTTATGAGTCGTATCGTTTGCTGTGTTTAGCAAGGTCACGATCTTAGCACTACTCATTACACCTCTACTGGTTTAAATAAATCTGCCTTTGCATCGAAATCCGTAGGCTTAATGCCAACTAAATTATCACTCCAATTTGGGGCAAAGCTCCACGACATAGAGTTCTTGTTTGATGTATTCAGAACCCCTGCCGTTAAGTCCCCTACAAAGAAGGATTGAATAGGAATAGGCATATACTTTGTAGGTGCAGATACATTATCGACCTTACACCATATGATGCCGAATTGATCTATGATATAGACCCCCATACTCTCACTTTGACAAGATTTAAGAGGAGTAATGACCGTTGTCTGTGGTTGATCGGTAAGGTTTCCAGTAAAAGTCGTAGCCTCACGCCCCATATTATAAGCGATTCCCTCTGGTCCTGTTTGTGATGCCATAGCTCCTGCTGTCATTGCTGGCTCCCATATTTCGGGAGTGCAAATAATCTTTGTACTATCAGATGCCGTTAATAATGGAGTCCATGACGCTTTGAGTAATGGGTCTGTAACTCCATTTAATATCCCCACTTTTCTAATCCTTTGAAGTACCACTTTGGAGATCTCACCCATTCTCTCAATGCCTTGTACTTGGGGCAGGTCAGGTAATGAAGCCCCTAATGTTCCTGTAATCATAATTGTATTCTTTTAATGTTAATTATTTAATTAGAGATAACTACCCTTAATTCTCTCTCTGAAATCCTCCCTTTTTCACTACTGCTATTTCTTTCTCAATTATTCCTGTCAGAACATCCGAAGCATCGTGAAATTTATTTGCAGAGTATTTACGTTTATACCCTACTATGTGTAAATAGAATTGAGGCCACTTTTTTTTCCAATCTTCGGGCATTATTATGCAATTTTTCACAGTTGATGCATTTGTGAGTATTCTAGACTCTTTATTAGTACTCTGATGAAACCATTTTACTGTTGTGAGTTTCGTTACTTTAGTCACTAGTTTAACCACTGCACGAGCAAAACCACGACCTCCATTATTACTCTCTACGTATGCAGTTCTTGTATGGTTCAAGATAAGCATATCAGCGACTCCTCCCTCTGTTACCTCCATCGGCTCTTGAGTATAATAAACATCATTAATGTATATGTTTTTATCCCTACCAACCTCATAGCATATAGAGCACAAGTAATCATCTCCCATATCTGCGGTGTCGGTATAGTTTCCTTTTTTGATAGTGTCAGTTGGTAATGTGTAGTAGGTACTAAAGCCATCGCCATATAGTAGACCCTCTTTAGACATTGGAGAGCCTTGGTACATACAATCAAACTTTAGTTTATCTAGGTTACGTTTAGCATTGAGCATTGACAAACTATGCCTTTCGCCCCAGAGTGGCTCGCCGTACTGCCTTGGGTCTAGTTCTGTTGACTCACTCTCTTTGATAGCCTCAAAATTTAGCTTGTACCACACGTCTGTACGATTGTCATTCTCTATTATGTCGGATAGTGCTTTAAGCTCTATAACCGTCTCTTTTGCCTCAATACTACCAATTAAGTCATCTTCGTGCCAACGAGTAAATACAATTAACTCTTGACTATCATTGTGTAGTCGTGTTTTTGCTGTTGACGTGTACCACTCCCAAGTGGCCTCTCTTATGACTGGTGAGTTTGCCTCTTTAGCATCTTTGTATAAATCGTCCATAATCATAATATCAACCGCATTACCAGTTAATGGACCACCTCTACCAGTAGAACGCAACTCCCCTTTATGTCCTACAACCTCAAACACTTTACTATTCTTTGCATACTTATCATCCCCCTCACTAAGTTTTGTATCTGGGAATACTAGACTATAATTGTTTTCTGTTATTGTTCTCTGTACACTCCTATTAAAGCTCTTTGCCAATGTATCGGCATACGATGCAATAGCAATCTTTAGATCGGGATTTAGCCCTAACATATATGCAGGGAGTAGGCGAGTAGAACCCTCAGATTTGCCATGCTGTGGTGGAACTGTGATTATGAGGCGTTTTATTCTACCCTGTGCAAACTCATTAAGCACCTTATAGTAGGACAGATGAAAAGGGGTAAGAAAATCCTTACCCCTTATTACGTGCGCAAACAAAGGGAATGCCCTTGCGATTAATTCACGTTCTAAATCTTCTCTACTCGCTATAGTTGCCATTTACATCATATTCAATATGTCATCAGTCGATAAGCCTTCTAGTAGTGATTGGCCATCTTTACCTGTAACCTCATGCTTGTTTGGTGAGTTTAGCCCAAGTAGCACACAAATCTCCTTTTGTGCACTTACTGCAACTTTATATTGCTTATTCATTACGCACTGATTATAGAGAAATTGATACCGTGCTTTCGCTATCCCTATCTCCTCCTTAATATTAATGTCAGCATGTTCTTGAAACTTCTCTTGTGCCTTCTTGCGATAGCTAGTTAATGACCTCTCGGAAACATCCCATTTGTTGATTACGGCAATTTCTCGCAATTTGAAAGCATCTAGCACGACTCCCGATATAATCGCTTTAAATAGGGTGTTTATCCTATGCGCAACCACGTGTGTTGGAGTCTTCTCTTTTCCTTTTATTGCCCCCATATAGTTGTTGTTTTTTTGAGTGCTTATGACCTCCGTTATTCGCCTACCTCATTAGCCTCATCAAATAAAGTAAGATCATCCTTTGTTATATCTATTTCGGGAAATAGTTTTGTTATCTCTTTTGTATTACCCTTATAGAAGACTAGTACGTTTTGATGTAGTTTTGCAACTTTTCGACTTTTCATACAAGCAGATGCTCGCAATGCTGTACTAACTGCTTGCTCTACTATAATAAGTTCATTGTAAAGCCGACATCCGTTATTGATAAATATCCTTTTTATGTCATCCACAAAGTTGTGATAAAAACCTGTCTTCTTATCTCTTACATCTCCGACAACAATAACTGCAAAACGATTATTTTTCAGACAGTTAATTGCTTGTTGGTAAGCATTAGTAATAATCGTTAAAAACTCTTCGTATGTCCCTTGATTACTTGCATCATTTTCAAAATCAGAATACACTTCCAGATTATAGTATGGTGGACAACTAAATAATAGGTCTTGGCTATCTATGTCGATGTGCTTCAATACGTTTTGACCATCGTCACATATGTACTTTATTCTGTGGGGGCTATCTGCAATAACTTTGTTATTAATATCTATTTGTTCTTGCCTTAATTCTATGCCTATAAACTCATATCCCAACATCCCGAACACTAATCCTTTTTGTGTATCTCCTGCAAAGCAATCAAATATCTTAGCTCCTTTATTGGGCGTAAACCATCTGCAGCATATCTCTGAAACAACAGGATCAAATAACGAAACTCCTGCGGATGCTATTTTTGATGCACTCTCTTTCTCCTTCTTTGATACATAATTTTCAAAATACTCTCGGAATGATATTTTTAGTTGTGCTCTATGTTTTTGTGATTTCTGATATAAGTCAGGATATTTCATCTCTAAGCTCTGGATAAGGGTATCTTCTCGACTTTCGCCAAGCGTATCACCTATTGCCTCTCGCCAAGCCTTTTTTCTTTTCTGCCAGTATCCCTGGCGAGTATCAAGAATGCTAAATGGAGGAATCCCAAATCTCTCAGCTAATGAACTATTTTCAGAATTTGAATCTTCTTGATCGAATATAGATACATTATTTGCTTCTAATATATCGCTAAGTCCAAAGTCACCCAACTCTCCAATATTCCAAGCATCGGACAATAAATCCATATCCCAAGCTCCATACGAAACATTGTCTTTTATCGTAATGGCTCTTAGCTTTTCTATTGAAATGTCGGGTTTAAGTATCTTGCAAGGCAGTTCATTCAGACCTATATCTAGTGATGCGAGATAACGCATATTCCCACAGATTATGATGTAGTTACCATTTAGCGGAAAAACGATAAGCTCACGTAGCTCTAGCATCTCGGGATCGTCACGTAATGATGTTTTGAGCTGTTCGAACTTATCGTCACGTATAAATCTTGGATTTTTAGGCAATCCATTTATTTGTCCTTTATTCTCCTTAAGTAATTTTATCGAGATTATTTGTGTTGAATTTTTCATAATTGAATAGTAATAGGTTTATACTATACAATAGAATTAGTCAGCAAGTAGTTTCCATATTTTACGAAAAAGGATAGAATATATACGATTATGTATCTCGTATAGATGTTTATTGCTCTCTGGCCCGAGCCAATCTTTATATGACTTCTCATTAAAGAACTTCCACTCGAAGATCTCTTTATATCGACAATTGATCTCAAGCTTCTCGAACTCTTGACGTACTATATGCCTGTGTTGGTTGATGTATTCCATGAACTCGTCTTTCTCGGACGACAAGAACGGTTCTTGGGCACCTATTCTACTTGTACAGTGTTGCCCCTTGGTGTATCGGAATGAAGAACGTGGAGAGATTATATTAGTCTTAATCACTCGCTTTACGTAAAACTCTAGATAGTGTGCATCAATCATTCGCTCTACTTGGTCACTATCCTTCTCTAAGATCATGCAGAGCGAATGGTTTAGTACCTCATAATGATTCAAGGTTGAGCTACTCAATAGGCATATAGCCTTGGAGTACCCCAACCATTCATCATATTTCTCATTCACATATTTATCAACCTTTACTCTAGGCATATAGATATTTTTTATATTATATTTTTTTCATTAATCAACTACTATATTCAACTCCACACGAGGCTTCTCCTTATCAATAAACTTATTAGCAATGATAGAGT
>CAMRBL010000085.1 GCA_947040435.1 uncultured Rikenellaceae bacterium
GTTCTTATGTTTGCCCTCACGCTGCAATTCGCCCATTCCTTCTAACTGAAGAAGAGGCTAAGAGCACTGGTGTAGAGTGTAAGCAGGGATTAGGTGCTACTAAAGAGTACAAATTCCGTATTCAAGTTTCTCCGCTAGACTGTACTGGTTGTAGTAACTGTGTAGACGTTTGTCCTTCACCAACTAAATCTCTTATCATGAAACCTCTTGAGCAGATGATGCCTGAGCAGGAGAATTGGACTAAGATGGTTGATATTGTTGGTTACAAAGATAACGTAATAGATAAAACTAAAACTGTTAAAGGTAGTCAATTCGCTAAACCTTTGTTCGAGTTCTCTGGAGCTTGTGCTGGTTGTGGTGAAACTCCATACATCAAAACTATATCTCAATTATTTGGTGACAGAATGATGGTGGCTAATGCAACAGGTTGTACTTCAATCTTTAGTGGGTCAGCTCCTTCAACTCCTTACTGTACTAACGAAAAAGGACATGGTCCAGCTTGGGCTAACTCTCTATTCGAAGATAATGCAGAGTTTGGTCTTGGAATGCACGTGGGTATCGAGAAACTTCGTGATACTGTTGAGTTCAAAATGAAGAACGCAATCGAAAATTGCTCTCAATGTTCTGAGGAACTTAAAGCTGCAATGGCTGAGTGGATTGAAGGTCGTCATTTGGCTGCGGCTAGTGTTGCTGCTACTGCAAAACTTATTCCAATGCTTGAGGCTTGTGGTTGTGACTCTTGTCAAGAACTCCTTGCTATGAAAGCTAACTTTATCAAAAAATCACAATGGATTATTGGTGGTGACGGATGGGGTTATGATATCGGTTACGGTGGTCTTGACCATGTTATCGCAACTGGTGAAGATGTTAATATACTTATCGTTGATACTGAGATATACTCAAATACTGGTGGTCAATCTTCTAAATCTACTCCAATTGGAGCTGTTGCGAAGTTTGCTTCTTCAGGAAAAAGAGTTCGTAAGAAGGATCTAGGGGCAATTGCAATGACTTATGGTTATGTATATGTTGCACAAGTGTCAATTGGTGGTAGCCAAGCTCAATTCTTTAATGCTATTAAAGAAGCGGAAGCATATCCTGGTCCATCTATTATTATCGCTTATGCTCCATGTATTAGTCATGGTATCAAAGGTGGTATGACTCGTACGCAAACTATTGGTAAGGATGCTGTTGCTTGTGGATACTGGCATTTATGGAGATTTAATCCAACTTTGGAAGAGCAAGGTAAAAATCCATTTACTTTAGACTCTAAAGCACCAGATTGGAGCAAGTTCCAAGCGTTCATTAATAGAGAGGTACGTTACAACTCTCTAATTAAATCATTCCCTAATGAGGCAAAAGAGTTATTTATTGCTTCTGAAGATAATGCTAAATGGCGTTACAATACTTATAAGCGTTTTGCTTCAATGTCTTACGACAAAGAGTAAAACTTCGTTATACATACAAAAAAATAGAACTTTCCGAAAGGAGAGTTCTATTTTTTTTATATATCCATGAGAGATAGTTCGGTTAACTTAACTCGCCTCTCCACTGGATGATATCTAAAGTATTATTTGGTTTTCGAAAGAAAAGAGAGAAAACCATCATTTGTCTACTTGTGTAATTATTTTGTGAACGAGTATAGTTTTTTTATCTCGTCAGGCCAGATCTCATCATTCGGAGTCTCTAGTATTAGTGGCATATCGTCAAAACGACTATCTGCTGCAATATATTTAAAAACTTCAAGCCCAATCTCTCCATCTCCAAGTGTCTGATGTCTATCTACACGACTTGCCAGTGGTTTCATTGCATCATTGAGATGCATACCCATAAGATATTTTAAACCTACAATATTATCAAGCTCTTTGAACGTAGCTTCACACGCTTGGTTTGTTACTAGGTCATATCCCGCTGCAAATGTATGGCATGTGTCGATACATATTCCTACACGACTTTTATCCTCTACCTTGTCAATAATATAAGCTAAGTGCTCAAATTTATATCCAAGATTTGTTCCTTGCCCCGCTGTGTTCTCAATAACTGCACTTACTGAAGAGGTTTTGCTGTGTGCCATATTGATGGATTCAGCAATTAAATCGAGAGACCCTTCGATTGAAATCTTGTTTAGGTGGCTGCCTGGGTGAAAGTTTAATCTATCTAACCCCAATTGCTCACATCTTGTCATCTCATCGAAAAATGCTGTACGAGATTTAGTAAGAGCCTCCATATCGTGGTGACCTAAGTTAATAAGGTAACTATCATGCGGAAGTATCTGTTTCGGAGTGTAGCCGAACTCCTCACACCTGCTCTTAAATAGATCAATTGATTTTTTAGTCAGTGGTGCTGCTGCCCATTGACGTTGATTCTTTGTAAATAGAGCAAATGATTGTGCCCCTATGTTATGTGCATTTATAGGTGCGTTCTCAACTCCTCCTGATGCGCTTACGTGTGCCCCAAAATATTTCATATGTAGAGTGTCTTTTATTTTAATAGAGTGCAAAAATATGAAATTTACTCGTAAATATGCTAATATTATCAACTAACTTCATTTTAACTTCATGTAACCTGACGTTTTATTGTATGAGTTGGGCTAGACATGATAATAAAATATAAACTGTTTCTTAGTACAACTTTTTTGCACTATATTTGTATGCAACATTAGAGTTGATCTACTGTAAACCTATAATGTGTATAAATTATGAATATATTAAGAACTATATTATTGTTAATTCCGATGGTCTGCTTCGCAACAGAGTCATTTTCTCAATTCACAATAGCAAAAGATAAATCAAAACAGTATAAACCTAAGGGTATAGATTCTATTAATAGAATTGAGATTACAAATGACTATTTTAGTCCCGCAAAGAGTCTGGCTGAAAGACGTCAGTTGAGAAAAGATCGAAATTATATAGAGTTTATTCCGAAACTTAGTATTAATCCAATACAAGCTGAATATTGGAAAGAGGGAGATGTTAACTCGTTCACTGGATTCGTTCACTTATACTTTAAACACGTATACACTAATGCCCCATTCTCAGTTGAATACTCTTTTGATTCAAAATATGGACTCAACTCTGTCGATGGTGATGTGTTCAAAAATTTAGATATACTTAACCTTAATACCCAAACAACATGGCAAATTAAGGGACAGTGGTCTTATGCATTGAGTTCAAACTTCCGAAGTCAATTTACAAAAAGTTATGCTTCTCGTACAGATGATAGAATGGTGTCAAAGTTTATGTCTCCAGCTACTATCGATGTTGCAGGGGGTTTGAAATATGGAAAACTTCCCGGAACAGCTATTGCAGTAACGATATCTCCTATTGCAGGAAGGATACTCGTTGTATCGAGTGATACACTATCAAATCAAGGAAGGCATGGGGTAGAGAAGGGAAAACATAGTAAAACAAGTCTCGGTAGCTCTTTAAATATAGGAGTTGATACTAAATTCGCAAAAAATAAACTTAGATATAGATCAGAGGTATATGCATTTACTGATTGGGATGAGACATATACTGCACGTTGGAAAAATACGTTAGATCTCGATATAACAAGATTTCTATCTACTTCGTTCTATTTGGAGATGTACTATGATAACTTAGCTGTGACTCCTAAAAAAACAATTGTAGCGTATTACTCATCACTTACCATAGCTTTGTCTTATAAATTCACGAATAAATAGAACTCGACCTAGTTGTCGGAGTTAATGAAACCTAAATATGTATAAAAATAGTTTGAAAAAAGTCTGGATACCTCTAATTATTTCATCTCTTGTTGCAATGGGTGTATTACTTGGAATAATGATTGGTAGTAGAAATAGTGGGGCGGTTAATGGTATCTCTTCTTCTTCAATGCCCAAAGTCGATTTTAGAGATAAGATTAGTTATACAATGACGCTGATTGATAGATTCTATGTTGATCCTGTCAATCGTGACTCTATTGCAGAGAAGATACTTCCTCTAATTTTAAAGGAGTTGGATCCACACTCTATATATATACCCGCAAAAAATATGCAACAAGCAAATGAGACTCTTGATGGTGAGTTTGATGGTATTGGTGTCGTGTTTAACATGACTACGGATACTATTGTTGTTATTCAAGTGGTCCCAGGTGGTCCGAGTGAAAAAGCAGGACTCAATAATGGAGATAGAATAATTAAGATTAATGACTCTACGGTTGTAGGAAAGAAGATAGATCAAAATAATGTAGTTAAAATGTTGCGCGGTAAGAGAGGTACAACTGTTAATCTTAGTCTCGAGAGACAGGGCTTGAGTGAACTTGTTCCGATTAGTGTTGAGCGTGGAGTGATTCCAATAAAGAGCTTGGACGCTGCATTTATGATTGCTCCTAAAATTGGAGTCGTGAAACTCTCTGCATTTTCAAGAAAATCGTATACTGAACTTATAAAAGCATTTAAGGAGTTGAAAGAGCAGGGAATGGAGTCTCTTATCTTTGACTTGAGAGGTAATGGTGGTGGGTTTTTAGACCAAGCAATTAGTATTGCTAATGAGTTTCTCCCTAAAGATAGACTTATAGTATATACAAAAAATAAACAAAGTGTAGTCGCAAAAGAGTATAGCGATGGTCATGGTAAGTGCTCAGACATAGAGCTGGTAATTCTGATTGATGAATTTAGTGCCTCTTCTAGCGAAATTCTTGCAGGTGCAATTCAAGACAATGATAGAGGAATAATTATTGGTAGACGTAGCTTCGGAAAAGGTCTTGTCCAGCAAGCAATTCCTTATTATGATGGTTCGTCGGTGAGATTAACCGTTGCAAAATATTATACCCCAACAGGTAGGTCTATTCAGAAGTCTTATGATAATGGGGACAGTGATGCATATAATAACGATATTTTAAGTCGATATAAACACTCAGAGTTTTTCGTTTCTGATAGTATAAAATTTGATGATAGTTTGAAATTCATTACACCTAAAGGTAAAGTTGTATATGGCGGTGGGGGTATAATGCCTGATATATTTATTCCACTAGATACAACTACGGTTGAAGTGACAAAGTATTTTCGTGAAGTAACTGGACGTAACATATTATATAGGTATACACTTGACTACTCAGATAAACATAGAGATGCATTAAATAATATTGCCAGTGTTACGGAGTTGAACGAATTGCTTGACTCGGATAAAAAGTTGTTAGATAATTTCGTGACGTTCGCTCAGAAAAATGGAGTAGAGCCAAACTATAAGCAGATTGAAAAATCTCGCAATCTTATGGAGACATATATTAGAGCTTACATAGGTAGAAATAGTAAGATAGAAGATGCAGGTTTCTATTCGAACTTATATAAGATTGATGATGCCATGAATAGAGCTATCGAGGAGCTATCTGATAAAGAGTAGGTGTGGTTATTGCAAATAATAAACAACCCCAATGATGAAGAGATTGTTCTCTCCATTGGGGTTGTTGCTATTTTAAACAGTTTTTATAATATGTGTATATATTAAGTTGTTATGCGTAGAGTCTCAAACCATTCGGGTATAAAGGGGTTATTAAATATTTTTACATCATTATCTTCTAGAAATTTTAAACGCTATTTTCTGGGACAGATAATTTCGTTATGTGGAACGTGGATACAGCAGGTTGCTCTTAGTTGGTTAACATATGAAATAACAGGTTCTATTGTACTATTGGCTGTTGTTGCATTGGTCAATCAGCTCCCTACACTTATTATAACACCATTTGCAGGTGCTTATAGTGATCGGGTTGATCGGTATAAAGTTCTACTCTCGACTCAGTCACTATACATGATTCAAGCATTGGTATTGTCATTTCTTGTTCTATCTGGTTATATTGCCGAGGCATCGGATGCTTGGATACTAATATGCATAGGTGGCTTTAGTGGGATAATCAGTGCTATTGATGCACCATTTAGACAATCGTTCTACTCTACACTTGTACCTAAGCGATATATGTCCAATGCAATCGCACTAAATTCTGTTACCATCAATACGGCTAGATTTATTGGGCCAACTATCGGAGGGCTGCTTGCAGGGACGGTTGGTGAGGGGTATTGTTTCTTAATTAATGGACTAAGTTATATTGCCGTTTTGGTCTCTTTGATGAGTCTTAAATTAAGACCGTTTAAACCATCAATTAATACACTCCCAATATTACTGACAATGAAGGAGGGCTTTATATATATAAAAGAGAGTATTACTATTAGAGCAGTGTTGATATTTACTGCAGTGGTAAGTTTTGTCGTGATGCCCATAATGAGTATTCTGCCAGCATTGATAAAAGATATATATGGTGGCAATGCCGCAATGTATGGATACTTTAACTCAGCAGTTGGCGCAGGGTCTGTAACTGCTGCATTATACTTGGCATCTATGAAGAATATAGATAACCTTGAGAAGATGTTGACTGCGATGGCAGTAATCATGGGAATGTCTATTGTTGTGATGGCTACTACATCTAACCTTATATTAGTATGTATTGCTGCATTCCCTTTGGGGTTTGCAATGATAGGATCTTTGGCTACAAGTAATATCCTAATCCAAACAGTTGTTGACGACTCAAAGCGTGGAAGGGTCATGAGTTTCTTTACGATGGCTCTGGCTGGGATGTGTCCGCTAGGTGGATTAGTGTATGTTCCTTTCGTTGATATGTTCTCACTACCTCATGTATTACTATTTGTTGGGGTGTTCATCGCCCTTTTTGGAGTATATTCAGAGTTGCATAGACGATCTCGTTCTTAAATTAGATCACTTCAATCATATTAATAACATTTTGACTGCTTACAGTCAAGTAGTTAATAAATAGTATAAATATAAGTACAAATAAATTAGGAATTGTAGAATAAAAATTGGT
>CAMRBL010000086.1 GCA_947040435.1 uncultured Rikenellaceae bacterium
AGATTCTCCGGAGTGACTGGAGTTCAGACGTGTGCTCTTCCGATCTCTGCACTTAGACTATCTATCCATATGTTACGTATGGATGTTCAACAAGTAAATACGATAACGGATTCAATAAGTCGATTCAGAAATAACATACGATATTGTAGCTGTTGTAATAATCTGTCTGACTCAGAGTTATGTCCAATATGTGAAGATAATAGTCGAGATAGGTCTATTGTTTGTGTCGTAGAGCACATTGGAGATGTGATGTCAATAGAGAAAACAAATCAATACAAAGGGTTGTATCATGTGCTGGGTGGAGTTATATCGCCAATGCAGGGGACAGGTCCATCCGATTTAAAGGTTGATTTATTGCTAAGTAATATCCAAAGTAAAGATATAAAGGAGGTTATTCTAGCTCTTAGTACAAGTATTGAGGGCGAAACGACTCAATTTTATATAACACGTCGACTTGAAATATTTCCCGACATTAAACTTTCAACAATAGCAAGAGGTATTGGTTTCGGAGATGAACTTGAATTCTCTGACGACTTAACTATTGCACATGCAATACACAATAGAACGAATATTCCTAAGTATGAATAGTTTGGTTTATGGAATATAGCATGGAAATTGATATAAATATATGATTATGATAAAAAAATTAGATGATATTATTGTTGCAGCAAAATCTAAGGGCAAGAAGCGCTTAGTTGTTGCATATGCTCAAGATAGTCACACTTTGGAGGCTGTTAATGATGCTTGTGAAGCGGGACTTGTCGAGGCAACACTGTTGGGTAACCCTGAGAAGATTGCGGAGATATGCGCAGAGCAGGGTATAGACATTAACCAATTTACTATAATTGCGCAGGATTCAGATGTAGAGTGCGTGAAGGAGGCTGTAAAGTTAGTTAGTCAAGGTGATGGAGATATATTGATGAAAGGTCTTGTGAGTACAGATGTCTACATGAGGGGTATTCTCTCTAAGGAACATGGGCTACTTCCACCAAAAGGTGTTCTTAGTCATGTAGTTGTCTTTCAGATTCCAACATATAATAAACTTCTCATAGTATCCGATGTCGCTATTATTCCATACCCAGAGATGAATCAAAAGGTTGCTATTGTTAAGTATCTAACAAAAACTGCAAATAGTTTAGGGATTTCTACTCCTAAGATTGCTTGTATTGCACCTAGTGAACAATTATTAGCAGGGATACAATCTAGTACAGATGCAGCTATTATTTCAAAAATGGGTGATAGAGGTCAATTAGGTAATATTCAAATTGATGGTCCATTGGCATTAGATGTTGCGTTAAACCCTGAGATAGCCAAAATTAAAGGATTAAAGAGCTCTGTTGCAGGAGATGCAGATGCATTGTTGTTCCCTAATATAGATGCAGCAAATGTATTTTTTAAAGCCGCAACACAACTATGTCGTGCAGAACTAGCAGCAATGGTTGTAGGAACTAAAGTGCCTTGTGTGTTAACATCTAGAGGAGATAGTCGAAAATCAAAATTATACTCAATCGCTTTGGCGGTGCTATCTGCAAAATAGAAAAATGAAAATAGACAAAATGAAGGACTACAATATATTAACAATAAACCCAGGATCTACATCCACAAAAGTGGCTGTTTTTAAAAACAGAGAACTTTTATTAGAGTTAACATTAAGACACTGCATAAATGGGCTTAGTAAGTTTCCGACTATAATAGATCAATTTGACTTTCGAAAAGAGATTATTATAAATGCAGTTAAAGAGGCTGGAATTGAGTTGAATTCGCTCGATGTCGTAATCGGTAGAGGTGGTTTGATTAAATCTATACCTTCAGGGGTATATGAAGTTAATGAGGCCTTAAAGGCCGATTTACTAAGTTGCGATAAGGGAGAACACGCTTCAAATCTTGGCGGTTTAATCGCAGACGATATTGCAAAGAGTATCGGAGTAAAAGCGTATATCGCTGACCCTGTCGTTGTTGATGAGATGTGTGATGTTGCTAAGGTTACTGGTATAAAAGGAATTGAACGTCGTTCAATATTTCATGCCCTCAATCAAAAAGCTATATCTAGGCAGTATGCAGAAGAGATTGGTAGAGAGTACGAAGATTTAAATCTAATTGTTGCACATATGGGTGGTGGGGTCTCTGTTGGGGCTCATCATAAGGGGCAAATTATAGATGTAAATAATGCATTAAATGGAGATGGTCCATTTTCCCCTGAACGTGCAGGTTCTATACCTGCTGGTCAACTTGTTGAACTATGCTTTAGTGGGAAATATACGCATGATGAGATAAATAAGTTGCTGTGTGGTAATGGTGGATTTTTATCTCTTATTGGAACGAATGATTCGAGAGACTTAACGACATTGATACAAGGTGGTGATAAATACGCTAAGTTGATTCTTGATGCATTCTCTTATAATGTATGTAAGAGTATTGGTGCAATGTTCGTTGCGCTAGAGGGTAGGGTTGATGCTATTATATTAACTGGAGGAGTGGCAAATAATCCATTAGTATGTGAGTATATGCTTGAGAAAGTAAATTATATTGCACCAATTGTAATTAAGCCAGGAGAGAATGAATTAGAGGCATTAGCATTCAACGCTCTATTTGTGTTAGAGGGTAAAGTTGAGCCTAAGATATATAAGTAAGCACAATATAATATAGATATGTTTTTTTTTATATCTCTATAATTTTATATAAATAAGTCGTGCTGCTCGAATAGGGCAGCACGACTTATTTAATAACTCATCTGTATAGACAACTTCTCTTATACTAGATTTAACTCCTTTTTCATTTGCTCAATTTTAGAATCTAATACAGCATTCTGTTCATCAAACTTTTCAATAGATGTTAATGATGTACGAACTCCAAAATAGAACTTTATTTTAGGCTCTGTTCCAGATGGTCGTACAGATATGATTGTACCGTCTAATGTTATGAATTGAAGCACATTAGATGTCTCTATCTCCATTGAAGTTTTGTTGCCATTTTTAACATCTAAAACTTCTCCACTCTGGTAGTCTTTTATTGTAACTACATCTGATCCGCATATAGTTTTAGGTGGATTTGCTCTATACTGAAGCATCATTTCAGCTATCTCTTCTTGTCCATCCTTACCTTTTTTTACGACAGAGACTAATCCCTCTTTGAAAAAACCGAACTCTACATATAACTCTTTGAGTAGGTCAAATAGTGTTGTGTTATTGCTTTTTGCCCATGCAGCAGCCTCCGCAACTAATGAACAAGAGCTAACACCGTCTTTGTCTCTAACGAAGTCTCCAGGAAGAAATCCGAAGCTCTCCTCACCGCCACCGATATACTCTTTTGCAGTACCTTCGTTATTACGAATGATTTCGGCAATATACTTAAATCCAGTAAGGCAATCATAGTACTCAATATTGAAAGCCTTAGCAATCTCAGCAATCATTTCAGAAGTAACAATTGTTTTGATGATATATTGATTTCCATTAATTTTACCCAAATCACTCCATCTACGACATAGGTAGTATGTTAATAAGACGCAAGTTTGATTTCCATTTAGAAGTACGTATTCGCCATTGTTGTCTCTTATCGCTATACCAATACGATCTGCATCAGGATCAGTTGCCATAACTAGCTCTGCCCCCTCTTTAGTTGCTAGTTCAATCGCCATCTTCATAGTCGATCTCTCTTCAGGGTTTGGAGATGCTACTGTTGGGAAGTTTCCATCTATAATACACTGCTCTGGCACTGTTATTATATTAGTAAATCCAAAATTTCTGAGTGAGTCAGGAACAAGTTTAACTCCAGTACCATGTATAGGGGTGTATACGATCTTCATGTCACTAAATTGTGCAACTTCAGCTGGAGATAGACTAACTTTGTTTTTTATTCTATCAAGGTATATTTTATCAAACTTTTCATCTAATATAGATATGTTCTCGCTGTTCTTACCTGTTAAGATTTGGTCTATAGATGATATTTTAGCAACTTCATCTATTATATTTGTATCATGAGGTGCTGTAACTTGCGCTCCATCATTCCAATACGCTTTATATCCGTTGTACTCTTTCGGGTTGTGGGATGCAGTAATAACGACACCACTGTGGCAATTAAGCTCTCTAATTGCAAAGCTCAACTCTGGAGTTGGACGTAGGTCATCAAAAAGATAGACAATAAATCCATTTGAAGCGAAAATATCTGCAACTCTATCTGCAAATAATTTACTATTATTACGAGAGTCATATGCAATTGCAACTTTGATCTGCTCGTCAGTAAAGTTTAGTTTAATATAGTTGGCAAGTCCTTGAGTAGCCATGCCTACAGTATATACGTTCATGCGGTTGCTACCCACGCCCATTATTCCTCGTAGTCCACCTGTGCCAAAACCTAGGTTTTTATAGAAACTATCCTCAAGTTCCTTTTTATTGTTGTCAATTAGGTTTTGAACCTCTTTTTTAGTCGCATCATCATAAGCTCCGTTAAGCCAGATCTCAGCTCTTTCCATTATTTGTGTCTCCAAAGTATTTGCCATTGTTTGTATTGGTTAATCTTATGTTTAATTGAATTATACTACTAAAAAAATTATATGCAAAAATAGTGTTTTTTTTGAAATTTTCTATAATCAATTCCTTAAAAGATATATATGAAATATACTTTACTTTTACATAAAAATTAATTCGTAAAAAACAAGCGTTAAATATATTATTTTTAATAAATTTATTCACAATTTTGTATCGTCAAGTTAACAATAATTATATCTAGTTTTTTTTATACTATCAAATCGAAGATGAACACCACAGTACAGGCATATAGTAATGTATGGCAAGATTGCCTATCCAGCATAAAAGAGCAAACATCCGAGGAGGAGTTTATCAAGTGGTTTAAACCGCTTGTTGCCATTGGCTATGATGGTACAACACTGCAACTTAGAGTTCCAAACGAAAATTATGTTCGTCATATCGAAGGGAATTGTCTATCGTTTTTAAAGCCTATTCTGCACCAAATGTTTGGTGCTCAAACTCGTTTGCGATATATTACACCTAGAGTAACTCAAACTGTAAGTTCTGCAACTGTTTCTCAAACTACTGACAATGGTGCGATAAATAAATTTGTCGCACAGACAGATACTGCAAATATAAAAAATCCTTTTATAATTCCAGGTGTTCGAAGACCAATTGTTGACTCACAATTAAATTTTAACTATACATTTGGGACTCACATAGAGGGGGAGTGTAATAGACTAGCGCGGTCTGCGGGTTATGCTATCGCAGTTACACCAGGTAAGACAGCTTTCAATCCACTCTATATATTCGGAAATTCAGGTCTAGGAAAGACTCATATCATTCAAGCTATTGGTATGGAAGTTAAACAAAGACATCCAGGAATGCAGGTGTTATACGTATCTATGAGTAAGTTTCAGGCGCAATTTACTAGTGCTATGCTTAATAGTGAGTATAATGACTTTATTCAGTTTTATCAGATGATAGACGTGCTTATAATTGACGATATTCAAGAGCTGTCTGGGAAGAAGAAGACGCAAGATGCACTTTTTAATATCTTCAATCACCTTCATCTATCGGGTAAGCAGCTTATTTTAACGTCGGACAAGCCTCCTGTTGAGTTGAAGGATATGAATGAACGACTGTTGACTAGATTTAAGTGGGGGCTTACTGCGGAGTTGGTGCAGCCTGATTTTGAGACAAAAATAAAGATCATTACAAATAAAGCAGCTAAGTTAAAAACAGAGTTATCTAAGGAAGTTGTGGAGTTTCTTGCTAATAATATTAGTGCTAATATTAGAGAGATAGAGGGTGCATTGTCTTCGTTGGTTGCACATGCAAATTTTCTGAATAAGAAAATAACAATTGCTTTGGCAAAAGAGGTTCTTAAAGTATATGTAAAATACACTCAACAAGAGATCACAATAGAGCGTATTCAAGAGGTTGTATGTGAGCACTTTAGTATTACTCTTGAAAAACTTAATTCTCCAACTAGAACGAGGGATATTGCACAAGCAAGACAGATTGCAATGTACTTAAGTAAGAAGCATACTAAAGCTTCATTAGCACTAATTGGTTCTACTATTGGTGGTAAAAATCATGCTACTGTACTGCATGCGCATAAAACAGTTGCGAATTTTATTGAAAACGATAAGGCATTCAAGCAGCAATTTGAAGATATTGAAAGAAAGCTTCTTGCAAAATAGATTTTATATAAATTGATGTTTTCCAAAAAAAAATGATAGATGAGTGAGTTGTGTAAACACTTATATTCGTTTTTTTTTGGAAAACTTTGTTTTTTATGTTGAATGTAATGTAATTTTTTGTACATTTACAGATATAATACTTTATTAGATGTAGATTATGCTGAAAATTGGAGATAATGCCCCTGAATTTAGTGAAAAAGATCAAGATGGGACTGTCGTTACTCTTGAAGAACTAAAGGGTAACAAAATAATTTTATACTTCTATCCTAGAGATAATACTCCAGGATGTACTGCTCAGGCTTGTAGTCTTAGAGATGGTAAGAGCGAGCTTGAGAGCATGGGCTTTACTATTATAGGAGTAAGTCCTAATAATGCAAAATCACATCAAGGATTTATAAAGAAACAAAACTTAAACTTTACCCTTTTAACAGACGAGGATAATGTAATGTCCTCTGCATATGGAGTTTGGGGACCAAAGAAATTTATGGGTAAAGAGTTTTTAGGAATTAAAAGAACAACTTTCATTATTGATGAAAATGGATTAATTGAACGCATTTTCGATAAAGTAAAGACAAAATCTCATTTTG
>CAMRBL010000087.1 GCA_947040435.1 uncultured Rikenellaceae bacterium
ATTGACTTCTCTGGCTACAAAACAGAGTCACTACAAGAGCAAGGTGTCAAAATAGCTCAAATTATAAGACGCAATACTGGTGTTCCCGTTAGTATCGGGATTGCCCCAACAAAAACACTTGCAAAAATAGCGAGTCAATTATGTAAAAAATACCCTAAACTAAATGGTGCATGTTTAATGTACCGCAGTGAGGATATTGAGAAGGTTCTGCGTACACTATTAATTGGTGAGGTTTGGGGTATCGGGCGTAAGTATTCAAAAACACTGAATGACGCAGGAGTGTACACGGCATACGACTTCACTCAACGAACCTCTACTTGGGTACGCTCAAGGATCGGAATATCAGGGCTAAGGACTTGGGATGAGTTACGTGGCACCCCTTGCATTGAATTCGACTCTACCCTATCTAATAAGCAGTCAATTAGTATCTCTCGAACTTTTGCTAAAGAGATGCATACAATTGAGGAGCTAAACTCTGTATTGACTCTATTTGCGAGCACAATATCTGAAAAACTGCGAAAACAAGGTAGTTGTGCTAGTCAGATAACAACCTTTATATACACGAACAAACATCGAGAGGATGATCCTCAACGGTATGAGAGCCACCAAGTAAAACTTAGTGTTCCATCAGACAGCACTCTTGAAATTATAAAAATTGTCTCTTCGTCACTCAAAAAGATGTACATTGCGGGATACGGATACAAGAGAGCGGGAATTGCGGTAGCAAACCTAATACCTAAGACATCCGTTCAGAGCGCAATGTTTGACGAGATAGACAGAAGTAAACACTCAAATTTAATGCGATCTATTGACTCACTGAACTCCTGTTTTGGGGAGTCAACAATACAGATCGGATCTCATACGGCAGGCAACCTTGTGAGTAATTGCAGCCATATTTCACCTAATTACACAACCGACTGGAGTGAGATACTCAAAGTCAAAATTTAAGAAAACAATATATGAAAAACACCATTTTTATCGTAATATTAGTATTGATAGTAGCAACGCTAGTGTTCGTAGCTCTTATACTAAGAGAGATTCTAAGAAAACGTAAAGCAGCTAAAAACTCTATTTTCAACAACATAGCAGTGGCAAAGAAGATCAAGGTTATTGATAAGCCAAAGTTGGTTACTCCAGATTACATCGTGCCTACTCCCGAACTACTCAACGAGCGCACTGAGGAAGGAACTGAAGAAGGAACTGAAGATGAGACTCCGACCAGAAGTAACGAGATAGTCTCTATGCGCAAATTGGTTACATCTTTCTCTTTTAGAGATAGCGTTGCAGAGCTCCCTATTGTATTGGGGCGCACGATTAACAGTAAAAACTATATCCTCGACCTAGAAAAAGCATCTCACCTACTTATTGCGGGGGCAAGGGGAGAGGGTAAGTCAATGGTTATTAATACAATAATAACCTCTCTGTTATACAAAAAAAAGCCATCCGAGTTGAAGTTTGTATTGATAGACCAAACGGGATCTGAATTACCTCTCTACTCACCATTAGAGAAGCACTTCCTAGCTAAAATAGAGCGAGATGACCAAGCTATAATAACAGATAATCAGCAAGCAATTAATACTCTCGACTCTCTAAACACAGAGATGGATAAACGATACAAGTTATTTAAAACTGCTAACGTTAAAAATATTACGGAGTATAACGCAAAGTTCAATAATGATATTTTAGCTCCAAATGACGTGCAGCGCACATTGCCACATATTGTTGTTGTTATAGATGAGTTTGCGGAGTTATTTACATCTAAGGGCAAAGAGTTTTATGCTCCATTATTACGTTTAGTGAGGCTATCCCAGACCAATGGCATTCACGTTATTATTGCAACACAAAACATCTCTAAAGAGATAATTACGGAGTCTGTAAAATCACATTTCCCTGTACGAATACTACTGCATGTTACAAACTCTGAGGAGTCTGAAATACTACTAGGGACTAACGGAGCAACGAAGCTTGATGAGCAAGGAGATATGCTAGTTTCTGCACATGGTGTCGTAACACGTGTTCAGGCTCCCGTTATAGAGGTTAATGAAATTGAGAGGATAACAGAGTTCATCCGAAAGCAGGATAAGCTTGGCAGCGTGTACTCTCTTGATGAGTTCAAAATAAATAAAGCAGAGCAAGGTAAGAAGAGAACAGCTATCAACAAAAAAGATACTCTTTTTGATGAAGTTGCGAGGTATTTTGTCACGAATCAACAATGCTCTCTATCCGCAATACAGCGCAACTATAAAATTGGACTTCACAGAGCGATTAGAATCGTAGCCCAGCTAGAAAATGCGGGGGTTGTGGGTAGTCAAGTCGGTAATAAATCTAGAGAGATATTGATTCCAAATCTAGACGCTCTTGAAGTGCTATTAAACAAATTAAACGACGACTTAAAATAGATATAGCCTCGATAATAAGAATCAGAATAAGAGATATATCAAAGTCAATTGTATAAAAGCACCCCTGCCATAGTAGTTATGACAGGGGTGCTTTGAATATTACAAAAAAGTCTATATTAACTCTTAAAAATTAAAATAACCTTTATTACTAGGGGTACGGGCGTTATCCATAATCTTCATATACTCAGCGACCTTCTCTGGGTATTTCGCAGATAGATTAAAACGTTCCGCTACATCTTGGTTTAGATTATAGAGTTCATATCTTGTTTTACTCTTATTTTTAGCTTGTAGGCGAATTAATTTCCAACCATCCTTTAAAATAGATTGTTTTCCTCCCTCTTCGTGAAATTCAAAGTAAAGATAGTCATGCTTTGCCTGCTCTCCTCTATTTGTTAGTGTCGGAAGGAATGAGATACCATCTACTCCATGAGGTGTTGCCGAGCCAGTTATATCACACACAGTAGGAAGAAAATCCCAAAATGCCGATACATGGTTTGTATAACTACCTGGTTCTATTACACCTTTCCAATTTACAATGTATGGAGTGCGTACACCACCCTCATAAAGATCTCGCTTTGCACCTCTGTACCCCGCTGAACTATTAAAGAAGTTAGTGTGTCCTCCCTCTACGTGCGTACCATTATCCGATGTGAATATAACAATCGTATTGTCGTCAATCCCCTTCTCTTTAAGAAGATCCATAATACGCTGAACATCACTATCAAGACGTGTCACCATGGCAGCAAATGTTGCAAGTGGTTTCTCGCATCTAGCATAATGACCTCCTTTATAGTTTTTTTCTTTGAACATATTTTCATATCTCCCTAGCTCTCCATCAGGAACTATCAACTCTGCATGAGGTATAGTTGGAGTTAAGTATAGAAAGAAGGGTTTAGCACTATTATCTGCAATAAAGTCTAGAGCTTTATCCATAATAAGATCGTGCGTATACTCTTTTTTGCCAAGCTTAACTTTTTTATTGTTCTCCCAAAGAAATTCAGGGTAGTAACTATGAGCATTTAATTGACTCAAGTACCCATAGAAATAGTCGAATCCTTGAACTAGAGGGTGTCCCTCACTCTTAGGAGCACCCATGCCCCATTTACCAATAACAGCCGAAGTATAACCCCTTTCTTTTATCGCCTCTGCAATAGTTACCTCATTTGCAGGTAGTGGACTGTCATATGATTCGCCATTTTTAAGGCTAACTCCTGCATTACCTCTAATAGGTGCATTACCACTATGCTTTCCTGTAATTAGCACACAACGGGATGGTGCACTTACTGTAGAACCACTATAATGTGAAGAGAACATCATTCCCTGATTCGCTAAATTATCAATAGCTGGAGTTTTAATTATCTTTTGACCATAGCAACCTAAATCACCCATACCTAAGTCATCAGCCATGATATAGATAATATTTGGTGTTTTTTGCTCCGCTTGCTGTGCAATAACAGGTAGCGTCACCACAGTAGAGCTTAGTACTAGTAATATGTTCTTTTTCATTTTAAGTTATTTCTTAATTATTATGTTTATATATCTTATCTACGGCACTATAATCTGAAATCTTTGTTTAGAGACATCAAGTTTCTAAATCTCATCATTACTTCTCAAACAACAATACAGAACCCTTTTTACTTCCCCACTGCATTATAAAATTTCTAAACTTTTTATACTCAGAGGGCGTAATCGATTGCTTTTTGAAACTTATTTCACGCTTTAAAGTGACTATATTTCCCTCTTGAGTTAAATTTATCGATAGTGATCCGAAATCCTCCTCTAAGCTAATATTCATTAGTGGTGTCTGGAGAGTAACTCCATCTTTAAGCTCTATATTCCAAACACTGCTCTCATTAGCTTGCGACGGTAGTTCTAATGTTGACGTACGTACAGTAGGTAATTTATTCATGTTCCACGATCTAACAACACCGCGATTAATATCTTTAGGCGTATATGTTATATAACCACTATTGTCATTCGCCGTACTTGAAATGCTGTCTGTATAATTTTTTACAACTTGTTTAGATGGCTCAACATCTAACTTTTCAAACTCTCCCCCTTGGATAGTGTAGTAAGAGTCAAAAGCAGACCTTACACTCAAATCTACTGGAGTTGTCGAAGATGTGCTATAATAGACGTCCCCAACTTTTAGTAAAACACCTTTAAGTGCACTATAAGTTAACATTGAGCTATCAATAGTGTTTGGGTAGATGAATACAAACTCCGAAGAGACCCCAACCGAATTAAGCAGAGAGTTTAAAAGCACAGCTTTCTCCATCTTTGTAGCGTAGCCACTTGTAGATACTAGCTTTAAACAACGCTCCGTATTATCTTGATAACTAAACGGTAGAGGACTTAGGTTTGTTCCTCTTACGACATAATTTACTAACGTCTCAAGCTTCTTATCCTCAGATTTAATATCGGCGGTAAGAGTATTAGCTAAACTTTCGTACTTTATATCTGCAATTTTACTATATCTCTCCGCTACTGAATTAGCTTCAAGTGTTGTTGCGATAAGGCGTGGCGCATCTCCATTTTGAGACTTATACGACTCTATTGCAGCAGCAGGTAAGTTTCTAAAAATCCATTGTATTGTGTTTCCACTAACCTTTGGCTTTACCCTGCTATTAAGAAGTTCATAGCCTAGATATGTAGTACTTGGAGCAGTGATAGAGATCGTATACTCCTTTACAGGAGAACTTTCTGTTATCTGCTCACTAATATCAAAATATGCTGTTGACTTATCCGCAGGTGTAGTCGTTAGGGTGTAATCCAAATATATTGTAGCACCCAACTCTAACCCCGTATGAGTAACAACTAGCTCCCTTAGGTGGTTGAACGCAGGGGCACTTGCCGCCGAAAATGGCAAAACCTCATTAAACGCATTTGTTGGAGTTTTAATCACTGTCCCATCTGCTTGCGTTGTGTAGCTATCGTTTATCTTTACACTCTGTCTCTTTGGGTTGTATATTATAAATGACTCACCATAAATATCATTAAATGCCTTATGTGTAAGTAGTTTAATCTCTTTACATACCCTTAACGAGTAACTGCCATCTTCATTTATTGTATACGTTTTTTTTATCTGCTTATACTCCGCTTCATTTGTTGCGTGCAACGGTAGCGTTACAACTAGTAGACATACTATTAATAACGTCTTTATATATATTAATTTTTTCATCTTCAAATACCTTATTATTTCTTAATTACAAGCTCTTCACCAAAACTTTTATGACTATCTACTGCTTTGCGGTATCCATCCCAATCCGCTGCATCATAGACTCTCTTTTTAAGAGCTAGAGTTTGAGTCATCACAATTTTATCTCCCTGCATATCTATTGACCCAGAGAAATCTGCTGCACCACTAGTATGGTTTGCCGATTTATCCTTCTGAACTAGAGTGTAACCACTAGGTAGAGTTATCTCCTCTTTCAGCTCGACTAGACGAGAACATGCATCCTTGAAGCTATACTTTTTGCTCTCGACGTTAGTATTTACATGTAGATATGAACGCACCGAATTATAGAGACCACTCATTGTAAATGGCTTGAATATCATCTCATCATCACCAATGATAGCATAGTTTGGGATCTCATATTTAAACGTAATCTCGATAGCTCTCTTCTGATAATCCTGTGGATCCTTCCCATAATCAACACTAATAAGCTTCGCTTCAGGCGAAACATTCATCAACTCTGTCTCCATAGCACTTCTCCATAGGCTGCGATAACCCGTTGTAAATGGTCTGCGAACCGTTGCATCTGATTGCCCTTCAGCCTCCACTGTAACAACTCCGACTAGCGTACCATCATCTTTAAGAGAAGAGGTAGAGTTAAGGCGGAAATAATGATTCTCAGGAGCAGAGATCGGTGTTAAACATAACCCCGATGGCTCTGGAGTACCTGGTAGGTAGTTTTGTTGCTGCTCGGCACTACTCCACAACTCTCGATTGAATGGAACCCATGTCGGATCAAGAGGTATATATACACCCTCATCCGTCTTAACTACTGTAACGCAGTGGTTAAAATGGTCAGCAGGGATACTTTCGATGCGAGATCCCGCCATAGTCAT
>CAMRBL010000088.1 GCA_947040435.1 uncultured Rikenellaceae bacterium
CCAAATTAAAGGGGATTACAATCTCCTTTAATTTGGGATACGGATCTCGCCAATCGGGTGTAATTAAACCCTACTCAACTCTTATTTTTGAGGTGCATTTACTCCGAGTAGAGTAGGTGTGTCTTTTTCTGAATAGCGTGTTAATATCTGCTTTTTGTGGTTTGAGCCTAGTTGCATGGATATGTTTCATCGAAACTTAGTTGAAGGTGTGCAGACCAGAGATAAAAGGAGGTTGGTTCTATATTTGAAAAAACATAAGACATATTGATGCTAATACGCTTCATGTAGCTATTGTATGCGAAGGTACTAGTTTGTTTTATGGTACTATTATCATTCTGTCACTTTTCGTTTGGCAAGTTTATGTTATCGTTACAACTTAATAAATTAATAAAAACACAAAATTATGAGATTAATAGAGGTTGAGAGATGCGAAAACAAGGTGGTAGATTTTGTAAACAAACTACTGAAACAACTCTCTACCGAATGTCAACCACTATCGGAAGATTGTATTAATAAAATAATCAACTCACCCAACTCCCAGCTCCTCATCTTAATAGACATAGATGATACTTATATTGGGATGATCTCTATTGGAGAGTATCACACGCCTAGTGGAGCTAAGGCGTGGATTGAAGATGTTGTTGTAGATAATTTGTATCGTGGCCGAGGGTTAGGACGTACTATGCTTGAGATGGCAATTAATCATATTAGAGCCAAAGGGATTCAGAAGGTGTCTCTAACTACAAATCCCAAGCGAATTGTCGCTAATGGATTATATAAATCTTTAGGATTCAAACTTTATGAGACCAATGTATATAAATTAAATTTACAATAGGATCTTATTGTTGAGATTTGGTTTGCTCTTCCAGTTTAAAATAATATCTTTGCGTTTCTGAAAAAAACATCAAAATCTATGATTAAAACACATAAAGAGAGCTTAGACGCTTGGGAGACTAATGCTGAGTTTTGGGATAATTACATGGGAGATGAGTCTAATTTCTTTCATTGTGATCTAGTACGTCCATTTACAGAGAGTCTGCTGGATGTGAGGAGCGGAGAGCTGATCTTGGATATTGCGTGTGGTAATGGTAATTTTTCGGAGAAGCTTGCGCAATTGGGTGCTAAAGTTGTAGCATTTGATTATAGCGAGAGGATGGTTGAACTTGCCCGAAAACGTAGAGAAAAAGCGGGAGATAGTATCGAGTTTCAGCAGTGTGATGCAACGGAGTTAGATCGGTTATTAGAACTAGCTAATGGACGTAAGTTTAATAAAGCTGTTGCAAATATGGCTATTATGGATATTTCGGAGATTGAACCCCTATTCAAGGCTCTTTCTACTACTCTTTGTGTTGGTGGCTGTTTTGTATTCTCTACACATCATCCATGTTTTACATACCCTAATGAGGAGTATTTTATGCCCTCGACATACAAAGGTGTAGCTATCGAAGGGCAACCTGTACTACAAAATTATTACCACCGTTCAATGCAGGATATCTTTAATATAGCATTTCGAAATGGCTTCTGTGTTGATGGTTTTCACGAAGTGCCGTTTGATGGAGAAAAAGAGCCTATTATTATGATTGTAAGGGTGCGCAAAAAAGCGTAACATTATCGTATTCTTACTAAGTGAACTTTATATAAATTACTAAATAACCTTATTAACCAATTTAAAACGTATTGAATATGAATAAAAACATTGCTTGGATAGATGTACTTAGAGTACTAGCATGTTTCATGGTAGTAGTGGCTCACTGTTGTGATCCATTCGTCGCTCAGTTTACAAACAATATAGGAGATTATATGTCTGCTATTGCTTGGGGGAGTTTCGTGAGACCTTGCGTTCCTCTTTTTGCTATGATTTCAGGATTTCTTCTGTTGCCAGTAACAACGGGTACATCAGAGTTTTACTCTAAGCGTATCAAAAAATTAGTAGTTCCTCTAATTGCGTGGTCTATTATTACACCATTTTTATTCTTCGGATATTTTGCGTTCTTTGAGACTGCAAATCCTAACATAGTGCTTGATAACTTCTCTCTTGAGGCTACTTTGACAAAGTTATACACTTTTGTCTTCAACTTTACCTACGACACAATACCATTATGGTATATATATATGTTAATCGGGTTATATCTATTTTTGCCAATTATTGGAGCTTGGTTGAACAAAGCTACTAAGAAAGAGGTTAAAGTATTCCTCCTTATATGGGGAGTAACGATGGTATTGCCATACGTTAAGATGTTTGCACCAGAAGTTGGCTACCAAGGTAACTACGGTAGTATGGATATTCTTGGAGGTTGTTTTTGGAACCCATATGGAACGTTCTACTATTTCTCAGGATTTATTGGATATGCTGTACTTGCATACTACCTGAAAAAATATCCTGTGGAGTTGAGCTGGAAACAGACACTAGTTTCTGCGATACCTCTCTTTATAGCTGGCTATGCAATTACTTACTTTGGATTCATTGCTGTTGGTGAAATTTACCCTGGAAATTATGAATATCTTGAGATCCTATGGTATTTCTCTGGAATAAATGTCTTCATGATGACTATTGCGACGTATATGGTGATTCAAAAGATTAAATTCAAAGAGTCTAAAATTATGCGAAGTACTGCGGGACTTACTTTTGGAGTGTTCCTTAGTCACTTCTTCTTCGTACAGGTTGGATATGATATATTATATCCTATTTTGAATATTCCACCATATTTGAAGATTTTGGTTATAGCGATTGCTGTATTTATTGTATCTCTAGGTTTTGTGTGGTGCTTGAGTAAGAACAAGTATACATCTAAGATTATAAATTAGTTATATATAGTTCATAAAAAAGCCCTCCTTCACATCCGTTGTCGTTATTGTATAACAACTATGGGTGTGAAGGAGGGCTTTTTTTTATCTAATTATTTGCGAGGTTTGCGTAGATCCTTCGCAACCTTTACAGAGTTGTCCATCAAGCGACGGTGTATGCCATCTGTAGTTTTTGACCAACCATTCTCGATCCAAAGAGGTTTAATACATCCCTCTTCCCACTTGTCGATACTCTTTATCATCTTTTTTAATAACTTTGGATTGTCACTGCTAATATCATTAAATTGAGCAAGGTCAGATTTAAGATCATATAGTACAGTGTCAACGCCCTGAGTCATTATAATAGTATAGTCGTTGTAACGCGCAGCTTTGGTGTGCATCTTACGCCAAAAGAGTATTTTGTGTGGATCACCATTTTTCCCATCTACAAGGTATGGTAGGAGACTTACTCCATCCAATTTATTTTTGGCATCTTTTGTCGATATTCCAGCGGCATCAAGTGCTGTGGTATATATGTCAAGTGATGAAGATAGTCCATTAAATGTTGTATTTGGTGCTATTTTACCATCCCATACTACAAGGAATGGAACTCTGTGCCCTCCTTCAAACTTATTCCCTTTGAAGCCTTTCAAAGGGTCATTGCTAGAGTTGTTGATCGTAGCACCTCCGTTGTCACTCAAAAAGAATATTAATGTATTTTCTAGTTTGTTACTCTCTTTTAGGTACGCCATCAACTCTCCAACACCTCTGTCTAGTGCGTGTGTCATTGCAGCGAGTTTCTGACGAGGGTGCCCCTTGAATAGCGCAAGATCTTCTCTTGTTGCTTGCATTGGAGTGTGCACCGCATTGTATGCTAGATATAGCATAAATGGTGATGTTGTGCCTTGCATAAATTGGATTGCTTCATGCGTAAATGCATCTGTAAGGTAGCCATCAAACTTATCTTGCTTGTTATTTCTTAGAATGTTCTCATTTCTACCGGGTCTATCACTACGTGATGTATCATAGAAGTAGTCTCTTCCGCCACTTTTCATGCCAAAGAAAAAATCAAATCCTCTTTGGTTTGGGTGTTGATTGTCTTTTGACCCTAAGTGCCATTTACCTATTGCTCCAGTAGTGTATCCGTTGCGTTGAAAAATATCTCCAATAGTCTCTTCGGATAGAGGTAGACCACTTTTCTCGTTGTCTGGATTACACTCATAGCCGAATCTATGACCATATCTACCTGAGATTAAACAAGCTCTGGATGGTCCACTCACTGTTGCGGCGACGTGTCCGTCGGTCAGAATTGCACCCTGTGTTGCTAGTTTGTCGATGTTTGGAGTCTTTAGATCCTTAGATCCCATAAATCCAAAATCAGCGTAGCCAGCATCATCGATAAGGATTACAATTACGTTTGGTTTGATTGGTTCTTGGGCACTTGCGGCGAAAATAGATGCTCCAGAGAGGAGTAGAAGTGATGAAATTTTTGCTTTCATAGTCATAGATTAAGGTATTAGTATATACAAAAATAGGAATAAAATGTGAGAAATCCGTATTTTTTACGTATACTTACAGAGTCGATTTGTAGTTTTTTTTAATTATAAAAATTATTAGAGTATGAGTGTTTTGGGAAATGTTATTTGGTTGCTTTTTGGTGGTTTAGCCATCGCAATAGAGTACTTCGTCGCAGGGGTATTACTCTGTTTAACAATTGTTGGGATTCCTTTCGGATACCAGATTTTTAAATTGGGTCTATTTGCACTGTTGCCTTTCGGGCAGAAGAGTATCTATGTGGAGAGTGGGTCTGGGTGTCTATCTCTTATAATGAATTTTTTGTGGATTATTTTGGGTGGCATATGGATCTCATTAACACATCTATTTTTTGGAGTATTACTCTGTATAACTATTATAGGAATCCCATTTGGAATGCAACACTTTAAGCTAATGGCTATGGCGTTCACCCCTTTTGGTAGGCGTATTATATCTAACGATACAATGTGAAATTAAAACTACTAACTTTATATAAAAAGAACTAAAACAAAGCTTATGAAAACAATTTTTTACTCAGCACTGGCTACTGCCTATTGTGCCTTTTTACTTACATCATGTTCGGGGGATAGTCCTGATGATACTCCGAGTGAAGATGTTGTAGTACCAACAGAATTAAGTATCACACCTAATAAGATTGTTACTACGAAAGAGGAGAGTGTAAAACATATTAACGTAACTACAAATCTCACTTTTGATAAACTAACAATTTCAAAAGGTGATAAGTGGGTTAATTGTATATTAAATAGCGAGAAAAAAAGACTCGTTGTTTATATTGAACAGAACCCTGGAGTTAGCACTAGAAAAAGTCAATTCATAGTTAGTGGTGGAGGTGTGTCAGATACATTGTATGTGGAGCAGATGGGTGTCGATCCAGAGGTTATCTTCGTTGAAAATAGTTTCTATTTAGACCATACGTCTCAAGTTGTGACTATTGAGTTACAGACTAACATACCTAACTTAATTGTTACGCCTAAAGATAGTTGGGTTGAAATAATGGATGTTAAATCATTGAAGCCTTACACATATAAATTTAAAGTTAAAGAGAATAGTACTGAATCTAAAAAAACAACTACTATAAGTTTCTCTAATGCAGATAAATCTGTCGATAAATCTGTTATGATAGAGCAACTAGCTCCGCCACCACCGCCAGATTTAACTATGGCGTACAATCTAAATCTTATATATTTTATACCTAATGATATAACTCCTCCCGCTGATTATGAGCGTAGATTAAGTGAGCTTCTGTTATGGGTACGTGATTTTTATGCCAAGAACATGGAGAAGAACGGATATGGTTATAGAGGGTTCGGGCTGCGTACGCTAGATGCAGAGAGGGTAGATATAATAACAATAAAAGGGAAATTGGCCTCTAGTTCATATCCGTATGGTGGAGGTAACGGAGCTGTTCAGAGTGAATTGAAAGAGTATTTTGACGCAAATCCAACTGTTTCAGGAGGTATTCACAATCTAATTATTATCCCATCATACACAGGAGACCCGATGTCTCCAGGCGGACCTCCGTTTTATGGTGTTGGGCGTACTTGCTTCGCACTTGACTATGAGTATATGGACATAAAGTATCTTGGTGAGATCTCTGATAAAGGAACACTTCTTACAAAATGGTTTGGAGGGTTGGCACATGAGTTAGGACACGGGCTGAACCTACCGCATAATAGACAACTAGCTGGACAAGGTCTCGGTACAACGCTAATGGGGGCAGGAAACTATACACTGGGATTAGAACCTACTTTTTTATCCGCAGCATCTTGTGCGTTGCTTAACAACTGCCAAGTCTTTGCTCCAGTGAAAAAAGAGTTTTATCAGCCAAATAGCTCTGTCGAAATAGAGTCTTTCTACATTGAGCATACCCCAACTACAATAAATGTAAAAGCTAAGTTTCAAAATCAAACTAAACCGATCAATGCAGTTAATATATACGTTGACGACTATCCATATACAGGAGTTAATGAGAATTATGATGCAGAGTCATGGACGGTATCAGACCTCACAAATAATCAATTTAGCATAGATATTCCAGATCGGAAGAGCACACGTCTGAACTCCAGTCACTCCGGAGAATCACGTATGC
>CAMRBL010000089.1 GCA_947040435.1 uncultured Rikenellaceae bacterium
ATCTGTGGATTGGTCGGTAATAAGAGTGCCGAACCAATGATGCACGCCATCAAAGATGCGTTTTTAATCCTAATATCAACCCAATAGTATGACTCAATTGAAAGAATTTATCAATGCCAACCGCACACTCTTTGTAGTAGTTTCATTTGCTGTTACGATGTATGTTCAACACGTATCAAATACAGCTCAGATAACAGAACTGACCTCAAAATGCAAAGATCTAGAGCTGAAAATAGAAGAGCAGTATAAGAATATAGATGCTATAAAATTGGACAAAGCTGTGTTTGAAGCTACGATAACGCAGTTTACCCTAATGCACTCAGACCTTAGGGAGATGAGAGCCGACATTAAAGAGCTACTAAAGAGCATCACGAGAAATGGTTGACTTCTATATCCGAAGAGCCCAAAGCATTGCCCTGTCTCCGAACAATGTTATCCGTAGACTTAACGATGATGATATCAATATCTTCATGACTGCGGATGAGTTAATGGCACACATAAATAATATGAATCTAAAATACCCAAATGAAAACTATGACAAAACTACCAAAAACAACCCAGACAACAGATGAGCTATGTCCCGAGTGTTCTGGGGATCTGATACACCAAGGTGGGTGTGTAATCTGCATGCAGTGCGGCTGGTCCCTGTGCAGTAATTAGTGCAGAAGCTACAACAACATAAATTTATTCAATATGGAAGATACTAAAATCACAATTATACACACCACCGAACTCAGAGAGATGCGCCTGACCGACCTAGTCGGACAACGAGGAGTCGTAATAGAGGATATGACTCACCATAATCGCAAAAACAGAGGATATATGATCCTTCTAGATACTCCATACCTCTGTCAGTACATCTGGTTTATCCCTCAAGATAGCATCTCGAATGGGTAGTACGACAAAAACACTCCTTATTACTATAATGATATTAATGGCTATTGTGTGGCTGCAATATCGTAGAGGAGTAGACCTTAAAACCGAAAGAGAGAGACACAAGATAAACACAGAGGCTCTACTTTCAGATATGAAGCGTATTCAAATTGACTCAACAACTATGGCACTAGATGTCAATGCTCTCCGACTTACAGAGAATGAGTATAGACGTTTGAGAGCTGAAGATTTAGCCAAGATTGAGAAACTTGGTGTTAAGATTAGAGATTTAGAGGCTACTGCACGTCACGAGATGGAGATTGATATCCCGATTCAAACACCTATCATAGACTCTATTGTTATTAGAGATACAACATCAATTCTAGTAAAAGCGATTAAAATGCAGACGCCACATCTAACACTGGAGGGCATCATTGAGAATCGTGAACTTATAGGCAGAATACATCTGCCTGTAACACTTAACCAAGCAGTATGGGTAGAGTATAAGCGTCGATGGATCTTCTGGAGACGTATCAAGGCTATCCACCAAACCATCTCATCAGACAATCCACACGTAGAGATTACCTATTCAGAATACATAAAAATTCAAAAGTAAATATATTAAAACCAACCATTATGTTATCAAAAAAAACGTTTCAAACTAAAATTGAGGAAGCAGCCAAAATCTTTATCACAACTGAAGAGAAACTTAAAACCATCCAATCTGAGATTAGCACACAGAAACTATCTAATATTTCAGAGGTTGAGCGTCTAACTCAAGAGAATAAAGAACTAGATGCAATGTTTGACAAAACAAGCAGACAGAGAGAGGCTATCCAAAAATTAATCGACTAAACAACAATCGTATGACAAACACATTAAGTAACATACCATTACCTCTGAGTGCAGATATTCTAATTTTCAAGAACCCTCAGTTTGGAGAGGTAAGAGTTCGAATTAAGACTAATGGCAAAGTGGCATTTTCGGCACTCAATGTCGCTAAATCTATCGGATATATTAATCCTAAAGAGGCTGTTTCAAACATCTGTTTAGGAGGAGTATTTTTCCAGCTACCTGTCGAAGATGGGTTTCTGCTAGTCAAATTCATTAAACATCGTGACGTTTATAGATTGGTGAATAACCTGTGGTCTCAACGAGCTAAAGCATTTGAGCAGTGGTTTAAAGATGATATTATGCCTGCGATCCGTAGTTATAGAGCCTATGCTAAACTCCACAACTGAATATCGTTTTGAAAATTGAAGCCCTCCAAAATCATCACTTTTGGAGGGCTTCTTAGATATTAAACTCTTTAATTTATTACAGATAAGGTCTCTACTCTTCCCAGCCCCAAGGAGCATCTGGAGCTTCAACCTCTTTTGTTAAGTCAAAAGTTACGGTAAAGACATTTACTGAACCTATACGTTGAAGGTTATAAGTGTATGATTTGTCGTCAATTGTTATCCACCACACCCCAAAGCCATTATCTATAAGGTCACAAGTGTACTGATCGGATGGAAACATCTGCATATTCGGAGTTCCCGTATTTGTGCTCCAACCACCATACATAGTTACTTTATCTTTGCTTCCATCAGCGTGTCTGTGGTCATGTTTTAGCAGCACACGATCGTTTTTCAGAGTCAACACCCAAGTCCTTGACCTATCTTCACCAACAAAGAATGGTATACAGATACGGTTCTCTTCGCAAGAGCGCACATGCATCACCAAGCGCTTGTCACTAAACCCCTCTCTTGGAGCAGTTGTAACAGTACCTTCATACGCCTTTCCTTCATGTTTCTTGAGGTTGTCGAAGAATTGACGTGGCGAGCTTTTCTCTTGTGAAAAACCTATAATAGGCATAATAATAGTTAAAATCAGTAGTGCTAATTTCTTCATTTTGTCAAAAATTAATAGGTTTGAGTTTATTAAGATACGTTTTTAAACGCTGATAAATACAAATATAACTATTTGTTCTTTAATCACCAAACAATAAACCTTTCAGCCTAAAACCCACTATTCATTTGATATAACATTTAAACTTATATCAAAATGAAACTACTTTTAAGACGCAAATTCAAAGGGGAGACTTATACGATTGGTGATTTATACATCGACGGAGAGTTCTTCTGCAACACATTGGAAGACAACGTAAGAGACCTTCCACTCTTGTGCTACGACACTCCTCAGGGCATCAACTGTAAGTGTAAAGAGAAAGTGTACGCTGAGACAGCTATACCATGTGGAACCTACAAGGTCACAATAACCCACAGTCCTCGCTTCAAACGTAAACTTCCACGCCTACATGAGGTACCTCACTTTTTGGGAATTCTCATACATAATGGAAACCATAAAGAGCACAGCAGTGGCTGTATACTCGTTGGCAATAACCGAGTAAAGGGTATGGTACTAGAGTCTATGGCGACCATGAAAAAGCTGATGGTAATATTAAACAAAGAGTCGGATATTGAAATTGTGATAGTATAATGGCGAGTAAAAAATTAAAAGCACCACTATCTCTCAATATTGATTTTAGCCCATCACCAAAGCAGTATGAACTTTGGAAGTTACTGCAACCTGAATGTCCTCTTTGCGGTGGGGGCATTACACAGGAGCTGATAGGCTATGATGTCAATCGCAATGCTCAATACAAACCTATCTGCTCTCATTGTGGGAATAGAAATATGCCACAGATGATGCTGGGAGGCGGTTCCGCAGGTGGAGGAAAATCTTATATCGGAAGTGTATGGCTAGTTAGTAGTTGCATTAGATTTGATAATATCCGTGCAGTAGTGGCTCGACAAACGCTCAAATCTCTCAAAGAGTCTACGTGGAACACCATACGTATGGTTGTCAAAAAGTGGGGAATGATAGAGGATGTGCATTTCAGAGTTAACAACTTGGAGGGTACACTAACATTCTGGAACGACTCAATAATCATTATGAAAGAGATGGCAGATATTCCAAGTGACCCGAATTTTGAGCGTTTTGGCTCATCAGAGTACACTCTGGCGCTGATTGACGAAGCGAGCCAAATCAGCCAACGAGCAATGGAGGTTCTATTTTCACGTCTACGTTGGAGGACACATGAAACATTCAAGGTCTCTAAAATGCTAATGACTACCAACCCAACTACTAACTGGGTACGTACTAGATTTGTACAAGATGACAATGGAGACAAAGCAGTTTTAAGAGAGGGCGAATACTATATCCCTTTCAGTGTATTCGACAATCCCGATATCGCCTTTCGACAAACCTATGAAGCTGCACTGAATAAGATTAGTGACCAAGCCACAAAAGAACGACTACTGTATGGCAACTGGGATTTTGTAGAAGCCAACGACATGGCTATTTACGGAAAGTTTAGCGGAGATAAACATCTAGCAACAGGGCTAAGAGATCGTGCTTATGACCCATCCCGCCCAATCATCATATCATGGGATTTCAACGTAGCACCACAGATGTCAACGCTATGGGCTCAGATAGATTACGAGAGCAAGAAGATCTATATTCTAGAGGAGTTCCTCGGCAAACCTGCCGATAAGGAGAACAACACTCCAGCCTTAGCAAGAAGAGTAAAGCAGAAACTCTATCGAGATAAACATATCGGAGGTATTGATATTACGGGAGATCCATCAGGGCTACAACGCTCAACAACTAGCGAAGATGGAGTAAATAACTACACAATAATTACAGAGGTACTAGGTAAAGGAGTTCTGCGATCTAAGGTTAAGCTACTCAAAAAGCATCCACCTCAAGTGACTAGGTGTGAATTTGTGAATGAAGTCTTTGATGGTTATGCTGGATGGACATTGTTGATTGATCTGAAATGTCGTAAACTCACAGAGGACTTGATATATCAGCTAAAAAACGAAGATGGGACAAAGAGTAAGCAAAAGGTTACAGACACCAAAACAGGGGTTCGCTACGAGAAATACGGACATCTATCAGACTGTTTAGATTACCTATTGTGCTACTACCTACGTGATGCATGGAATAAATATAAATGTGGAGACAGTAACGGCTACGTTGTTACGACTGCGATTGTTAATGAAGGGTTTAGCTATTAGTGCGAACCGCATAGCCAATTTGAAATAATTATAATTTAATAATATGTATAGACGATTTTTAAACGACAATGATTATCTGGGGATTATTGCATCAGACTCCATCTCGCAGATGGTCAGAGGTAATAACGAGCGATACATCCAAGCTGAAGAGTCAGCAGAAATGAGCATCTTGGAATACCTTAGTGAGAACTACGAGATAGAAAAGGAGTTGAACAAGGGGAAGTATATTGCAGAATATGATCGTAGGATTGCGTTTCCAGTTGGTGTACACCTATATTTAGATGGCAAGATATATGAGGTCATTCGCTCTATAAGTGGCTATAAAGCACCTACGGATATTGCCTATTGGAGTGAGTACTCAGATATAAATATAGAGGTTACTTCAATGAGTTCGTACTCTCAATTCAGCACCTACTATGTGGGTGATGTAGTTCAATTTAATGGAGTAGGGTATAGCTGCCTATCTGAGAATGGCTACAAGTTTGGAGATATTAGAATCCCTATGGTAAACGGTTGGCAGGAGGCTGAAACCACAGAGTGGCAACCGATAGAGTATCCACTGTGGAGCGTAGTATCATACAATAATGAGTTCTATACCTTACTGAATATTGAGAACTTTGACAACAACAACACTCCATTTGACTCTGAGTGCTGGGGAGCTATTGCCGATTATGACCGAGAATGTAACGAGTATGATTTGTCAGAACGTGAGTACGTGGTATATAACGACAAAGTATTCTATCCAGAGGTCGATGTCAATGCAGATCTTCCCGAGATAGGCAAACGTCTAGCACTAGGAGACCCACGCAACTACAACCTCAAGAAGCACATGACACGACTAGCTATCTATGAACTCACTAAACTAATAGCCCCAAACAACGTGAGTATAGTGCGTGTGCGGGACTATGAAGACTCTATGAAGTGGCTTTCAGATGCGTCTAAATTGAAGCTGAACCCACAAATCCCACGCAAACTAGGAGAAGATAAAAAGCCAGTCACCGATTGGCAACTAGCAACATTCCAAACTAGTTATGACCCTTACCAAAATCCTTGGATGATATAAATTCTACGAACATAGTGTAAATATCATTTGAATTTACTAGATTTGTAGTTGAATTAAAACATAAAAAATATAAGAAAATTGTAATAAAACATATTAATAATAGCTTTTAGCTGTTTATTCTAATCTCAAAACGACCAATTTTACCACGAATAAACAGGCGAAGTTCTTGCTATATACATTTAGCATGGGCTCGCTTGTTCGTGGGAGGGTGCTTGGTCGTACCTGAGATTAGGACATGTCGAGTTCCATGCTATTTTTTTGACTAGTGCTCGATGATTTAATAACTCAAAATCCTCAGCATTATGACAATCGACAAA
>CAMRBL010000090.1 GCA_947040435.1 uncultured Rikenellaceae bacterium
TAGGACAAATATAGTACAATTTTGGAACACAAGCAATGTTTACTTGCGTTCTGATCTTTTGAAGGAGAGAAGGATTTATTGCAATTTGATAACAGTTTATTTTTCTTAAAAAAAACAAAAGGACACTCTTCCCGTATTACATCAGAAAGAGTGTCCTTTTTTAAGTTTGAGCAAAAACCTATTTACGCATCAATTAAATCCAACCTGGATTTTGAGGTAATAAATTTGGATTCTTTGTCAATTCACCTGTAGGTATTGGTCGCAAATATAATTTATCATCCCATTTGCGTTTTCCTGCAAATGATGCACCATAAGGCTCTTCAGGTTTCTGAGTTTCATTATTCCAAATACCTAAATAAGTATTTTTTTCATCACAAATATGACCCGCTTTCCATCTACACAAATCATCCCATCTAAAACCTTCCCCCGCAAGTTCGATTCTACGTTCTCTTCTTATTTCTTGAAGAATTGGTGACAAATCATATCCCCACTTTATCCAATTAGGATCAGAAAAGCCAACATTTAACTGTAAATCAGGCATAGCAACACGGGCTCTTAACTTATTGATAGAGATATTCAAATCATTTTGATCTATTGATCCCAACTCAGCTTTTGCTTCTGCATAAATCAATAAGGTTTCTGCATAACGATAAGCAATACCATCATAAGTACATGCATTCGCATTGAAATCCTTTTCTAAAGGGGAAAAATATTTAATCGCACTATATCCTTTAAAACAGAACTTCGATATTAAATTCTTCTCTTCTGTAAAAGTGCTATCTCCTGCTGTTGATACGCTAATAGGGAACCCAGGTGTTAATACAGTTTGCTTAAGTCGAGGATCTCTATTCATTGTTTCATTTTCAATACCTTTGTCTTCTTTATATAAAAGGCTTTCAGAAATCGGCAAACCATCTATACAAAGATACGAATTGATAAAATCTTTAGAGAAACCAGTATAAGATTCAAATAAAGATCTTGACGCATTATGCATACGTATGTCTTTCAAATATGTTACTGGTAATATAGCCTCTTTTAAAGAGGATTTATCCTCAATAACAAACATTTTATAGTAATCTTGTACGGGATTACCTGTACTGTAAATTTCATATTTACCAGTATTTATAACTGCCAATGCTGCATCTGCAGCTAATTGAAGTAGTCTTTCAGCCTTCTCTGTAAGATTTAACTCTGTATGGTACTTATAGTAAGTACCTTCATAGAGACAAACTCTTGCTTTAAGATGTCTTGCAACATCTTTACCAATACGACCTACTTCTGGTTTTTCAGGCAACCATTGGATAGCAAAATCAAAATCTTCAATTATTTTTTCTATAATAAAATCACGCTTATCTTTTTTTCCGTACAATAAATCCGCATCACCTGGTGTTAAATCTTTTTCTAGCCATGGCACATCTCCGAATCGTCTTGTTTTCGCAGCATATTCTAATGCTCTAAAAAATCGAACTTCTGCTACATAAATATTGATTTCACTTTCAACACCTACTGCTTTTGTATAACGAGACATAAAATAATTGAGGTTACGAATATTGCTCCAATCACCTTTACTCCATCCACCTCCTGTAGCAGGAATTGGTGTTTCATTCCAAAAGGATGATGGTCTACTATTAGGAACTTGATTATCACTTTCTCCATCAGAAATTGCAGATAATCCACCTGGCAATATATTATAAAAATTATTTGCATTTGTTTTTAAATCTGCAGCGTTGTTCCAAAACGTTGCATCATTTATTGATTCTGGATAACGATCCATAAAGCCATCATTACATGACATGAATGTTATTGACGAAAGAGCTACTATAGCTATATTTTTAATTGTCATAATTATTATCAAATTAAAGAGTTAAACTTAGACCTAAAGAATATGATTTTTGCAAAGGGTACTTCTGTGCATCCAAAACTTCTGGATCAAAACCCTCTGGCACGCTTGAAATTGTAAATAAATTTTCTCCAGAAAAATAAATTCTTAATTTATCAATTCCTAGTTTTGATAAAACATTAGTCGGTACAGTATAGCCAAATACTAATGATTTCAATCGACAATAACTAGCATCTTGTAAAAATCTGGTTTGACTTTTACCAACTGTACCTCCTCCATTAAAACGTGGTCCAGGGAAAAATGCATCAGTATTATCTACTGTCCAATAGTCCGTATTAATAGCTGAAGGAACTGACCATTCATTTCCATAATGAGATAAAAACATTGCTTGAGGAAGATTGACATCTCGTTTACCTACACCTTGAAAAAACACATTCAGATCAAAATTCTTCCAGTCCAACGACCCTTTTATACCATATTGATAGCGTGGTGTTGTATTTCCAATAATATATTGATCTCCAGGATTAGCAAGAGTGTTGTCTCCCCAATTAATTTCACCATCACCATCACGATCGGCAAACATTAAATCACCAGGTTTGGTTTCAATACCTGAAATTTTAGTATGATCAGCTGATTGATTGATTTGTTCCTCTGTTTGGAACAATCCCACAGTTTCATATCCCCAAATCTCACCCAACTTTTTGCCTACATAATTTTGACTGAAAGTTCCTGTCGGATTGTCAAATTGAGTTACTTCAGCTTGATAATCTGAAATATTAAATCCGACAGAGTAAGACATTCCATTATCAAAACTATCGTTCCAACTCATTTCTAATTCCCAACCAGCTGTACGAACAGCTGCTGCATTTTCCAATGGTTCAGATGTTCCAATAATAGATGGCAACTCTTTACCTTGCATTAAAATATTAGAAGTTGTTCGTTCATAATAATCAAAAGTTCCTTTAAGTCGACTATCTAACATTGAAAAGTCCAATCCTAAATCCCATTGAGTAGCAGTCTCCCATGTTAAGAATGGACTTACTAATCCACCTGCAGTAACATATTGATTTTGCACAGAACCCATTATCCAAGGAAGTGTACCTGTACCCATATTAGACAAATATGGCTGAAGAGCATCAACAGATTGATTACCTAAACTACCATAAGAAGCTCTAACCTTCAATTCATCAACAATATCTTTTGCCTCACTAAAAAAAGCTTCATTTGAAATCCTCCAAGCAGCGGATGCCGACGGATTAAACACAGTACGGTCTTTTGATGGAAAACGTGATGATAAATCGTAACGTCCATTTACCTCTAATAAATAACGTTCATCATATCCATAGTTTAATCTAAAGAATGCACCTCTAATAGCCCAAGAATTATCATTGTTGTTAACATACTTTTCTCCTATAGCATTACCCATTGATGGAACATTATCAACAATAAGCCCTTGTCTTTCGGCTGATAAACTTCGAAAATGTTTTGTATCTTGATTATATCCGACTAATCCCTTAAGATAGTTTTTTCCTAAGTTTTTCTCGTAATCTACAAAGAAATTGACAGCATTGTAAGTGTCATTTTTTTGAGATTCATATACACCTGTTGTTTTAGTCCAAGGGAATAATTGTAGAAACTGTCCATCTACACCATACTCTGGTAAAGATTTTGTTTGAAATTTATTCGCTTCACCATATGTATTAAATGTATAGTCAAAATTAACATTCAGACCTTCAATAGGATTAACTCTTGCTGAAATAGTATTCCAGAAATCATTTATTTGCGTACCTCTATTTCCTGCATCTTCTATTACAGCAGGGAAGTTAGTGGTGTTACCCTGTCCAGACCAATTTCCATCGGGATGTTTTACAGGCATTAATGGTGATGTGTCTCCTCCAATAAATGTACTTCCATGTGCTCTTGTTTGTGCAACACCTGTTAATTCTGTTCTATTGAATGTTGTTTTAAGGGATACATTGAACCATTTTTTAATATCATAACTGACATTGTTCATTATATTGAACTTCTTGTATGACTCATCACCATATCTAATAAGCGATCCTTGATCCAAATAACCAGCAGATGTATAATAAGTTACTTTTTCTGTACCACCATTTATTCCAATATTATATTTCTGAATTGGATAGTTTTTCTTATATATTGCATCCATCCAATCTGTATTTCCACAATAAGAATATCTTGTGCCACCTTTACTAATGTTAGGGTCTGAGTGAACAAAAACAGTCGAGTTTGCTGATGGATTATTATAGTAATCCTTTATTTTACCCATGTATTCCTCGTCAAAATAATCTCTTCCATTTGTCATTTGACTTGCAGCATTCATATAGGTTGCGTAATCCACTGACTCCATATATTTGGGGCGACTAGTTGGACTATTAAATGAAACAGAAGCATCAAAAGTGATTTTTAGGTCTTGATTTTTCTTTCCACTTTTTGTTGTGATCAACATAACACCATAAGCTGCTCTAGATCCATAAATTGCAGCAGAAGCGGCATCTTTCAAAACGGATACACTTTTTACATCTTGTGGGTTAATTAAATTGGGATCCATTTCCACTCCATCAACAAGAATTAAAGGACTACCACCAGAAAGAGACATATTACCACGTATATTAAAGCTCGCACCTTCTCCAGGTCGACCACTAGTGGTTACATTTAAGTTAGAAACAGAACCTTGAAGACCTTGTCCTAAGTTCGTAATAGGTCTATCTTCTAACACTTTGCTATCTACTGATGATACTGCTCCTGTTAAGTTAGCCTTTTTAACTGTAGCATAACCAACTACTACAACTTCGTCTAAAGCTTGAGTGTCCTCTATTATAACAATTCTTAGCTTTTTTTGTCCTTTTAATGGGACGATTTGTTTATTATATCCAATATAAGAAACTACAATAGAAGCATTAGCAGGAGCCGTTAACTCAAAGTTTCCGTCAAAATCAGTAACAGTACCTGTAGTAGTACCTTCGATAAGAATATTTGCACCAATGATTGGTAGTCCTGTATTATCTAATACTGTACCTTTTACTGTGATGTCTATTTGATTTATTGATAGTTTTGATATTTCTTTTGAAACATCAAAACTTTTTTCATTAAGTTCGATAGCTGCACCTGTATTGTGAGCTTTTCCATCAACAGCAAAAAGCTGAGCCGCTGATAGAAATAGTAAAACAGTTGATATTTTCATAATTCTAAAATAATATTTGTGTTTTATACTCTCTAATAAATAGAGATTTAACAAAGGTGTTGTTTTCATTGTCTTTGTTTTTAAATTATTTGACAAATACTTAAGTTTGGATGTTGATTCAATCTTTCAAACTGTAAATATTGTATTATTCATTGTGTTTTCGTTGTTTTGTATCTATCTCATTGGCTATCAATTTTTATTGTTAAATTTAGACTCTTAATATCAGCACTTTAGAAATCGTTATTATATTATTTAAACGTTGGTTTAATACAATACAATTTGCAAAATTAATAATTATTTATTAATTTTGCAAATTGTATTGTATTAATATTGTTAATTATTTAAGCTTCGCAAGTAAAAGTATATATTTTTATATTTACCTACTGATCCTTAACAACTTGTCACTCTATTTTATGAATATTTTTGTATCAATAGATAACTTGGTCAATGATATATTATCTCTTTAAATAGGGTTCACTGAATAAATTAGCCCAACTGCTTATAATATTTTAAAATCTCACAAGCAGTTGGCTTTGATTTCCCCAATTCAACAAAAAGCGTAGTATTAGTATAAGGTCACGTAGAAGCTCTTTTAAAAACTTCATCACATTCTTTACAAAATAACAAGTGCAGACCCATGAAGCTCCAGTATCAGGCAATTTTGCTCTAATATTATCAGCTCGATAAAATCTTTTCCCTGTTCCAAACGTGGCTTCTGTTTCATTTCTTTCTCCAATATTTTTCGCCATTTTTTCTTTATACTCTTTGGTTTGATAAGAAGTGCTCCGATGATAACTCTTGCAGGTTTATTTCTAGCTCCTTTGTGGGTATTATTCAGTTTTGTGTTATAAATATTTTCTATCTCTTCCCACGGCAACATATTGCCAAGCCTTACCAAACGGTTAGCTTTGGAAAGTCCATCCAACAAGGACTTAAAGCATCTAGTAAAAGCTGTTTGTTTGGAGAACTATATTTTATTTTGTTGTGTTTTAACACTCAAATATACGAATAAGCTCTTAAAAGACAAAAGAGATATATCACTATAAACTAAGAGCCTATATGCTGTTTAATTTATTCAGTAAACACTAGTTATTTAGGTTAATATGTTCAGAAACTGTTTAAGATTAGAATTGAACCTTAAACAGTTTCTGAACACGCAAATATAATATTTAATTTTATATTTCAAACACAAAACTCTGCATCGTTCTGAGATCGATTGTCCATAATTTGCCCGAAAGCACTTCGCCGAAACCACAAATCACC
>CAMRBL010000091.1 GCA_947040435.1 uncultured Rikenellaceae bacterium
CTCCACTTCATTTGCCGTAGAGACTAACACTGTAGCCTTAGACTCACGAGGGATTGCATTTCTTAAATCACCACCTGCAAGAGATGCAAGCTGAATATCATACTTTTCATTTGCAATCTTTAGCACTCTAAAAAGTAATTTATTAGCATTCGCACGCTTCAAAATAATATCTACTCCTGAGTGACCACCTTTAAGTCCTTTAACAGATATATCAAAGGCTTTACACCCCTCTTGAACAGTAACTTTCTCACATTTAAAAGTGATATTTGCATCTAATCCTCCTGCGCAGCCTACATATAACTCACCTTCAGTTTCAGAGTCAAGGTTTAAAAGAATATCAGCCTTTAATCCACCCTCTTTCAATCCAAATGCACCATGCATTCCAGTCTCTTCAGTTGCTGTAAATAGGGCTTCAACTCCTCCATGTTGAATCTCAGTATCGGCAAGTATTGCCAAAGTAGCAGCAACACCAATTCCATTATCTGAACCAAGAGTTGTACCATCTGCAGTTACCCACTCACCATCAATACATGGTTGAATAGCATCTTTTGTAAAGTCAAAAACTTTCTCACTATTCTTCTGAGGCACCATATCTAAATGTGACTGAAGAACAATAATTTTACGACTCTCCATACCCTTCGTAGCAGGCTTTCTTACAATAATGTTATTAGCACTATCAACCGAATACTCCAAGTTATGACTCTTCGCAAAATTGATTATATATTCACGAATAGCCTCTTCATGTCCCGACGGATGAGGAATATTACATATTTCAGAAAAATATTTCCAAACATTTTGTGGTTCTAGTGTTGATATATTACAACTCATAATTCTTTTTTTTTAGTGAGATTGATGTAACTACCCTACACGGGCAACATTGCTTTATAACAGATGTTAAGACAAAGTCTTATCTCAATCTAGCCAACATATTTTTCACATTGTTCTCAATGCGATCAACAACATTATCAGATATAGATTTATCGAATTTCTCCCCGATAATACCTTCGTATAGTTCAATATATCTATTGCTAATACTATCAATAATTTCAGCAGTCATCTCAGGAACGCTCTCTCCATCTCTACCTTGGAAACCACCCTCCATTAACCACTCTCTTACAAACTCTTTCGACAACTGACGTTGTTGCTCACCATTTGCGAATCTATCTTCATAGCCTTCAGCATAGAAATATCTTGAAGAATCAGGAGTATGAATCTCATCTATAAGTGTAATAGCTCCATCTTTCTTACCAAACTCATATTTAGTATCTACTAGAATCAACCCACGCTTAGCCGCCATTTCGCTACCTCTTTGAAATAGAGCTAAAGAGTATTGCTCAAGAGTTTCGTAATCTTCTTTCGACACTAAACCACTTGAAATAATCTCTTCTCTAGAGATATTCTCATCATGCATACCAATTTCCGCCTTAGTAGTTGGAGTTAATATTGGGGTTTCAAACTTTTGGTGCTCTTTCATTCCATCAGGAATCGAGATACCACAAATAGATCTAGCTCCAGCTTTATAATCTCTCCATGAACTACCAGTTAAGTAACCTCTAACAATCATCTCTACAGGGAAAGTTTCACACTTATATCCAACAGTAACCATTGGGTCTGGAGTTGCGATTTTCCAGTTAGGACAAATATCCTCTGTAGCATCCAAAAACTTTGCAGCAATTTGATTCAACACTTGACCTTTATACGGTATTCCCTCAGGAAGTACAACGTCAAATGCAGAGATACGATCAGAAACAACCATAACTAATAGGTCATTATCAATATCATATACGTCTCTTACTTTACCTACATATAGGGAATTTTGTCCCTCAAAATTGAATTCTGTTTTTGTAATTGCTTTATTCATTATACTATAATAATTTATTAATATTTCATCTATATATTACTCCGTTTACTATTTTCAATCTAGTAGTACCTATTATATATAGGTATATAAGAAACGACGTTATCGAAAAAAGTCTTTTACTCTCCTTAGAAAGAGTACCCTACCGTAAATGCCCAATTACCATATGAGCTATCAAAGCTATCACTATTTCTATCACTATTCTCACCAATAGATATAATCTGTTCTGACTTCTTAAACTGTCCATTATATCTAACATCAATACTAACTTTATCAAGATCAACACCAACACCGAAAGCATAAGAAACAGAACTCTTAAAGTAATCCACAGAGTGTTGAACGTCATCTTTTATCTTCACAGATCCTTCATTCATAATATTGAATACTGGACCAGCATTCACTCTAATAAATAGGAATTTGAACCCTAGAAGAACAGGGACATCAAGGCTATTTTGCTTTACAATAGATGTTGACTGACGAGAGTGCATTAAATTTGGTGTTGCAGTCAACTCATACCTATTCATAGAGTACAATAATTCAGGTTGAATATGAAACAATAACAGATTAATTCTTGCAAATGCTCCAACTTGACCTCCGATTCTACTCTTTGTCGATAGAGAGTAATCTGCGAGTGCAGAGTGATTTAAATTTGCAGTCTGTGCAGTTATACCAGCTTTGATACCCATTTTAATAGGTGACAACGCGAAAGCTGACGACATTGACAACAACGCCACAGCCATTGTAATAGTAATGATTTTTTTCATCTTTTTTTATTTACCTTTTTTTACATTAAATTCCATTTTTCGTTACAAATTTACTCTTTTTTATTAATAATTTATTAAAAACACGCTAAAATTTCATCATAAAACCTCACTTTACTCATTTATAAATGGATATAGTATTGTTAATACGGACAAAAAGAGTATATTTGTACGAATTTTAGTGTCAAAAATATGAGTTTATTAGCAATAGTTGGACGCCCAAATGTGGGCAAAAGTACCCTTTTTAATCGTTTAGTTGGAATGCGTAAAGCAATCGTAGACGATACCGCAGGAACAACCCGTGATAGACATTACGGAAAAACGGATTGGAGTGGTAGAGAGTTTTCTGTAATCGATACAGGAGGCTATATAGTAGGAAGTGATGATATCTTTGAGGAGGAGATCCGCAAACAGGTCATATTAGCAATCGAGGAGGCTGACGTTATTATGTTTATGGTTGAAGTTTCAACTGGAATAACAGATCTTGACTTGATGATGGCAAACATCCTTAGAAAATCAAATAAAAAAATTGTACTTGTTGTAAATAAGGTAGATAATAACAATCTTATATATGGCACTCACGAATTTCACGCACTCGGATTGGGAGAACCAATCGGTATTTGCGGAATGAGTGGTAGTGGTACTGGTGAACTTATGGATGCAGTTGTAGCTGTACTCCCAGACGAAGATGTGGCTGATGAGCTGGAAGATCTTCCTAAGATCACAATTATTGGTAGACCTAACGTAGGTAAGTCTTCTTTAACTAATGCACTTTTAGGTAGAGAGCGAAATATCGTAACCCCGGTCGCAGGAACAACTCGTGACTCGATTAATACTAGATACAACAAGTTCGGAATGGACTTCTATCTAGTAGATACAGCAGGATTAAGAAAGAAAACTAAGGTGTCTGAAGATCTTGAATTCTACTCTGTAATGAGATCTATTCGTTCTATTGAGAGTTCTGACGTATGTGTCTTAATGTTGGATGCTACGCAAGGTATTGAATCTCAAGATATGAACATATTTAGCCTTGTTGTTAAGAACAAAAAAGGTTGTGTGATCGTTGTGAATAAATGGGACTTAATAACTAAGAATACCAACACAATGAAAGAGTTTAAAGAGGTGTTGGCAAAAAAATTAGCTCCATTTAATGATATTCCAATTATTTTTACGTCTGTAATTAACAAACAACGTATCTTGGATGTTCTACAAACAGCAATTAGAGTATATACTTCAAGAACTAGACGTATATCTACATCTGAATTTAATGAGTTTATATTACCTATTATTACAGATACACCTCCACCATCAATAAAAGGTAAATATATCAAAGTGAAGTTTGCGATGCAACTACCATCACCTACTCCATCTTTTGCTCTATTCGCAAATCTACCTCAGTATGTTAGAGATCCATACCGTAGATTCTTAGAGAATAAGATTAGAGCGCACTGGGATTTTGAAGGAGTTCCTATTCAGATATACTTTAGACCAAAATAAATTTCGCTTACGCTACGAAATATATATACACAAATAAAATTAATTGCCTATGAAAAAGGGGATAATATTGGAATAACATGAAAGTGTTATATACATGATATCAACTAATGAGTAGGCATTATTTTATTTATATTATTAACGAGACATAACTCATTTTAATAGTCAAACTACTAAAATGAGATCTAAGGTCAACAAGTTGCAAAAAAAACTATTATTGCAATTTGTGATAGTATCGTAATAGAGGATACCTATATTCATTTAGTCTGAATTATAGGTATTCTCTATCTATTTTCACACTTACTACGAATGATTTAATACAAGAAACAACTCCTCTTTGGACTGGAAAGTTGATATAGAGTAATCCAATTAAATTTACTACCTTTGCCGTCAAATTAATTACTCAACAACTTACACAACATGCTAGATAAAATTTTTAAACTCCGTGAAAATAACACAACAGTCCGTAAAGAAATTATAGCTGGCGTAACTACGTTTATGGCAATGGCCTATATATTGGCAATTAACCCCGAGATACTATCAGTCGCTGGTGCTAGTAAAGAGAGTATATTTGCAGCAACTGCCCTCGCGTCTTTCTTTGGCTCTGTATTAATGGGACTTTTAGCAAACCTACCAATTGGGTTGGCTCCGAGTATGGGGCTAAATACATTTTTTGCTGTAACGGTTGTGGTCGGAATGGGACACTCCTACCCTTTTGCTCTTGTTGCAGTATTTCTATCTGGTGTACTCTTTCTCATAATGTCACTATTCAATATACGTGAAGTGATTGTTGATGCAATACCTGCAAACTTAAAATTAAGTCTATCTGTTGGGATCGGGCTTTTTATTACTATTGTTGGGCTAAAAAGTAGTGGAATTATTGTTGGCGATCCAAATACACTATTGACATTAGGCAAGTTCTCTAACTCGTCTGTAGTACTTGGATTTATAGGAATTGCAATATCTGCAACTCTTTTAGTGTTAAAGATTCCAGGGGCGATACTTATTAGTATTATTGCCGCAACTATAATCGGTATTCCAATGGGAGTGACTCTTATAGCTGATGATTTTCAACCGCTATCATCATCTATTGGAATGACAAATCACTTCGTTAATTTCGACTGGTCACAGATATGGACATTAGACATGTTTATTGCTGTAATTACATTTATGTTTGTCGCAATATTCGATGTTGTAGGGACACTAATTGGTGTGTGTAATAGCGCAAAGCTACTAGATAAGAGAGGTAATGTACCAAATATTAAAAAAGCTCTTCTCGCTGATGCAATAACCACTACCGTAGGTGCTGCAATGGGCACTAGTACCGTAGGTTCTTATGTTGAGAGTGCTGCTGGAGTACTCGCTGGGGGACGTACAGGACTTACTGCTATTACTGTTGGTATTTTATTTCTATGTTCTCTACTATTCGCTCCACTATTTCTAATAATTCCTGGTGCTGCAACTTGTTGTGCGCTAGTAATGATTGGTCTCTTTATGCTTAGAGGGATAGTTAATATAGAATTTGAAGACCTTTCCGAAGCAATCCCAGCCTATATTACGATTATATTTATTCCTCTTTCGTACAGTATCGCAAATGGAATTATGTTAGGGATTATCTCATATGTAATAATTAATATCTCAATAGGAAAGTATGAAAAATTGACCCCAATGGTGTTGATATTAGCCATATTGTTTATCCTAAAATTTGTGTTGCTATAAACTCTTGTTAATAATAGAGTGATATCCATACCTTTGTGCACAAACTAAGCTAAGAAAAATATAACATAGAATATATGGTACGTAACTAAGCAGAGCCTACATATTCAACCTAAAGCTCAGAAGTAAAAATTGCGCTACTCTCTACACGACATATTGTTTGTAGAGCGTGCAAATAAACATATGATTTTAGGTGGGGCTGGTAGTGAAGGTTAACACATGGAGGTATCATTAAATCTAATTAATAGAAGGAGGCTAATCTGAAAGGTATATTGTTTGGCAATTCAATTACAAATAGTTATATTTGTATATTACAGTTAAGATATATACCAATGAACTAAACCCTATTAATCTCTGACTGAATGAAAAAGAGTATATTATACGCACTACTAGCAGCTATTTTATGGGCAATAGTCACTCCTGTCATAAAACAGGGACTAAGTTATGGCT
>CAMRBL010000092.1 GCA_947040435.1 uncultured Rikenellaceae bacterium
TATATAGCTCATATAGTTTTGCAGAGCAACAACGAGAGAAGATATATGTACTTGACCAAGGAAAGTCACTAATATTGGCACTATCTCAAGACTTAGCACAGAATCGACCAGTAGAGGCAAAAGAACACGTTAAGCGTTTCCACGAGTTGTTCTTTACTCTAGCTCCCGACAAGGCGGCTATTGAGAGTAATATCAATCGGGCTTTGTTACTTGCAGACAAAAGTGCATTTTATCACTACAATGACTTTGCAGAGAAGGGATATTACAACCGTATCATATCGGGCAATATCAACCAGCGCATTGAGGTGGATAGTATAACGTGCAACTTCGATCACCACCCCTACACGGTTAGGACCTATGCAAAGCAGATAATTATTCGTGAGAGTAACGTCACAGAGCGTAGTTTGGTAACGAGTTGTCAACTTCAGAACTCTGTACGCTCCGATAATAATCCACACGGATTTATCATCGAAAACTTTGCTATCAATGAGAATCAAGATATTAGAATCTATAAGCGATGATAACCAAAGGAGTAAAACGAGCAGATAGTTTTCTGCGAAAGAGGTGTGATAAGATACCCGCCTCTTGGCGTAAAGGCGTACTAATAGCGATGTTTGCCACATTGGTGGCAGTTGCAATCTTTAACTTTTTAATAGACACAGTATTATGAGCGATGAAAATAGAAAACAACTCACACCAGAGCAACGCAAACGCATAGAGCAGTTTGTAGTTAAGGCAGTGGCAGGACTTGTCGGCATAGTGATTTTATGGTTCATCCTTGCTCCAGACTTTAGTAGTGATGAGAGTATAAAGAGTGGTTTTAATACCACAATCCCCGATGCAGTGCAGAGCGAGATGGCAGATGATAAACAAGCGGAGTACGAAAAGGAGAAACTTTCAGAGCGAGATGCAGAGCGTGAGGAGATTAAAACCCTTGCCGAGCAACTTATCAAGGAGGATAAGCAGAAAGTAGAGGTGGTACCACCCTCAAAGAGTGGTGCGACTCGCCCAAACTACCATAAACCACAAGAGCCGAAAGATAAAATCATAGCATCGACTGAAGCGTATCGAGATATGAACAAAACTTTAGGAGACTTCTATGATGAGCCAAAAAATAAGGTGGATCCAGAAAAGGAGGCTATGCAAGAGGAGCTTGACGAACTCAAAGAGCAACTAGCCCTACAAGAGCAGATAAAACCAACGATGGGTGTAGATGAGCAAATTGCACTTATGGAGAAGTCGTATGAGTTGGCAGCGAAGTATATGCCAAGTGGACAGAGTGGACAGCCGAGTGTAAACAGTTCAACTGTTACCACACCCGAAATTGAGGGAGTTAAAAACTTTATCAATGGCAAAGCACAGGTGAATGTAGTTGGGCAGGTACACAAGCAAGTTGTGTCAACTCTATCCGAGCCAATGAGTGATTCGGTCTTTATCGCTAAGTTTTCAAAATCCCGAAATTGGGGTTTCAACACAGCAGTAGGCAGTGAATTAGAAGCAGAACGCAACACCATATCGGTAGCGATACACTCCGATCAAACCGTTACAGATGGTCAGAGCATTAGGTTGAGACTGCTAGAGCCTATGCGTGCAGGTAGTCATATTATACCCAAACAGACTCTAATTACAGGTATGGGTAAGATTCAAGGTGAGAGACTTAGTATATTCATTTCCTCACTAGAGTATCAGGGTATGATTATCCCCGTAGAGCTAACGATCTATGATAGTGATGGACAAGAGGGCATTTTTATCCCTAGTTCAATGGAGATCAATGCGGCAAAGGAGATTGCGGCTAATATGGGAACTTCTTTAGGTACTAGCATCAATATCACCACAGACGCAAAAGCTCAATTATTATCCGACTTGGGCAAGGGGTTAATACAAGGTACTTCCACATACATCTCTAAGAAGATTAAAATAGTTAAGGTTCACTTGAAAGCAGGGTACAAACTAATGTTGTATCAAAAGGGTCATTGACACACTTAATTAATGATAACACTTATCAAACAATAAATGAGGCGATGCCTCTCCACCACTAAAAATCCAAAGTAATATGAAAGAATTAATTATTAAAGGGTCACTAACCCTAATCTGTACCCTCGTAATGGGTGTAATCGGAGCTAATGCACAAGAGGCAAGTAGCAGCCATTACGAGGGGATTACAAAAACACTAACTTTTGATAGAATGATCCCTCCACATGGACTGGAGGTGACTTATGACAAAACAGTACACATTATCTTCCCGACATCAATAAGTTACGTTGATTTAGGCTCTCCAAACTTAATCGCAGGCAAGGCAGATGGAGCAGAGAATGTAATACGAGTAAAAGCTACGGTCAAGAACTTTAATGCAGAGACCAATCTCTCAGTAATCACAGAGGATGGAAGTTTCTACACCTTCAATGTGAAGTATGCCGATGAACCGCTAATGCTCAACATTGAGATGAAAGATTTTATCCATGATGGTAGCGCGGTTAATAGACCTAATAATGCTATGGAGATATATCTCAAAGAGTTAGGCTCGGAGCCTCCAAAGTTAGTTAGGATGATAATACAATCCATTCATAGGGGCAATAAACGAGACATCAGAGATATTGGGTGTAAGCGTTTTGGAGTGCAATACCTACTTAAAGGGATCTATACACATAACAATCTTTTATACTTCCACACAGAGATTAAAAATGAGTCTAATGTGCCATTTGATGTTGATTTTATAACTTTTAAAATCGTGGATAAGAAGATCGCCAAACGAACGGCAATACAAGAGCAGGTAATTCTACCACTTCGTGCCTACAACTATGCTACTGTCATTGCAGGTAAGAAAACGGAGAGTACGGTATTCACAATGGATAAGTTTACCATTCTACAGAACAAGGAGTTAGTGGTAGAGCTAAATGAAAAGGAGGGAGGTCGTCATCAATCTTTTGTGATAAAGAGTAGCGATCTAATCGATGCCAAAATAATCAACGAACTGAAAATTAAATAACAACCAATCTAAGATCTTGGGAATAGTCCCAAATAAATATCAAAAAATCTAGTAAAATGAAAAAATTAATGTTAATCGCAATGGCTACAATCGCTTTTGCAACATCTTGTTCAAAAGAGGAGAGTGTATCACCAGTCGCAGGTGAAAATCAAGTATCAATATCATTTGCATATGAAGAGCCGACAGCAACAACGAGAACTTTCTTTAACTCCACAGCAACGGCTGAAGCATGGGAGAAATCTCTGAGTACAGTAACGATCTATGCTTTTAAAACATCGGGGGAAATTTTAGTAGAGCGAGTCTTTAACTCAATAGAGGTTGTTAGTAAACGAGCAACATTTGCAATTCCGTCTACCAAAGTAGGGGATAATTGCGAGTTTTACGCAGTTGCAAATATGGTAACATCGGGCATTACATCTAAATCCGATTTATTAGCTCAAATAGAGAATAGCAATACCTATAATGGCGAGTTTGGGGTTGTAAATACTTCAGGAGTTCGTGCATCAGGCTTCTTGATGTCTGGAACAGTTTTACAAGCTATTGCATCAGGAAAAACAAATGTGGCAATAACACTAAAGCGAACAGTTGCAAAAGTTGCTATTGAAACCTCAATTTCGCCTAGTTTCTATGCAAAGTATGCTGGTGATATAAGAGTTAATAGCGCAACAATTTCGAGAAGTGCAACAACTTCAAACGTAATAAGTCAAGCTACACTTAGAACAGGAGCAATGAATTTAACTCTATCTCAAAGTTCAAACTTAAAGTCTAATAAGTTTCAAAATCTATTCTACATATTTGAAAATAGCACATTGGTAGGAGATAGTAAAGTGACTATAAGTTTAAATGCTACTTACGATAGGGATGGTAATTTCGAAACTATAGAAGATCAAGTACCTGTAACATATCTAGTTAAGATGGATGGAGCGATAAATGGTGAGATTATGCGTAATGGATACTACCGCCTACAAGTGAATATTGTAGGGTTGATAGGTAGTGATGTAGAGGTATCTGTAACTGTTGCAGATTGGGAAACAACCGCAACACAATCTGTGAATGTTGGGGAGTAATAGTCATAAATAGTAATCAGTATATGGAGAGTTTACGCTCTCCATATATACAAAATCTAAAACTATATGAAAATTGTAATGTATTTAACACTATTAGCTCTAATTACGGTGTCATGCCAAAAGGAGCTTGAGATAGATGATGCTATAAGTGATCCCGATAGAGTAACAGTAACTTTAGATTTCACATCTCCAGAGATTGAGAGTGTAGATAGTAGATCACTCTCGGCACCAGAAGAGCAGGCGATTAATGATATTAATATTTATCTCTTTAATACACGAACGAATGTGTGTACATATCGTTATTTAACAAACTCACGACTCTTAAATATTGAACTAACATCGGGAGAGTATCTTGTCTATACGATTGCCAATTATGGCTCTCAAATGGAGAGTATGTCACAAGTAACACTAGAGAACTTTACTTTTCAAATAGAGAGTGAATCAGATATTGAAAATGGTTCATCTCTACTAATGAGTTCTAAAAAAACTATCTCTATTGGAACGAACAATAAATTTGTAATACAACTAAAGAGAGCAGTAGCCAAGTTGGATATTAGCGTGAGTATTGCAGGTGACTTTAACTTTGACTTACACTCTATACAGGTTAAAAATGCCCCTAAAGATATAACGTTGTTTAGTGATAATAATCCGACAAGTCTCATCTCTTATAGTGCGACGAACTCTGCAAATATAGACTTCTATATGTTGGAAAATTTGCAAGGAGATAACCACTCAATAACAGATGAGAAGAGTAAGAATAAAACTAATGCTCCACCAAAAGCAACATATCTATCTGTTACTGGTTCTCATGAAGGTACAAGAGTTGAGTACTCTATCTTTTTAGGTTAAAACAACACCTCTAGTTTTAATATCAATAGAAATAAGAAGTATATCTATTCTATTATTTTAAAGGGAGTTAATGATGTAGATAGTAGAGTTAATGTGACAACATTAACCGCAACAGACCTCAATAAGAGTTATATTGTCGGAGAGCATGCCACCTCGATGATAAGATTAACTGCAACTGAAAATATTGATAACAGCTACACAATGATGTACAGCATACTAGAGGGTAATGGTCGGATATTGATTGATGGAAACGAGCAACAGCCAGATGTGGAGATACCATTTATCGGAGTAGGAGATAGGTCAAATGCAGTTCTCTTGTCGTACACTCAAAATAGTATATCTTCAACAAAGATAAGAGTTCAAGCTAGAGATAACGATGGTGTCACATTTAGCAAGGATCTAGTATCAAACTTCATTGAAGAGGTCCATAAATTAGAGATTAATACTCTTACTGCTACGGATAGTAAAGGTGGTCAGAAGTCAATTATAACCTATGAAACTACTAAGGCTAAGTATACTGGAGCTATTAGCGTAAAATATGAATTAGTCTCAGGTCAAGGAACAGTTAGGTATAAGGGTGTTAACTTAGCCCATAACAGCTACATACCTTCATCACTCGGAGATACTAGACTCGAATTTACTCCGACCAGATTGCAAAATGCACATATAAAGATAACCGTTAAATGTGCAAATAACGAAATAGTATCAAAAAACATTATAGTAAATGTGCGTAAGATAAAGGTCGAAGCACGACAAGATGTTAACCACACTACTAACAGGTACTTCTTCCGCTTCTTTGTAGATGGTGTTGCTACGGATTTAATAAGTGCAAACCTACCTCCAAACTCATGTATGGATATTATAATAGATACTGACGTTGCGTGGAAGTGTAATAGTTGTGGTCGTTTTCTAAGTGGCTCATCTCATGTTCACTCTCTACGTCAGATCATTAAACCGAATGAACCACTAGTTGCTAGAGGTTATTGGCTAAATGCAACATCTGCGACTGAAACTGTGAATAACTGTGGTAATCCAAGATGTGGCGGTGTTTCGGGCAGTGTATCAGTTCACCTTGTCGTTAATACGGGGATTCTAGGTATACGAGAGCCTAATAGTGAATTTGTTACATTTATTAATATTCCTCTATATTAGAACGCTATGATAAAGAGATTGTTTGTAATGGCACTACTACTTGCGAGTAGTCTTTCAACTCTAACTGCACAGAATTGTGCGGTTAGAGTTAATACACTAGGATTAGCAACAGGAACGCTCAATGCAGGTGTAGATATAACTATTTCGGATACATGGTCAATAGACCTCTCGGCATACTACAACCCTATATCACTAGATAAGTTTCGTTTGACA
>CAMRBL010000093.1 GCA_947040435.1 uncultured Rikenellaceae bacterium
GTTCTGCCGAAGGGTGGTTAGTGTATACAAATACAGGAATCGTATCTCCTTCATGTCCATTCCATGTCCAGTGTGGTAATATGTGTAGAGTCTCCTTATCTGAGTTCCAGTGACTACGATATAGGTAATATCTGTCTTTAGGAATTCCAGCCAAATCCACAATACCAAACAATGAACTATGACTTGGCCAATTAGTGTAATATGGCGTAGGCTCTCCCAAATAGTCAAATCCAGTCCATACAAACTCACCTATAGCGTATGGTAGATCTTCATGTTGAATAAAATCATCCTCAGGAAGGTTAGACCATGCGCAATGTTCAACATCGTATGAAGATGCTTGGTGATCTGGATACTGTTTCATTGACCCCCTAACAACAGGGAATTTATAAACTCCTCGTGAACTTAGCGTTGATGCAGTCTCTGCTCCTAAAATAATCTGCTGGGGAAGTTTACTATAACTCTCTTTATACATAAAAGGTCTATAGTTGAATCCTGCAACATCCATCACTGCTGCGAAGTTATTATTTATAACTGCATGTGGATTATCCATACCTTGAGTTACAGGTCTAGTTGGATCTTCTCTATTAACAATACTTTGCAACCAGCTAGCTACCTTGGCTCCATGTCTAGTACCCTGCTCTGGAACTTCGTTACCGATACACCACATAACTACACTTGGATTGTTTCGATAGTGCTGAACCACATTCACTAGATCCTTCTCTGCCCAATCGTCAAATAGTCTATTATATCCATTCTGACACTTCGCTATTTTCCACTCATCAAAAGACTCTATCATAAGCATCATTCCCATCTCATCACAAGCCTCAACTAGCTCTGGCGCAGGCATGTTATGTGAAGTTCTAATGGCATTAGCTCCCATGTCTTTCATAATCCTCACTTGGCGACGCACTGCAGCCTCATTTACAGCTCCACCCAATGGTCCAAGGTCATGGTGATTACAAACACCTTGAAAATCAATCTTGTTCCCATTAAGATAAAAACCATCATTTGGTCGAATATCAATCGTACGAATTCCAAATGGCGTAGTATACTCATCCTTAAGCTCGTCACCATAGTATAGCTTAGATAATGCCGAATAAAGAGTTGGACTCTCTAAATCCCATAATACTGGACTCTCCACAACAAACTCCTGCGAGAACTCTTTCTGATCGTACTTTGTCAAAGTTGTTGTCTCCTCTGAAACAACACGCCCTTTGTTATCTTTAATTTGAGTAACAAGCTTAGACTTATTAGATTCAAATCCATTTGGCAACTTAACCTTTGTTTTCAGGTTTACTTTAGCAAACTTATCTGTCACGACTGGAGTTGTAGCAAATGTACCCCAAACTGGAATATGCACATCTTCAGTTACAATAACATGAACATTACGGTAGATTCCTGCTCCTGGGTACCATCTTGATGATTCAGGTAGATTTTCAAGTCTAACTGCTAGTACATTCTCACTACCATCAGAGTTCAGAAATTTAGTAACATCAAAGTAGAAGGAGTTGTAACCAAACGGCCACTCACCTACTTTAGCTCCATTAATCCAAACTTGTGCACCACTCATAGCACCATCAAACTGCAACGTAACGTTTTTATTTTGATTATCTTCAAGTTCTGGCACACTAAACTTAGTTCTATACCATCCCGTACCTACAAATGGCAATCCTCCCGTACGTCCTGAATGTTCGCTAGGCTTTACTTGTCCATCTTGCTTTATGGCTACTTTTTGCATATCATTATTGGGACTAAAAGGACCATATATAGCCCAATCATGCGGCACAGTAACATTCTGCCATTTACTATCGTCATACTCTGTAAGAGTTGATGTACTATCATCATCTCGAGTAAACCTCCACCCTTTTTCAAGCAAGAACTCTCGTCTCTCTTGAGCTTGTATCGTCGTAATACTACATAAGCAGATCACTAGAAAAAGTAAAAAATTAGTTTTCATTTTTATTGGTTTTAATCAATTATACATTTCACATGCAAAGATAGTAATAAATTTTAAAAATAAATATAGCTCTCTTAAAAAAACCTACGATACTATTTCAATACTTTATAGTGCTCTAGTGTTGAGCCAATATTTTTATAATCAATCTCTTTAAAACCTTTAATATGCTTAAATACAGCCGCATCCGAAGTGAATCCTTTTAATGGATCATTAACGTCTACAAAACCTGGATTTTCATTTGTCTCCCAATTATTCCAAAACTCCCCACATGACGCTTGTCCTCGTACGACTGCTCCTATTTTATAAAAAAGGTTACCATGAAATGTATTTCGTTTAGGATTTGCAGGCGACTCATTCCAATAATTTACCAACTCTGGATACGCATCGCTATACGGTGCTTCATTATGCTTTACATCACGCAGACGAACATCAAAAATACCATTAGGAGCAACCATACTCTTACCCCAATGTGTCAGCCTATTATCAAGCTGAATTGCCGCAGGAGACTCTATAAATATATTTCCATGATAATTATGATCCATTCCTCCTCCAATTAAAACAGGCATAGAGCCTGCTCTATAATAGATATTACCATACACCTCGCTACCACACGCACCATCATCATGGTATGTTGCTGTTACTCGATGTCGAGGGCTTAAATATTTAAAGTAGTTATACCTAATTTGGTGTCCCCTCTCAGATGGGTCTCTACCATAATATATAGCCCCTTGATCGTCAACATCTTTACATACATTACTTATATTACAATACTCAATAACATGGTCGTTACCATGAAATAGTATAGCCATACTTGGGGCATCATATATATCGCATTTACTAACCCTACATCCAACTCCATCAATCCAAATTCCTGGACGGTATGATTTTTCAATACGATTGTAATTTGTAATTAAACAATTTTCAACAAAATTATCTGCACGAGTAAGAGTCTTCCTATCTCCCCCACCTAAACTTACACCCCCACTACCAGTGTTATATATATAACTATTCTTTATGCCACAATCTCTTCCTGCCAATCTATTTAATGACGCATTTTCATATATACTTCCCATTATATCTCCAAGCATACGTGATTGCAACTCACCTCCACACTCCATTGAGTGAGGATTCACAGAACTCTTGTTTGGAGTAGATGTCCCCTTACCAATTGAAATACCTACACTTCCAAGATTTCTAAGTACACAGCCATCAACAACGACATTTACACTACTCTCCATGTAAACACCAATACCCCTTGAATTTTCAATTACAAGGTTCTTTATTGTCACATTTTTGCAATTTTCAACTGAAAAAACAGGCTCTGCAAGAGAGGTTAATCGTATTTCAGCGATCTTCTTAGCTGGAGGATAAAAGTACAGCTTACCATTTTTTGCATCTAAAACATACTCTCCCTCAAGATCAATCTCCTCTATAACATTGAGAGCATACCAACGTCTAAAATCAGCCCCTGTAAAGAACTGGTATATTGTAAAATCATTAGGATGCATCGTTGTATCTGCATGGTTAATATCCTTTATTTTAATCATATCATCTGCATAGCCATGACCAAAGTAACCTGCAATCCACATATTACCATCATTCTTCCACGTTAACGGCTGCGTTTCATTAAACTTAAACACTGGCAATCTACCCTCTGCTTTATCTTTTTTATCCCCACTAACAATAATATCTCCAATAAGAACCATATCATCATTAGGCCACCTAGCCATTCTAAGTTGCTTATTGTCCACAACCAGCTCACTCCAAGCGACATCAGATGGACGGCCAAATCCAACAGAATGAATATCATGCAGATTCACACCTGCTTTAGCAAAATCAATAACTTTTATCTTATCTCTCACCTGTGGCTGCAACCTATCATATATAGATCTATCTTTTACAGATTTAATCATAGAGGGCTTAACAACAATATCCCCTGATACTTTTGCACCATCTTCACCAACAATCTCAAGAGACGTCCAAGATCCTTGTTTCACAACAATACTACTTGTGGTACGGTGCTCTCCAGGCTTCAGGACAATTCTAACGCTATCTGTAAACTGTTGTGCTTTAAGGATTGCGCTATTAAGACTCTGCAAAGGGCGTTTTTCACCCCCTGAAAATCTATCATTACCTTTCGTAGATACATATATTGTCTGCACCTGTGAATAGAGAGGAGATGTCGTTATTATTACCACTAAGATGGATAATATAATCTTTAGCTTCATGATTTTATATAATTTAAGGTTTAAAATAGTAGTTATATGTCTATCAAAAGTAGTAATTAATTTACAATTTTATACTACCTTTGAACTGAAATTATTTTTAATTAAAAAAATACAATTAAAACTTAAATATTATGAAAAAAAGCATTCTATTTGCAGGTTGTGGTGTTGCTCTTGTGGGAGCTTTAGCTATAACGTACTATGGAGTCAATACCCCACCATCTCCAGAATTAGCTCTTAGCAATCAAGCTATTGAGATATTCAATGAAGGCGGCTGTATTAGTTGCCACAGTGAATCACCTACCCTTCCTTTTTACTCTAGTTTTCCTGTCATAGGAGAACTTGTAAAGAAAGATGCAAAAGATGGAGTTAAACACTTCAACATCAGCAATGAATTAAATAATCTTGCAAATGGTATAGAAGTTAACAAAGTGGCTCTAGCCAAGATTGAAAAGAGCACTATTGATGGCACAATGCCCCTACCAAAATACTACTTAGTACATTGGGGCTCACAGACTACACCTAAGAAAAAAGAGATTATACTCAATTGGGTAAAAGAGCAAAGATTAGCTAATTATAGTAATGGGCTATCTGCTGCTGAGTTCGCAAATGAACCGATACAGCCAATTGCTCCTCCCAAAGATCTCAATATGGAGAAGGTAGCACTAGGGGAGATGTTATTCCATGACACTAGATTATCTGCAAACAATACAGTATCATGCGCTACATGCCACGATCTTGCGACTGGGGGAGTGGACAACCTTAGATTCTCGGAGGGTATCAACGGACAATTTGGAGGAGTTAATGCTCCAACAGTGTTTAACTCTCATTTCAATTTTGTGCAATTTTGGGATGGACGAGCAGCAGATCTTCAAGCACAAGCAGCAGGACCTCCAATGAATAGTATCGAGATGGGTAATAAATCATGGGATGAAGTTATTGTGAAATTGAATGATGATAACAAATTTACAGAGCAATTCAACAAGGTATACCCAGGGAGTTATACCGGAGAGTCTATTACTGACGCCATTGCCGAATTTGAACGTACACTTATAACTCCAGACAGTCGCTTTGACCTATATCTAAAAGGGGATAAAACAGCACTAAGTGAGTCTGAGATCCATGGCTATGAGCTATTCAAACAACAAGACTGCGCAACTTGCCACACTGGAAGTAATATGGGAGGGTATTCATACGATCTAATGGGGCTATACGGAGACTATTTTAGCAATAGAGGTGATGAGATTACAACTGAAGATCACGGTCGTTTCAAGGAGACCAAAGCAGAATATGACCTTCACCGATTTAAAGTTCCAACACTTCGTAATATCGCCTTAACTTGGCCTTACCTACATGATGGTACAGCAGAGAGTCTTGAAGAGGCAGTTGACGTTATGTCTATATACCAAAACAATAAAACACTAACAGAAGTTGAGTTAGCATCAATTGTTGGCTACCTAAATACACTTACAGGAAAATACAATGGCAAAGAGCTAACGAATACAAATATCCAAAAATTATAGTATCTCGTAATAGAGATATAAATTAGTTTGTATCCAAAAAAAGTCAATGCATATCACACAAGTGCCAGAGTTAATTCTTTGGCACTTTTTTGTTGCAACTGATTCTATCTATATTTTTCTAATTTAGCTTGTTTTTATGTTTTTAATTAATAACTTTGATTATTACTACTTAGCATTTATGTAAGAATTAAAACCTTAGTTTAAAATGAAACATGAAAATACAGTTGAACTAAATGATGTTGTGATTCGCTTCTCTGGAGACTCTGGAGATGGCATGCAACTCACAGGCACACTATTCTCAGACACCTCAGCTCTGCTAGGTAATGGAATAAGTACCTTTCCAGACTATCCTTCCGAAATTCGTGCTCCACAAGGAACTGTTGCAGGAGTCTCGGGGTTTCAAATACACTTTGGCAATGAAAAGATAATCACCCCTGGAGACTATTGCGACGTGCTGGTCTCCATGAATCCAGCGGCACTAAAGGCTAATGCATGCTGGCTAAAAAAGGGAGATCGGAAGAGCGTCGTGTAGGGAAAGAGTGTGTCAGTACGTGT
>CAMRBL010000094.1 GCA_947040435.1 uncultured Rikenellaceae bacterium
AGATTCTCCGGAGTGACTGGAGTTCAGACGTGTGCTCTTCCGATCTAGTTTATAACTAAAAAAGCAGGCAATAGAGCGCTATCTATTGCCTGCTTTTTTTTGTGCGAATTAATTTAATCTATGCTTCGTTTGGCAATTGCATACTTTTTTTGGTAATCTTTGTGAGAGTATAAGTTGTACACTAAGAGAGCTATTACAGCTAATATGAGTGCAATAATATATATTGCTTTGTAGCTAAAGTGCTCTGCAATAACTCCTCCCAATAGCATTCCAATACCAGAGCCGAGATCCAGTGCGATAAAATATGTAGAATTTGCAGTACCTCGTTTATTCGCAGGGACAAGGTCAATAATCATTGATTGAATAGATGGAGTTGCGCATCCAAATCCGATACCAATAAGTAGCGAAGATATAGGGAATGTAATTGGATTAAGGAAGAATATGAACATTGTAGATGCAAATATTATAGATATAATACCAATTTGCAAAATAGTGCTATGCATCCCTTTATTGAGGTATTTTCCAGAGAAAACTCGAGAGATTATGATTCCGACAGCAAGGAACAGGAAGAAACTCCCCGCATTAATATCAATATTACACTCTTTGACATATAGTGAGATATATACCATTAGTGATCCATACATGAAGTATAGTAGGGCAACAACCAGCGCTATTGACGTTGCACTTTTAAGATAGAATCGGTCTAATGAGAATGGTTCGTGAATAGCCTTTGGGCGAGGTTTAGTCTTTATAAACATTGCAATGCCTACGCCCAATATACAAGATGCCATCGCTATTTTGAAAAGTATATCATATGAGAATATATCCATTAGATATAGTCCAGTCATTGGTCCTACTGCCATTGCAAGAACAGTTGTAGCTCCATAATAACCAATTCCTTCGGCTCTACGTTTGGATGGCATCACGTCAATAGCTAGAGTGCTTGAGGATGTTGTAACCATTGAGAACATTGCACCTAGTAGTACTCTCGTAATAAATACCATTAGTATTGAGCTTGCAAGAATATATCCTAAGAATAGTGAAGTAAAGAGAGTAAATGATAATAAGTAGAATTTTTTTCGGTCGTACTTGTCTACGAGGTATCCAGAGAACGGTCGAGCAAGAAGAGATGTAATAATGTAGGCTGATGTGACAACTCCTGCGACAGAGGCACTTGCGCCAAACTCCTCAATAACATACATTGCGATTATAGGCATCAAGATGTAAAATGAAAAGAACATCAAAAAACTTGCAACTCCTATTATTATAAAGTTCTTGTTAAATAATTGTTGGTTTGACTCCATGGTAATATCCTTAATATTAAATTAAGTTGGTAAAAGTACTCTTTTTACTCCAATTTGATACTATTAAACATTGGATTACTGAAGTTTAATTGAAGAATGTATATTTGTTTCGACCTCATACGATATAAATTTATGGATTGAGTATTACAATTTTGCTCTTTGGATACAAAAATAATTGAGCTATCTGTTTATTGCAGTGTATTATATGCGTGTATCCCCGATATTAGAGCTACATCTTTGACTTTCTGTATAGTGATGGTGTGATTCCTATCGTCTTGGTGAATAGTCGTGTGAAGTAGTATGGATTTATGATCCCTATTTTATAACAAATTTGATTTATCTTCATATCTGTTAAACTTAGCATCCTACATGCCTCTTGCATTTTCATTTGAATTATGTAGTTTACGGGGGTATTTTTCGTATGCTTTTTAAATAGAGTTGAGAAGTGTGATGCAGAATAGCCGACATATTGGCTCAGTTCATTAAGCGATATGTTTCGAGATAGATTCTCTTGTATATATATTATCGCCTTGTCGACACTATTTTTTTCTTGGCTACTCTTATCAAGAACATCTCTAAAAATATCTATGTATTTTATAGAGCCTAGAAAATAATATAGTGCAGATGTTGCAAAGTTTATATTATCTTTTGTTAATCCTCTACCTAGAGCCGTTAGAATATCCTCAAATATCAGCAACCTATCATATATACGAGATGCATCACTTGGGATAATAGATGTTGGGATATTAAAATTTTTTGCGTAGAACTCTGCTAATTCGCCATTGAAATGGATCCAATATATTGTCCAAGGATTTAGTTTTGATGCACCATATTCATGAGGAGTATTCGCTGGAAGTATAATAAATTGATTGGCTTCTATATCGTATGTTTTACCCTTTAGCTTTACCCACCCTTTGCCTTCGGTGCAGTATATAAGTATATATTGCGGGATACCGTATATACGTTCTCGCTTGTGGTGTGTAGCCACGGGATAGTACCCTATATCTGTAATATGCAGCCTCGATGTCAGAGGGTCGCTGTACATTTGGCACACTATTGACTCTGGGACAACGATAGCTCTACTACCTTTAAAACCAATCTTCATAAAGCTCTATTTTTAATTGTGTGTAAAAATAAGTAAATAATATTATAATGTATTATTATTTGTACATTTTGTGAAGTTATGCGTGTATATGGCTCTGTTAAGTGTATTAAAGTGAAATAATGTAAGTATATAGTTAAATAGTGCATTTTTAATATAGTACATTAGACATACTTTTGTATAAACTTAAATGATTAGTTATGAAGCAGCAGAATAAACTTTATCTATTAATGATCTCTCTTGTCTCGGCTATGGGGGGATTACTCTTTGGTTATGACTGGGTCGTTATTGGAGGGGCAAAACCTTTTTACGAGACATTTTTTCAAATAGAGAGCATCCCCTCGTTGCAAGGTTGGGCAATGAGTAGTGCACTTATTGGGTGTTTAGTTGGTGCATTAATTGCGGGTGGCTTTAGTGATAAGTATGGTCGTAAAAGGATGCTAATTATTGCGTCACTACTTTTTGTTCTCTCTGCAATTGGAACTGGGGCTACAAACTCATTTTCGCTATTTATATGGTATCGTATTCTCGGAGGCGTTGCGATTGGTATCACATCAAACCTATCACCAATGTACATTGCGGAGATTGCGCCTGCAAATCTAAGAGGACGACTCGTTTCGTTAAACCAACTTATGATTGTGGCGGGTATACTTGCAGCGCAAATAGTCAATTGGTTAATTGCAGAACCCGTTGCGGATGAGGCGACAGCAGAGATTATCCGCACATCATGGAATGGTGAAACGGGATGGAGATGGATGTTTTGGGCGGAGAATATCCCTGCTGGGTTATTCTTTTTATTTTTGTTTTTCATTCCAGAGAGTCCTAGATGGCTTGCTGTGAAGGAGAGACGAAGTGAAGCGGTTGCTGTTCTCACTAAGATTGTAGGGTCGGAGCGAGCTAATGTTGAGTATGACTCATTCAGAGCGAGTATCAGCGAGAGTAAGAGTTCGAAAAAATCTAAATTAAATATACTTCACCCCTCCATGCGAAGAGTGTTGGTAATTGGAGTTGTTTTGGCAGTGTTCCAACAGTGGTGCGGTATCAATGTGATATTCAACTATGCACAAGAGATTTTTACTAGTGCAGGGTACGGAGTCTCGGACATCTTGATGAATATTGTTATTACGGGTATTACGAATGTCATATTTACATTTGTTGCGATATTCCTAATCGACAAAATTGGGCGCAGGTCTCTGCTACTAATAGGTTCGGGAGCTCTAACTGTTATATATATCCTAATGGGAGCAGTCTACTACTTTGAAATAACAGGTGTTCTACTTCTGATTATTGTTATTGCTGCGATTGCTTGCTACGCAATGTCACTAGCTCCCGTTATGTGGGTTGTCATCTCAGAGATCTTTCCAAATGCAGTTCGAGGAGTTGCGATGTCAATAGCGACATTTGCTCTATGGAGTGCCTGCTTCATCCTTACATATACATTCCCGATACTAAATAAGACACTCGGGGCATCGGGTACTTTCTGGATATATGGAGTTATTTGTTTAAGCGGATTTTTGTTCATAAAGAGATATGTCCCTGAGACGAAGAACAAGTCGCTAGAGGATATTGAAAAAGAGTTAGTAAAATAGAGTTCATCTTCACACTCGAACCATGTAGTTTATTAAGTCTAAAGAGTTATAATATAACATAAAGTAAATATATATATATGAGAGTTAAAGTATGGAGTGAGGAGGTCATTATCCCCACTTACGAGGTCGGTGTGCCCGAAAAGAACCCTATGTTTTTAGAGAAACGTGTCTACCAAGGCAGTACGGGTGTTGTCTATCCGTACCCTGTAATTGAGAAGATAGAGGATAAGCCACATGATAAAAAGTACAATGCATTGTGGCTAGAGAATAAGTATATCAAGATAATGGTGCTTCCTGAACTCGGAGGTCGAGTTCAGATGGCCTACGATAAGATTAAGCAGAGGCACTTTATCTACTATAACAATGTAATAAAACCCGCACTAGTTGGTCTTGCAGGTCCGTGGATTTCAGGAGGTATTGAATTTAATTGGCCCCAACACCACCGTCCAAGTACCTTTATGCCTGTTGACTATACGATTGAGCGGCTTGAGGATGGCGGAGCTACTGTTTGGGTTAGTGAGCGAGAGCGTATGTTCCATCAGAGAGGAGCTGCTGGTTTTACGCTTCGTCCAGATCGTGCCGTTTTGGAGATAAGGGGAAGAGTCTACAATCCTACGCCGATACCACAAACATTTCTATGGTGGGCAAATCCAGCTGTTGCGGTAAATGACCACTACCAGAGTGTTTTTCCTGCCGACGTGAATGCTGTATATGACCATGGCAAACGTGATGTGTCTACGTTTCCTATTGCAACGGGGACGTACTATAAGATGGACTACTCGAAGGGTGTAGATATATCTAAGTATAAGAATATTCCAGTTCCCACGTCATACATGGCTGTTGCATCGAAATACAACTTCGTGGGGGGGTATGAAAATGATACTTGTTCGGGACTTCTTCATGTTGCGAACCACCATATCTCACCCGGCAAGAAGCAGTGGACATGGGGAAATTGTGATTTTGGTGTTGCGTGGGATAGAAATCTTACCGATAATGATGGTCCGTACATTGAGTTAATGACGGGTGTATATACGGATAATCAGCCAGACTTTACATGGCTGCAACCGTATGAGGAGAAGACTTTTACGCAATATTTCTTGCCATACAGAGAGTTGGGAGTTGTGAAGAATGCGAGTGCAGATCTGTTACTTAACTTAGAGGTTGAAAACGGTGTGGCAACAGTGAAGATCTTTGCGACATCGCCGCAGGAGTCTTTAAATGTTGAGTTGAAGAGTGGCAGTCAAACATACTATAATGAGATACACGCAATATCTCCAGAGGAGGTATTTGTTAAGAATATAGAGACAGAAGGGTGTTGTGTTGAGGATTTAATAGTCACTATTTCATCTAATGGCAGAGAGCTTTTAAGTTGGCGATCGGAGCCTATTAGTGAGGAGATACCAGAGCCTGCAAAGGCTGCGCTTGACATAGATGAGATTGAGAGTAACGAAGAGTTATTTCTCACTGGACAGCATTTGGAGCAGTATCGCCATGCGACATACGACCCTACGTTGTACTATAAGGAGGCAATACGAAGAGATAAGTATGACATCCGAAACAATAATGCGTTGGGGCTATGGCTTCTACGACATGGTAAGTTTGAGGAGGCTGAGGGTTATCTGCGTAGTGCAGTTAAGAGACAGATGGAGCGTAATCCGAACCCTTATGATGGTGAGCCACTATACAATCTGGGTCTTACCTTGAAGTTTCAGGGGCGATTAGAGGAGGCGTATTCGTACTTCTATAAATCTTGTTGGAACTCAGCGTGGCAGGATAGTGGGTACTTCTCACTAGCTCAAATATCATCAATGTCACACAATTGGGAGAGTGCTTTGAGTGAGATTAATAACTCACTAAACCGTAACTATACAAATATATTAGCTAGACATCTAAAGTCAGTAATCCTTAGGAAAGCCAATAAAATTGATGCTGCGCAGAAGTTTATCGATGAGTCACTTGAGTTGGATAAGTTTAATTCGGGATCTCTATTTGAGAGGTATATTAACTCAGGAGCGAGTTCTGATAAGGCTAGTTTTATAGAGATTATGAGGTGTGAGTCACACAACTATGAGGAGTTGGCACTTGGAATTGTATTCTGCTCTTTGTAATTAATCAGCCCCACCTTTAGAGAAGAATTAACTGCAGTTGACGGGTATATGTAGAACATAATGAGACTAGCCCATATGCAGGCTTCGCAGTAGCCTACCTGTAGGCTTATAAGATCTGATCGCTGGCTGCATCTTCAACAATAGCT
>CAMRBL010000095.1 GCA_947040435.1 uncultured Rikenellaceae bacterium
CCGCAGATGTTGTTTCGAATAGTTTGTGGCTAAGAACATTTACAATAGAGTTCGTCTCTCTCTTCTTTGTTGCGTATCTATTTCCTGTAACAACAACCTCGTCAACTAAATTTTGACTCTCCACGAGTTCAAAATTTACTGTGTTATTTGTATTCGGTTTTGCTGTAATCTCAACCTCTTGATTTTGATACCCTAAGCAAGTTGCTACAATAGTCAGCACCCCTTCAGGGGCATCATTCAACATGTAGTGACCCGTAATGTCAGTTGCGACACCTATTGTTGTACCTTTTATTGTTACAGTTGCGTATGGAATGTGTGTTTTTGTTTTACTGTCGATAACGTGTCCAAGAATGGATATGTCTGTTTTTGCCCGTGCAAATAGTGTTGATGATGTTACTATGAGTAACAAAATTGTTGTAAGTAAATTTGACTTCATAATTATTTATTAGTTTTACATTTATTTCTGTTGCAAAACTAATATTTGGTGTGCGAGTATGCAATACCTAATATTAGGTATATTGCTTATGGTAAACCGCTATTATTACTGTTTTTTAGTCAAAAGACTGCATTCCTGTCTGGGCGATTCTAATGATTCGGTTATACTCATCAGGAGAAAGCTCGTTAGAAAAGTAGTGTATCGGGTCAATATGCTCTCCGTTATGTGTAATCTCATAGTGTAGGTGAGGTGATAGAGAGAGACCCGAATTTCCTGTCAAAGCAATAATATCTCCTTGTCGCACTTTTTGCCCCTTACGAACTGTGATCTTACTTAGATGGTTGTATATAGTTTGGTATCCATTTTGATGATCTATTGTTACGCTCAGACCAGTTGAAGATGTCTTTTTCGATACAGCACTTTTGACTACTCCATCGGCAGTAACAAAGACTCTAGTTCCCTCAGGAACAGTGTAGTCTACTCCGTTATGTTGTACAAGGCTTTTGTAGAAGGGGTGTATGCGCATGCCAAATGATGCGGTTAAAAGAGTTAGTTTTTTATTGATTATTGGCTGTATTGATGGAATGTTATTGACGTCATCACCTTTTGCCTTTATAGTATCTATGAGGCTCTGTCTTGTTGTGCTTAGGTTTGTTAAACTGCTATCTAATCGAGCTGTTTTGGATAGGAATATTACACCTAACTCTTTGTTCGTCATAGTCAGAAGTTGGTCGTTACTTATTGTATCATCTCTCTCCTCACTGACGTATAGATCTATCGGTTTAGACTCGAAAAGAGCACTAAAAACATTTAGATCTCTCTCTTCAAGGTTGCGTAAAACAACCTCTATACTGTCGTATCGTTCGTTTAATTTTACGTACTCTTTGTCAAGTCCACCATATGATGCTTTTAATTCATCCTCTAGCTGGGTATCAAAAAACATAGAGAACCCAACGTAAAAGAATACCGTAATTGCACTCCAACTAATAATAATAATGAGAAGATTTAATACTCTCTGTCTAAAACTTGATTTCCGATTCAGCCATGGAGGTGTATTCTTGATTCGTTCTCTTCTATCTCTCATTTTGATTCTCTTCTAAAAGTTCATATGTTGTTGCTTTTGCCGACTCAACGATTTTTTCAAACTCCTCTTCAGTCATGTCTCTACGGAAGTAGTTAATCGCATCTACGTGGTCTCCTCTGTATCTCACTTCGTAGTGTAGATGAGGACCTGTTGTGCCTCCCGTTCTACCAGCTTTACCAATAATTTCACCTCGTTTAATTTTCTGTCCTCTTTTTACAAGAATAGAGTCAAGGTGTGCATATTGAGTTTTGTATCCAAATCCATGGTCAATAATAATCTCATTTCCATATCCTCTTCGGCTTCTTGAGTGTCGAGTTAAATCTACCTCACCATCGCCTGTTGCATATATTGGAGTCCCTCTTGGAACAGTTAGGTCAATTCCATTGTGGTGTATTTTCCTCTTGTATATTGGGTGCATTCTCATTCCATATGCTCCAATTGCGTTCGTTAATTTACTCTTGTCAAGAGGCCATATCGCAGGGATAGACATAGCCATCAACCCTTTGTTTTGAGTGAGTTCTTGTAGTTGGTCAAAAGATTTGGACTCCAGATAGAGTAGTCGAGTCATTGCATCTAGACTTTTCCAGCTATTTAGTATCACTTCGTCAGAGTCTATATCTTTGAATGATTCATACTTGGAGTTAGAATACTCCTCGTATATCTGTGGTATTGCTAATGTATCTACGACAAAAAGTTGTCTATACACATTGTTGTCACGATGTTTAATGCTCTCAATTTTTAGCCTAGATGCTTCAATTTTGTCATTTAATATCTTATATTTAAGTAGTAATTCACTTCTGCTACTTATAATATTTGTCATTTTAGGGGTGTGAAAAAAGTGTGAAAAGATGAAATTTACGACAGATGCTAGCATAAATCCTATAAGGACTCTCCTCAAGATTCTGTATATACGAATCTTTGAGGGTGTAGATACCACATCATAAGATAGAGTTTGCGGATTAAATTTATACTCTTTTTTAGCCATTATATAAAAAACTTCAATATTAGAGGGCAAAATTAGACTAAATTGCTTAATTTTACAACCTCATTTTTACTCATGTAACAGGATAACGAACAAAAAAGATATAAAAGTATGGAATCAAAAGAGATTAGAGAGGCATTTTTCGAATTTTTTCGCAATAAAGAGCATGTAATTGTCCCATCAGCACCTATGGTAGTGAAGGGAGATCCGACTCTTATGTTTACGAACGCAGGTATGAATCAGTTTAAAGATATGTTTTTAGGTAACACACCTATTAAGCATAAGCGTATTGCTGATAGTCAAAAGTGTCTTAGGGTTTCGGGTAAGCATAACGACCTTGAAGAGGTTGGTCATGATACCTACCACCATACGATGTTTGAGATGTTGGGAAACTGGTCTTTCGGAGACTTCTTTAAGAAAGAGGCTATTGAGTGGGCATGGGAACTCTTTACTGAGGTTTATAAGTTGCCAAAGGATAGGATATACGCCTCTATTTTTGAGGGTAGCGACTCTGACGGTGTACCACAAGATACAGAAGCATATGATTTCTGGAGACAATTTCTACCAGAAGATCAAATAATATTGGGTAATAAACATGATAACTTCTGGGAGATGGGAGATACTGGTCCGTGTGGTCCATGTAGTGAGATCCATTTTGACCTTAGGAGTGACGAGGAGCGTGCTAAAGTTAGTGGACGTGACCTTGTTAATAATGACCATCCACATGTAATTGAGGTTTGGAATCTTGTATTTATACAGTTCAACAGAAAAGCAAACGGATCACTAGATGCTCTTCCAAAGCAACACGTAGATACGGGTATGGGATTTGAGCGTCTATGTATGGTTATTCAAGGAAAGAAGAGTAACTATGATACGGATATATTCCAGCCTACGATACAAAAAATATCAAGCCTTTCGGGGATTAAATATGGTGTAACGGAGAAGCATGACATCGCAATGCGTGTTATTGCAGACCACTTGAGAGCTATTGCGTTCTCTATTGCAGATGGTCAACTACCGTCTAATGTAAAGGCAGGGTATGTAATTAGGAGAATATTACGTAGAGCAGTTCGTTATGGTTATACATATCTTGGCTTTAATGAGCCTACGATCTGTAAATTGGTAGATATACTATCAGAGCAGATGGGAGAGCAGTTCCCTGAGTTGGTAGTGCAAAAAGAGTTGATTAAAAGTGTTATATATGAAGAGGAAGCATCTTTCCTTAGAACATTGGCAACGGGAATAAATCTACTTGACAATGTAATTAAAAAGTCAAAAACAGCGAATAGTGGTAAGATAAGTGGAACAGATGCTTTCTTACTATACGATACATATGGCTTTCCTATTGACCTAACTGAGCTTATTGCAAAGGAGCAGGATATGGAGGTTGATTTAGAGCAGTTTAATAAGGAGCTACAAGGGCAGAAAGATCGTTCGAGAAATGCTGCGTCAATTGATGCAGATGACTGGATCGAGGTTATGGCTATTGATGAGAGCCATTTTGTTGGGTATGATTACCTTACAACTGAGATTAAGATTGCACGTTATAGAAAAATGACTACAAAGGGTAAGACATTTTATCAGCTTGTGTTCGATCAGACGCCATTTTATGGTAACTCTGGAGGTCAAGTTGGAGATGTTGGATATATTGAGTGTGGTGGTGTGAGATGTACTATTACAGATACACAGAAGGAGAATAATCTTATTATTCACATTGTATCTCAACTACCTGCGGATCTTAATTCTACATTTAAAGCTGTTGTAAATAAGGAGAAGAGAGATTCGTCGGCGAATAATCATACAGCAACCCACCTTATGCACGAGGCGTTGAGAGAGATTCTTGGTAGCCATGTTGAGCAGAAAGGCTCTATGGTAACACCTAGTTCTTTGCGTTTTGACTTTTCTCACTTCCATAAAGTATCTAGTGAAGAGATACGTCAAGTAGAGAGGATTGTAAATGCAAAGATTCGTTCAAATTTCCCACTTGTTGAGGTTAGAGATTGTCCTATCGAAGAGGCGAGAGAGTCGGGAGCAATGATGTTATTTGGTGAAAAGTATGGTGATTCTGTAAGAACTATAAAGTATGGCACATCTATTGAGCTATGTGGAGGAACTCACGTATCAGCGACTGGTAACATTGGTATGTTTAAAATAACTTCTGAAGGTGCAATAGCTGCGGGTATTAGACGTATTGAAGCTGTAACGGGTGCAGTTGCAGAGAATCTTATGTACGGATTTGAAGATACTATTAAAGAGGTTCAAGGTTGTGTAAATAACCCTGCTATTGCTCAGGCTGTAAAGAAACTTATCGAGGAGAATGCTCTACTAAGTAAGGATATTGAGGCTATGCAGAGAGAGAAGATTAGTAGGTTGAAAGATAAATTTATCTCTGAATTGGTTGAGGAGAATGGGATTAAGTTCCTTGCTCAGGAGTTAGACCTTTCGACAGAGATGGTTAAGAATTTAGCGTTTGAGATAAAGGCTAAAGTATCTAATGTAGTCTTTATCGCTGGATCAAAGGCAGATGGTAAGGTTACACTATCTATCATGCTTGGAGATGATATAATTGCTAAGGGTGTTAACGCATCGGAAGTTGTTAGAGCTGCGGCAAAAGAGATTAATGGAGGCGGTGGTGGTCAGCCATTCTTTGCAACAGCGGGAGGTAAGAGACCCGAAGGGCTAGAGAAGGCAATTGCTATGGCTAAAGAGATAATTGTAAGTAAATTGAAGTAATACAAGTAATATAAGTTTGCTAGACGCAGGGAACTGCCCTACTCGGGCGGAGCTGCGTGATCGCAGTCAACAATTATATGTAAGTAAATAAAAAAAAGAATAATATTATGAGTAATAAAGTTTTATTGATGATTTTAGATGGATGGGGAAAAGGCGACCATTCAAAAGGAGATGTAATCTACTCTGCACAACCAAAATATATGAACTCTCTTGAGGCGAAGTATCCTAATGCAGATATCCTAACAGACGGTGAGAATGTTGGACTCCCTGAGGGACAGATGGGTAACTCAGAGGTGGGTCACCTTAATATTGGAGCAGGACGAGTTGTATATCAGGACTTAGTTAAGATTAACATCGCTTGTAGAGAGAATACTATTCTTAAAAACGCTGAGATAGTTAATGCATTTGAGTACGCTAAGAGCAGTAATAAGCAGGTTCATTTTATGGGCTTGGTTTCAAATGGAGGAGTTCACAGTTCAATGGAGCATCTATTGAAATTGTGTGACATATCTAAGGAGTACGGAATTGAGGATACATTTGTACACTGTTTTATGGATGGTCGTGATACTGATCCTCAGAGTGGAAAAGGTTTCATTGAGACTCTTCAACAACACCTAGATAAATCGACAGGTAAAATTGCGTCACTTATCGGTCGTTACTATGCAATGGATAGAGATAACCGTTGGGATCGTGTAAAAACAGCTTATGACCTACTTGTAAAGGGTGAAGGAGATAAGATTGTTGATCCAATTGGTGCGATTGCAGAGTCGTATGCAGAGGGAGTTACAGATGAATTCATCAAGCCAATGGCTGTTGTTGATGCAGCAGGAGTACCAGTTGGAAGAATTCAAGAGGGAGATGTTGTTATATTCTTCAACTACCGTAATGATAGAGCTAAAGAGCTTACAATTGCACTTACACAAGAGGATATGCCAGCAGAGGGTATGAGCACGCTACCGTTATACTACT
>CAMRBL010000096.1 GCA_947040435.1 uncultured Rikenellaceae bacterium
TCGCCATTGATGCAAAATCCTTTCTCTTTGTTCATCTCTAAGTGGCGAATGCCGATTCGTGTCTCTTCTCTATCGATGACTTTGCCATTTTCAATTAGTTCTGTCTCAATTAGATATAAGTTAGGAGCACTCGGTGACCATAGCTTTGGATTTTGAACTTTAACTAACTTGACATCTAATATTTCAGCACTATTAGATAGTGTTTGTGTCTCTTCTATTATTTTTTTACCTAGCTTGTGGTCTGTAAATAAGCCATTAATTTCATATATTTTATGAACTAAGCTTGTATTACCCGCTCTGTTTTGAACCAAATCAGTCTGAATTCTAATTGTCGCTTGCTCCTTAGAGACTTCAGGATAGGTTACAAAAATACCTCCTCTAGCGACTTTGTCCGTTTTATTGGGTGTGTGATGTAATTTTGGTCTTTAACTATAAGGTTTACATCTCTATACAATCCACCATAGTAACAGAAATCTAAACTATTCAGGGGCTTACCTGGAGGAATAAGAGGGTTGTCTCTATTGTCTAAGCGAACAAGTATCTCATTCGGTTTGTTGAAATGTGCAACATTTGAGATGTCTACCACAAAAGGGAGATAGCCACCTGCATTCTGTTGTATGTGCTCTCCATTGACCCAGATGTCAGCAAGAGTCATCGCTCCTTCAAACTCTATCCAGATATTCTTCCCTTTCAGAGTTGGGTTTAAATCTAGGCTCTTTCTATAGTAGCATACTCCTTGCCACTGGTGCAGAACTGTTAAGTCCTCTACGAATGGTGTGTGTGGAATAGTAACGGCTTCCCAAGTTTTGGCTTTCAGAATTGATAACTCGTCATTCACCACGCTCTCAGAGAGGCTTAATTCGGAATCTTGTGAAATATGTGAAATATTAAATTGAGCTTCCCAATCGCTACCTTGATTTTTAATTTCGTGTTGTATTTTCTCATCTGATATACGTTGGAAATTCCATCCGTTATTCAAACTCTCACTCTGTTGAGCTTGTAGGTGACATATAATGCCACTTAAATAAATTAAGAGGATAATGTCTCTTTTTTTCATTTTTTAAAGTTTAGTTAAGGTTAATTACAAATTTAGTTTTTTTTATGATGTTTTAAGGGTAGCTTAGCCTAATTTTATAATTTAAATTACACAAAAGATCAATTTGTGGAGAATTTAATCTTTATCCGTATGAAAAGTTTGGAAGCTCAATAATAATTTATACTTTTATGATAGTTGTAGCTACGTTCTTCTTAACTAAGAATAGAGCTTGTGCTATCTTTGCAGAGTATGTAGAGAATTGGACTTGTAATAAATAATTAAACTATATAAATATGATTTTAATGAAGAGGTTGTTAGGAGCTATTTTTGCTCTAACGACGCTATCTGCTACGGCAGAAAATAGCCCACTTTGGATGAGACACCCATCTATATCTCCAGATGGTAAAAGTATCGCATTTTGCTATATGGGAGATGTTTATACAGTGCCCACTATCGGTGGTGAAGCACGTGCCGTAACAACGCACCCAAGCTATGATGCAAAGCCTATATGGTCTTCCGATAGCGAGATGTTGGCGTTTGAATCTGATAGACTCGGCGGCAAAGATGTCTATGTGGTATCTAAGAAGGGTGGGGCTGCAAAGAGGCTGACAACTCACTCTGCGGTAGAGACTCCAGTCGCATTTGCACCAGACAACAAATCAGTACTATTTACGGCGAATATAATGCCAGATAAAGAGTACGGAGAGTTTCCGAACAGAATGCAACTATACTCTGTACCTATTGATGGAGGTAGGTCAACGCAAATTTTATCACATAATGCTTATAGTATCTCGTTCAATTCGACAGGAGATGTTATCTACTATCATGACTATAAAGGTTATGAAGATGAGTGGCGTAAACACCATAAATCTTCTGTATGTAGAGATATCTGGAGCTATAATACAAAGAGTAAGGAGTATAAGAATATAACGAATAAACAGGTAGAGGATAGGGACCCACGTGTGAGTAGTGATGACAAGAGTATCTATTTTTTAAGTGAAAGATTTGGTACATTTAATGTCATTAAAATGGGTGTTGATGGCTCGTGTGTAGAGGCTGTGACAGAACATAAGACTCATCCCGTTCGTTTTCTATCCATAGCGGACGACAACACTCTATGTTATCTATATGACGGTGAGATATACACTTTGAAAGAGGGTGGTGAGTCTAAAAAATTAGATGTCTCAATAGTAAGAGATCAAGTAGAGCCAGAGAGTGTTAGAGAAGTGCTTCGATATGGAGCTAAAGATATGGCAATCTCTCCATCGGGAAAAGAGATTGCATTTGTAGTTAGAGGAAATGTCTTTGTTGCATCAACGGAGCACGGTACAACGAAAGCTATAACATCTACTTTTGAGCAGGAGAGAGACATTCACTTCTCGCCTGATGGTAGAGAGCTGATATATTCGGCTGAGAGAGACGGTCAGTGGCACATATACAAGAGTGAATTAACGGATAAGGATGATAAATTATTTATATATGCCGATAAGATCAAGGAGACAAAACTAACTGATGGTATGGAAGCACATTTTCAACCCGTTTTTTCGCCTGATGGCAAGAAAATAGCCTTTCTAAAGAGTCGAATAGAGCTTATGGTGATGGACAGTGACGGCAAGAATCCAAAGCTAGTACTTGACGGTAAGTATAATTACTCGTATACAGATGGCGACCAAACCTTCAAGTGGTCACCAGATAGTAAATGGTTACTTGTTAGATATTTTGAAAAAGGAGGTTGGCACAAAGATGATATAGCACTAGTGAAGGCTGATGGCTCGCAAGAGATTGTTAACCTTACAAATAGTGGGTATAAAGATTCGAACCCCTCATTTGCTATGGGAGGTAAGGTTGTTATATGGACTTCAGATAAAATGGGATACCGTAGCCATGGTAGTTGGGGCTCTCAAAGTGATATATTTGGAGTGTTCCTAACTGAAGATGGCTGGGATAAATTTAATATGAATAAAGAGGATTTATCTCTGCTTGCCAGTGAGGAGAAACCAAAAGAGAAGAGTGAGACAAAAAAGGATGATAAAAAAACTAAGGCAGTAAAAGATCTGAAGTTTGAGTTTGAGAACATGGAGCGCAGAGTAAAGAGATTTACTCCAATATCAGGAGGTATATATAGTTCATTAATGACCAATGATGGTAAGAAGCTATTTTACATAGCGTCATATTCGGGGAGTGCGGATCTATACATGAAGTCATTTGAGGATGGTTCATCTAAGGTTGTATATAAGGGTATCGGAGGAGGCTCTTTGCAACTTAACGTAGCTGGAGATAAGATATATCTTCTGAATAGCTCTGGTGTAAAGGAGATAAGTATGACAGGTAGTGTGCTAAAGAGCTACGGGTTTAATGGGATAATGGATTTCAGTCCTCGTAAAGAGCGTGACTATATCTTTTCTCATGCGTGGCAACAAGTTGTAGATAAATTCTATCAACCTGATATTCATGGTATTGATTGGGCTGGATTTAAAGTCTCGTACGAGAAGTTTTTGCCACACATTAATAATAAATATGACTTTACTGATATGCTTGGCGAGCTTCTTGGGGAGCTTAATGGCTCACACTCTGGGGCGAGATTTGGAGGTCGTGGAGCTATGAAATCAACCATGTCTCTGGGCGCATTTTTCGACAATACATATAGCGAGGATGGTCTTAAAATAGCAGAGATTCTACCTAATGGACCATTAAGTGTATCGACGTCGAAGATAGAGGTTGGAAATATTATTACACATATAAATGGAGAGAAAATTAGAGCCGAAGAGGATTACTTCCCTCTTCTTAGCGGACTGACTTCAAACAAAGTACTCCTTACTTTACGAAAATGTAGAGGAGGGAAATCTTGGGAAGAGTCTGTTAAACCTGTATCTATGGGTACACTTAACTCTATGCTTTATAAGCGTTGGGTGATTCAGCGTAAGGATATGGTTGAGAAGTTATCTAATGGTAGGTTAGCTTATATCCATATTGAGGGGATGAACTCTAATAGTTTTAGAGAGCTATACTCTGAGTTGCTAGGTAAGTACCGTAATAAAGAGGCTATTGTTATTGATACTCGTTCCAATGGGGGTGGTTGGTTACACGAAGACCTTCTGGCACTACTTAGCGGAAAGAAGTATGCTGACTTTGCTCCCCGAGGTGAGTTTATATCAGATGATCCGCTGTTTAGATGGACTAAACCGTCGACTGTCATTATGAGTGAGAATAATTATAGTAATGCACATGGTTTCCCTTGGGCATATAAGGAGCTAGGTATTGGCAAGTTAGTTGGAACTGCCGTGCCAGGTACTATGACTGCCGTGTGGTGGGAGGCGCAGATAGATCCGTCAATAGTATTTGGAATACCTCAAGTGGGGGTTCGAGATACAAAGGGACGTTATCTTGAGAATTTACAGCTTGAACCTGATGTTGAGGTGCATAACTCGCCATCAAAATCAAATGTAGGTGTAGATGAGCAGTTGGAGAGAGCGGTTGAAGAGTTGTTGAAAGAGTTGTAGCTTTACTTCCCGTTTTGCGGTTGACTTTAGCCTGAAAATGAGGCTCTTCAAAGATGGATATAGATCTTTGAAGAGCCTCGTTTTAATTGTGGGATAGACTCAATTAGAAAACTATGTTAAAAATATTTTTTGCAGTCTCTCCAATAGCCGTTTAATTGGATTTACATTTAAAGAGGTGGTACACAGTAAAATAGTTAGAAGTAGAGTAGAATAAATATGGATATACAATGCTAAATTATTTTATTAAATTAGCCTATTTGCAAAAAAATTGTCTGTTTTTTTGTACCTTGCACAATCACATTTGGAACGAATACCTTAATAACCTTAATAAAATAGATAAACTATGAAACTAGTTACATTAGCAACCTCTCTCTTTATGCTGACAACTACGGTCTCGGCACAAGATTGGAGAGGTCTCGAAACTCAAGTTAAATGCAATGAATCATTTGCCGACTACGGTACAATTAACCTCCTTGATAGTATTGGAGTTGAGGTTAAAGAGAATGGATCAGGAGTATTCACAATCCGTAAAGTGGTCAAAATTCAGAAGGAATCAGCGGAGCTTACAAATCGAATCATCAAGTATGATTATGATCCACTTACAGCATTTGCTAAATTCACAACTGTTAAAGTGTATAAAAACGATGGAAGTATAGTAGATTTAGATGTTACAAAGGCTAATGACTATGCAGCTCCTGCACGCTCTATATACTGGGGTGCGAGACAAATTATGATTGAGATAGGTCGATTAGAGCCAGGTGACATAATCGATTATACGATTGATAAAAAAGGCTTTACATATGCGCTATTAAAGGATATGCCAAGTAGTGATGATAGTCGTTTTATCCCCCCGATGAGTGGTCAGTATTACGATATCGTTCCATTTTGGGTAAATGAGCCTACGGTAAAAAAAGTGTATCGTGTTGCGATACCAAAAAGTAAAGAGGTGCAATATGAGTTCTATCAAGGAGAGTGTCGTACCTCTATCCGCCAAGATAAGAGTAGCAACATATTCCAATTTATAAAGATGGATATACTACCATTTAAGAGAGAGAGTAATATGGTCGATTTATTCGATGTTGCGCCAAAGCTAATGATGTCTACAACCCCTACATGGGAGGATAAATCAAAATGGTTTTATGGTGTAAATGAAGATTACGGTAGTTTTGATGCTCATCCTGAGACGCAAAAAATGGTGGATAAGCTAACAAAGAGTTGCAAGACAAACATGGAGAAGATCGCAGTACTTACACACTGGGTAGCTGATAATATCCGATACTCTGGTATATCTATGGGTAAAGGAGAGGGCTACACGCTCCACAACACAGAGATGAATTTCGTAGATCGTGCGGGTGTGTGTAAGGACAAAGCAGCTCTACTTATCTCTATGCTTAGAATGGCTGGTTTAGAGTCATATCCAGCAATGACTATGGCGGGATCTCGCATCGAAAGTATCCCTGCTGACCATTTTAACCACAGATCGGAAGAGCACACGTCTGAACTCCAGTCACTCCGGAGAATCTC
>CAMRBL010000097.1 GCA_947040435.1 uncultured Rikenellaceae bacterium
TTTTCACGCTCTAATTCAGCTAAGTTGAAAGTTATACTATTATCTTTCATCAATTTATTCCATTGATTATATAGATCTACGGTGAATGTATCAACATCTTTTACCCTCACACTAACAGTATGAACCCTATTTGAAACATATGGAAATATAATACTTGGTCGGTGTTTATTAAATGTATTTTGCCTAAAACCATCTAAAACACCCACTACAATGTGATCTACACCATTAAAAGATATTTTACGCCCTACAGATTCGTTCCAATTTAATTTATCAGCAATATCTTGTGTTATCACGACTTCTAAAGCCTTATTTGCAATGGTCTCTTTTGTAAACCAACCCCCTTCAATCAACTCTAATCCAAAAACATTTAGCGTATTTTCATCTGTATATTTGATAAAGGCATCAATTATAACTCCATCAATGGTAACAGAATCACATTTAGGATAGAAGTAATATGGAGCAAACTCTCTCTCTACAGAGAATGCTTTTACATTAGAATTTTTCTTTAAATCCTCTACTAAAATACCCATTTTTCGAGATACCTCATCATCACTATTTGCCCTATAACAAGAGAAGTTCACTACATTATCGACACCTACTAATCCTGGTTCATAGTAACGATCAACAGTAGTAGTTATAAACACCATAGAGATCATTAATATAATGAAAATTAATACCTGCTCAACCATAATAGCTGATACTCGTCTATTACTGCTCACATTTCTATTGAAATCACCTTTTAATACTTGAGCAATCTTCCCTTTTGCAATTAAATACGCAGGAATACCACCAGACAGCAGAGTAAACAGCAGTGCTAAAGGTATAGTGTATAGAATAGGAGTCCATATATTGTTGCTACTAATGAAAGATATTTTACCGAATGCAGTCATATTGGTAGATAAGCTATTCATCAAATCAATCATAGGAAATGAGAGTGAGATACCAACGATAACACCGACCACTACTAACAATAGATTCTCTACTATAATTAATATAAAAGATGAAAATACTGATGCTCCCATACTTCGTCTAATTGCGATCTCGGTTGCTCTGTTATTTACACTAGCAATGCTTATCGCAACAATATTTATTGCAGGAATAATAAGTAATATTAATAAGATTATAGATATACCATAAGAGAGTACGTCACCTCCGACATCAGCAATACGACTCTCTTTTAACGTCACTATTTCGGTGCTTTTCATATCTAAATCAATAGATTTTTTTGCGTAATGACGTTTCATAGCCTGCAATACGTCTCCTTTAAACTCATCGATCTCTACCTCTTTATTTGGAAGTATATCTAAATTATATAGTCTATTTTGAGGCTGTGATTTATAAGACACCCATATTCCTGCTGGGTAATTTATAAGATTCGCGTATTCACCAACAACACCTACGATAGTATATGTTCTATTATTTAACTCTATTTTTTCACCTAAAATCTCATCTGTTTTGAAATTTGCATCCGCAAAAGCACTACTAACAATAGCTACATTAGCATTTGATTCAGTCTCTTCTTCACTAAATGAACGCCCTTTAATAAAATTAAAATTATTAAGTCTCCAATAATCTCCATTTACATATGCTATCAAAGTTCTATATAAAAATCTATTATTAACAAAAACAGACTCACTAGTTTGGTAGGCTATAGCACATAATTGATAATTGCCTACATCTTTTAGAAACAGAGGTATCTCGCTTAACTTGAAACCAGTATTTCCTGTCTCTCCACTTTCACTCCTATATTGACGATACGCCTCTATCTTTATCTGTCTATCCGCATTGACAAATGGAGGTACGTTATTAACGACTTCATTTGTAAGTTGTAAAACAATAGAGATAAAGATGAAAGTAAGTGCTGTTCCAAATATAACAAATGCCGCATAAGCCTTGTTATGTCTAATGTTATATATTGAGGAGGTTATATATACGTAAAGTTTTTTCATAGTTATATATTTATTATTAATATTTCTCGCTCTTTTCGCAGTCATGTCGGCGAGATATAACTAGACTACTAACTGCCTTTGGCAAGAATTTTTGTAAAAATTCATTAAACTTTCTTGAAAACTTCGTTTTCCTATTATATTAATTTTCCATCTAGTATCGAAATGATACGTTCCGTCTGCTCTGCAATACCACGATCATGAGTAACCATGATAATAGTAGTACCCTCCTTATTTAGATTATGAAGTATCTCCATAATCTCAACTCCTGTTTTACTGTCAAGATTACCTGTCGGCTCATCGGCAAGGATAATTTCGGGATTTCCGATTAGTGCGCGTGCAATAGCTACCCTTTGACTCTGACCTCCAGACAGTTGTTTCGGGAAGTGTTTCATACGGTGAGACAACCCCACTTTCTTTAGCACCTCAATGGCTCTAGCACGTCTATCTTTTGCAGAGATACCATCTCTATAAAGTAGTGGTAACTCTACATTATCGAGTACATTTAGTGCAGGGATAAGGTGGAAGCTTTGGAAAATAAAACCTAACTTATGATTTCTGGTTCTAGCCAATTCAACATCGGTCATATTTTCAACATTTATACCATCCAACTCTATCGTCCCACTTGTAGGGTCATCAAGAAGTCCTATTATGTTTAGAAGCGTACTCTTGCCACACCCCGATTGTCCCATAATGGATACAAATTCACCCTTATTTATTGTAAGATTAACATCAGAGACTGCGTACGTCTCGATATCATTTGTTTGGAAAGTTTTACAGATACTAGTTAATGTAAGCATAATTTCTTATTTTTTTTATTATTATTGTAAAAATATTTAACACTAAAGCCAAATAACATAGTTAAACTAGGCTCTATTACCGATTTACTATAACATATACCATCGCCATGCCAAAATCACTAAGCACTGTATATCAATATATTACCAGCCATAATGAAATACAAACATGTAAAGTAATTTTACAGTAGTGTAAGATTAATATACAATATAGATTAATTTTACCTACTTTTATCAAAATTTAAAATCAATTTTATGACAAAAGAGGGCACATTATTAGTTGTTGATGATAATCAAGATATATTATCATCTCTAAGTATCATCCTTAAACGATATTTTAAAACAATTATCCTTATTTCATCTCCCAATCTCATTGACTCGTCATTGAGAGATAATAACGTTGATGTTATATTGCTAGATATGAATTTTGTTTCAAAGGTAAATAATGGAAATGAGGGGATTTACTGGTTAAATCAGATCAAAACACGTAATAAGGATATACCCGTAGTTGTCTTTACTGCCTATGCCGACATTAATTTAGCAGTCGAGGTAATTAAGCAAGGAGCGACTGATTTCGTTGTTAAACCATGGGATAATCAGAAGTTAATCGCATCTCTTCAAAGCGCATACAATACACTCAAATCAAAACAGGAGGTTAAGCATCTAAAAGAGATGAAACAAGAGCTTTTGGAGGGTAGCCGCATGTATTGGGGGGCTAGCAGAGTTATGAAAGATATATTCAAGATGATTCAAAAAGTCTCAGTAACAGATGCAAACATCATTATCACGGGGGAGAATGGAACGGGTAAAGATATGTTAGCACGCGAAATACACATACTTTCAAATCGCCGAAACAAATTAATGGTTAGTGTTGACCTTGGCGCAATAACCGAAACACTCTTTGAGAGTGAACTATTTGGACACACTAAGGGGGCTTTTACAGATGCAAAAAATGATCGTATTGGAAAATTTGAAGTCGCCAACCAAGGAACACTATTCTTAGATGAGATTGGGAACCTACCCTACCACCAACAAGCCAAACTACTTACAACCCTACAAAAGAGTCAAATTACTAGAGTAGGTAGTAACATACCAATAGATATAAATATCCGCTTGATATGCGCAACTAATCGAAATCTGAGAGATATGGTTGAGACGGGTGATTTCCGAGAGGATTTATTATATAGGATTAACACGATAAACATTGAAATCCCTCCGCTACGCCAGCGCAAAGATGATATTCTATTTTTAGCTTCAAAATTTCTTGAAAACTATGCAAAAAAATATAATAAAAATATTATTGGATTTGATGAGATAGCAAAAAAGTCTATGCTCAACTATCTGTGGCCAGGTAATATTCGAGAGCTACAACACACTATTGAAAAGGCGGTGATAATGTGTGACGAGGAGTTGATTGACGTAGATTCACTCCATATAAAATCAGCACAAAAAAAGCCCTCAATTACCACCTCAGCACAGACACTTGAAGAGATTGAACATACAGTGATTATCTCCGCAATAGAGAGAAATGAAGGTAATCTATCTGCTGTTGCGCTAGAGTTGGGAATTACAAGACCAACGCTATATAGCAAGATAAAAAAATATAAAATATGAGAAACATAACATCAACTAGAGATCTACTGATTATTGTTGCTATCTTAATAGTATTTGTAGCCTCTGCTACTGCCTCTATATTTTTGAAGTATTATTCACTATTAACTCTCTTTATACCCATAATTATATACTGCATCTACACCATACGACGTATATATAAAAATACGATAGAGAAGATCGCTTTTATGTTCGACTCAATAGATGCAGATGATTATGCGTTTGGATTTAAAGATCATGGTACAGATATAAGCGAAGAGATGCTTAACTTTTCACTCAACCGCATAAGGGATATTATGAAGAGTACTAAAGACATAGCCATTGAGAGAGAGAAGTATTATGAAATAATAATGAATAGCGTAAAAACCGCTGTTGTAACAATAAACTATAATGGAAATGTATATCAAGTAAATAATGAAGCTAAGAGACTATTTGGGATAGATAGTTTTATGCATATTAATCAACTTAAGTACATCTCTCCAAACATAAAAGATAGCCTTTTAAATCTAAAGTCGGGACAACACACTCTGCTCACCTACACAAATGAAGTTGGAGAGGTCGCTCTACTAGTAAATGCCTCAGATATTATCCTAGATGGTAAAAAATTAAAAATAATCTCTGCAAATGATATTAATAATAATCTCGACGAGAGGGAAGTTGAGTCATGGAGCAAGTTGATTCGTGTTCTAACTCACGAGATCATGAACTCCTTAGCTCCAATTACCGCACTGAGTGAGGCACTAGTTGATATAAATGTAGACAAAGGAGGAGATCTTGAGAAGGGTTTGGCAGTTATCAATAACACTAGTAAAAGGTTAGTTAAATTCGTTGAATCATATCGTAAATTTACAAGAATACACATTACAGATAGGCATCCGACTGATATAAAAGCACTTTTAGTAAAATCACTACAACTAGTCTCTGACGACAGCATTGAATTCAAGCTGAATCTCACTAATGAGAATACCGTAGTGAATGTCGATGATAAATTAATCTTGCAAATGGTTATAAATCTCCTAAAGAATGCAATTGAGGCGATGGAGAGTATTGAGTCTAAACGCATTGAAATAGACCTATATCATAATAATCAAGATCAAACTGTTGTTAAAATAAGTAACAATGGAGATGAAATCCCTATTGAGATAGTTGATAATATATTTACACCATTCTTCACTACAAAACATACAGGATCAGGTGTCGGATTGAGCATTGCTCGCCAAATAATGCATCTTCATGGAGGAGAGATAAAATTAACTTCAAATAAAAGAGGTACTGTAGCATTTTCGCTTATTTTTGTATAAAAGGATTATAAATTAATCTACTGGTGATGAATTTCTTTTGTATATTAATACAGTCATTGTGTATATAATAATTTAAAAAGGGTTCTTCGTCATATTTGGCTTAACCCACTTTTCAGGCAGTAATTCTCTCAATATGTCATCTGCAATATTTGGGGCTAATATTGCCATTCTATTTAGAATATCGGTGAAATAATCAAATGTATTGAGTGCTGTGGCTGAAATCTTTAGTTCTCGTGCAATATGACTAACAGGGTAGACTTTCTTGGCATGCTCATTATCATTTATGCTTTGCAACTTATCGTAGAACTCAACCACTGTGCGAAGTCCAATGCTATGGTTTCGTGTATCCATGTTCCACCA
>CAMRBL010000098.1 GCA_947040435.1 uncultured Rikenellaceae bacterium
AGAGAATTGGTAGTTGTTAAGCTCTCCATTGAAAGACTCTTTTATAGATATAGAATCCTCTTTACCCTCTTTGTATCGCTTACCATCTTCAAAAAGAATACCCTTCTCACTCTCTGTCCAGTAGTCACGATTGTAGGCATTAAGGTGTCCTACGTATAGACTAAATTTAGGTAAAAAGATAGGCTCTCCCGTCAACTGATAAAAATCATTCAATAGAGCTACTGCACCATCACTTACCATAAAGAATACGTCAAGGTAGTTCTCCTCATGGTATAGAGTCACCTCACCTTTTGCTTCAGAACCAAAGTTATATTTTCCTTTTTTGAACGTATGCCACATCATACCGTAGCCATTAGTAGACCAGTAGAATGGTGTAGGAGATGCTACTCCACCATCAGTCCAGCTATTTTCATTCTCGATGAAAATAGATTTTCCTTTATGTGAAAAGCGTCCGTTTTGAACACCACCACCATAGAAGTACTCTTCGTCGCACTCTTTTAGAGTTAGAGTTACTTTCTCCTTCTCAAAAAGGATAGGTGCAATCTCCTCAACAACAACACGTCCTGTCTCTAGATTAACAACTTTGAATAGAGTTGTTTTCTTGTCAAGTTGTAGAGCTATTTTCGAAGTTTTGATAGTGATTACACCACCCTCTTCTGTTAGCTCTAACTTAGATACCGCTTCCCTTGGCTGCTCAACCATAATAGTCGCCTCAGGTTTAGCTTCAGGCTTACGGATAACGCCGCCCGTTGTATCTTGAAATAGTCTGAAAATATTATCCCCATAAAAATCAAAAGCCATGACATTACTATCAGACAGCTTTACAGATATTGTTGTAGGGTTAATTTTCTTCGCTCCCGTAATCGTCGGCAGCTGCACAGTTACTTCATCAACAGTTTCAACATTTGGAATAGCCGTGGCTATTGATGTCGAAAACGTCAATCCTAAAAGTAACAATGCAAAAACAGTTATCTTCTGTTTTAAATTACAAAGTGTTTTGGTCATAATGTTTTTTTAAGTAAGTTTTATTTAATTTATGTAGGCTTCGAATACAATAGATACACCAAGACATACCCACTTTACAAAAGTATACAAAAAAAATATAATTTCTTTGCCAAAACATCTAAAAACAGCTAAAAAAACACCCTTTTTACCCTAAGATTTGATTATTTAGCTACACTTTATTTATCTTTTTATATGCAGAGGGCGACAACCCCTCACACCTTTTAAAGTATTGCCCGAATGCCGACTGGTCTGAGAAATTGAATTTCTCAGCAATTTGTTGATTATTGAAACTACTGACAAGAAGCATATTCTTAATCACAGCTATCAATGTGGAGTCAATTATCTTCTTTGGGGTAACTCGTAGACTAGCCTGCGTTATGTTATACAGATTGCGTGTTGACAAATTCAACTTCTTAGCGTAAAACTCAACCTCCCTGATCTTATACTTCATAATATAGCTGTAAAAGTTACGCATAATAGCCTTACGATGGTTCGTATTACTAATGAACTCATCTACAAGTCGAGGGTGAATATGCTCAAATAGATCAAGCATGTAGCACTGTATGATATTTGATAGAATTATCTTCTTATAAACATATTCATGACTATTAAAAATTGTATATATTTGATCTAAAAAAGTATTCGACAAAGACATCTGCTTATCCGACAACATCTCTGGCGTATAGCTCCATAGCACCTTAAAAAATTGATCGTCAAAAAGTATTGTAAGCTCCTCAAAATAGGATAGAGAGAGCGTGTAGACTACAACCTCCAGATCGTCCGTCTGGCTATCAATTAACGTTTGCTGGGCATCAACCAGCATGAAATTACTCCCTTTTTTTAATGTATAAGGCTTTAAGTTAACTCTAAAATTTAGACGCCCTTTACGAGACCTCACAATGTAGATCATGCTTGAATTAAGACTAGCAAAAAAATCCGTAAAAGAATATACTATTTCGACTTTGAATCCATCCACAATAGAGATATTTTAAATTATTTTCACAACTATACAATATATATGTAGCAATGTACGTATAATATTCTTATATCATACAATTTTATTCTTAAAAAACACTAAAATAAATTTTAATTATACCTATTTTTGCAACTGCATTTAACTAAATTTAATTATAAAACAAAATTATGAATCTAAACCGCAAAATCTTTTGTTACTCACTCCTAAGCCTAATCGCATTTACAGGATGTAAAGAGGAGGTAGTCGTACAACAAGGTAAAACAACCTACAAACTACTAACTTTAGAGAAACAATCAATTGAGTTAACATCAAACTACTCCGCTTCAATCAGAGGAAAGCAGGATATTAACATCTTCCCTCAAGTTTCAGGATACTTAACTGAAGTGGCAATCAATGAAGGACAAGATGTAAAACAAGGAGATGTACTATTTGTTATAGAGCAAACTCCCTACAAAGCAGCTCTACAAGGAGCTAAAGCAAACGTAGCAATCAGCAAAGCAAACGTAGCAACTGCACAACTTAACTACAACAATGCTGTTGTTTTAAAGAAGAAGAAAATTGTATCTCAATCTGATCTAACTGCCAAATTAAACGCTCTTAATAGCGCAAAAGCTCAATTAGACTTAATGAAAGCTCAAGAAGATGCTTCACAAGCAAACCTTGACTTTACTGTTATAAAGAGCCCTTCAGATGGTGTTATCGGTAAACTTCCTTACAGAAAAGGATCATTAGTATCTCCATCTCTTCCTGAGAGTTTGACTGTTGTATCTGACAACTCTGAGATGTTTGTATACTTCTCTATGACAGAGAATCAAATATTAGACCTAATGGATCAGTATGGTAGCCTAGATAGTATTGTAGCAAACATGCCAAATGTAATACTACAACTTAACAATGGCTCTACATACCAAGAGACAGGTGAAATCGAGAGTATTAGTGGTATAATCGAAAATAACACTGGTGCTATAAGTATGCGCGCAGTATTCCCAAACAGCGCAAAAAGATTGCTTAGTGGTGGTTCTGGTAACCTTCAGATCCCTGAGACTCGTAGCAATGCAATTGTAATACCTAAAACAGCAACTTTTGAGATGCAAGACAAAATTTGTGTATACAAAGTTGTGGATGGTAAAACAAAGTCTACTATGATTGACATATCAAAAAATAGTAGTGACACAGATTATATCGTAGAGAGTGGCATAGAAGTAGGTGATGTAATCATCTCTGAAGGTGTTGGACTTGTTCGTGAGAATACTGTTATCAACCAATAAGTCGTTTGTCAAAAACATATTAAACTGAAAAAATGAATATAAAAACATTTGTAGATCGACCTATACTTTCGATAGGTATTTCGATTTTCATAGTGCTATTTGGATTAATCTCGGTTATGCTACTTCCCGTAGAGTTATATCCAAATATCGCACCACCGGCAGTAAGTGTAAGTACTTCGTACCCAGGAGCTAGTGCCGAAGCCATACAAAAAAGTGTTATTGCTCCATTAGAGGAGTCAATAAATGGTGTAGAGAACATGATGTATATGACCTCTTCTGCTAGTAATAGTGGAAAGGCTAATATCACTGTATACTTCAAACAGGGTACTGATCCCGATATGGCAGCAGTAAACGTTCAGAACCGTGTATCTATCGGATCTGGAACTCTACCGTCTGAGGTTACTAAAATTGGTGTTACAACCCAAAAAGAACAACCTAGTACACTTAGGTCTTTTGCTCTACTAAGCCCTAATGGTACATACGATGAGGTGTTTATTGCCAACTACATCGCAATCAACATAAAGCCTGCAATACAACGTATTCAAGGTGTTGCATCGCAAGTGATCTTTGGTGGTAACTACAGTATGCGTATCTGGTTGCAGCCTGATGTTATGGCTCAATACAAACTTGTTCCTAGCGATATAGCAGCAGTTCTTGCTGAGCAAAATATTGAGATGGCAACGGGTTCTTTTGGTGAGACATCTGGTCAGGTATTCCAATATACAATGAAATACTCTGGTCGTAAACAATCTATCCAAGAGTTTGAGAACCTTGTTATTCGCACACTGGAAGATGGTGAGATGCTATACCTTAAAAGCATAGCAACAATAGAGCTCGGTAAAGATAGTTATAGCTTTGCAGGTAAAGTTAATGGTGCTCCTGGAGTGCCATCTATGATATATCAAACCTCAGGTTCAAATGCCACAGATATCAACCTTCAGATAGATGAATTATTCAAGTCAATAGAGGCTAATATGCCCGATGATCTTGAGATTATCACTATACAGAATACGAATGACTTCCTATTTGCATCTATTGATGCAGTAGTTATATCTCTTATTCTAGCTATCATTCTTGTATTCTTAGTAGTTTATGTATTCCTACAAGACTTTAGAGCGACACTTATTCCAACAATTTGTATTATCATATCTCTTATTGGAACGTTCGCTTTCTTAAATGTTGCAGGATTCTCTCTTAACCTTCTTACTCTATTTGCCCTAGTGCTCGTAATTGGTACAGTTGTAGATAATGCAATTGTAGTAGTAGAGGCTGTACAAGCTCGATTTGATGGCGGATATAAGTCTGCATACAAAGCGACAATAGATGCGATGGGTGGACTTACAACTGCTCTATTTACTACAACTCTAGTCTTTATGGCCGTGTTTATCCCAGTATCATTCATGGGGGGAACAACAGGAGTATTCTATACTCAATTTGGACTAACAATGGCTGTATCTGTTGGTATATCATTTATCAACTCTATAACTCTAAGTCCTGCACTATGTGCAATCATGCTGAAACCAAACCCAGCACCAGGAGAAGGAAGTAAAATTGCAGAAAGTGTTCGTAATACATATAACAAGACATACAATGCAATGTTGATACGCTACACTAAAGGAGCTATGTTTTTCATCAAGAGAAAATGGTTAGCATGGGCATCACTTGTTATCTGTATTGGACTTCTTGGCTACTTTATGACAAACACAAAACAAGGATTTGTTCCTAATGAAGATACAGGTCTATTCTTTGTCGACGTGAGTACATCTCCAGGAAATACTCTGGATCAAACTACGATTATATTAAATGAGGTATATGAGTCAATTAAAGATATACCACAATTTGAGACTTGTGCGCAGGTTGCAGGATTTGGTATCATCTCTGGAACAAGTGTAAACTCAGGTATGTTCATGGTGAGTCTTAAACATTGGAACGAGCGTAAGGGCGATGAGAACTCTATTTCGGCTGTAATCCAAGAGGTATATGCTAGAACTGCACATATTAAAGCTGCAAGAATTTTCGCAACACCTCCAGGAATGATCCCAGGATATGGTGAAGGTGGTGGATTTGAGTTCCATACACAAGATATGCAGGGTGTAGATATTAGAACTCTATACAACACAACTCAAGCATTCCTTGCAAAACTTAACCAACGTCCAGAGATTGGTATGGCATACAGCTCATACAATGTTGACTACCCTCAGTATGTTGTAGATGTAGATGCGGCTAAATGTAAGCGTGCAGGTGTTTCACCAGCCGAAGTACTCTCTGTACTTGGAGGTTACTATGGTGGATCTTATGCATCAAACTTCAACCGTTTCTCTAAGGTGTACCGTATCATGATTCAGGCTGACCCTAGCATGCGTAAAAACAAAGAGTCACTGAATAATGTATTTGTACGTGTAAACGGCGAAATGGCGCCTATCTCTCAATTCATAACTCTTACTAAAGTTTATGATCCAGTTGAGCTTAGACGTTTCAATATGTATGGTAGTATCTCTGTAAATGGTAGTGTTGCTCCAGGATATAGCTCGCAAGATGCTATTAAAGCGATCAAAGAGGTGGCTGCGACAGATCTACCTAGAGGATATGGTATTGACTTTAGTGGTATGACTCGTGAAGAGGAAGAGGGCGGTAATAATACTGCTATGATATTTGGTATCTGTATAATATTCATCTTTGTACTTATGAGTATGCTATATGAGAGTTACTTTATCCCTCTTGCAGTTATTCTATCTATTCCATTTGGTCTATTAGGTAGTAGA
>CAMRBL010000099.1 GCA_947040435.1 uncultured Rikenellaceae bacterium
GGTTCTCCCCCTAAGCACTTACCTGATGCAATTACACCTCAAACAGCCCCGCAATACTGTACTATCCGAGGTCCTAACCGGAAATGTGTATATTGTTTTTATAAGAATTATATTTACAAAGATAGTTTTTTATTATATAGATGCAACTTTAATACAAAAAAAAACTACCACATAGAGCTTATATCGTATTTTTATCTAAAAATTGGAAATATTATGAGATAAAATTTGGAAAACAAAAAAACATATCTATCTTTGTGGTGCAATAGTGCACTAGTACACCTCTAAATCTTAAAACTATGATACAAATTTCAAACGTTGGGTTTTATTACAAAAAAGGAAAAAACATATTTAATAATCTTGAACTAACTCTAGAGAAAGGGCATATCTACGGTCTTTTGGGAAGAAACGGAATGGGGAAATCGACACTTTTAAAGCTTATTAGTGGCATGATATTTTCTAAGTCTGGCAAAATAGAGACTCTAGGGGAGAATCCCGAGAGACGTCTACCCTCTATGATGACACAACTTTTCTACGTACCAGAGGAGATAACTACGCCAACAGTATCGATGAAACAATTCGCAAAATACAACGCACCATTCTACGTAAATTTCAGCCTTGACAATCTAAAGAGTTACATGGAGGAGTTTGAGGTGAGCTACGAACAGAAAATATCTTCAATGTCATTAGGGCAGAAGAAAAAAGCTATAATATCATTTGCTCTCGCTTGCAACACCCCTCTATTGATAATGGACGAACCTACAAATGGACTAGATATACCCTCGAAGAGTCAGTTTAGAAAAATTATCTCAAGAATAACCACTGAAGAGCGATGTGTTATTATCTCAACGCACCAAGTCAGAGACTTAGAGAACCTTATTGATTCTGTTGTTATACTAGAGGGAGATGGAATGATAGCCAACACCTCAATCGAGCAAATTAGTCAAAACTTTATGTTCAAGGTGCTGGATAAAGGCGAAGAGTCAATTTACGAAGAGAGTGGAATTAGAGGTAGATGGGGCATTGTTGAGAATAACACTAAAGAGGAGAGCAAAGTAGATATAGAGCTATTTTTCAACGCAGCGATAGCACAACCTGAAATTATTAAAAGTTTATTAATACGCTAAAAAATATTATTATGAATAATACATTTAACTTTAAACGATTCGCGCTATATGCACGTAAACACTATTGGGAGAATAGAAAATCATATATACTACTACTGCTAGCTGTTATGGTAGGTGTTTACTCAATAGAGATTAAGGGATTAATTGATGACGTTGCAACCACAAACAGCCAATTGATTGATTCTTGGATGAGTGGGATAACTCAACGATTTTATTCCGCATTTTTTATAATGTTATCAATATTTACTATCTCAATAACATATCTATCAATAAAAGGGAGTAAAGGTCAAAATTTGAAAATGGATGGAATGCTACTTCCAATATCTTTTCAAGAAAAATTTTGGTTTGCAATATTCAATATTATGGTAGTGGGTAACATTGTATTTTTTGCGGGATTTTATATTGTGACCTCCTACGTAGACACTCTCTACTACTTTACAGAGAGCGCATATGTATTTAAAGGGTTTATATCTGATGATATAATAATGCCATATGGTCTTGAAATAGAAGATATGAAAAACAGTCAACTCTTCTCGTTAGATAAATTTTTCAAGTGGAATACCTTTACTTACTATATCCCAATAATATTTGTCTACTTATATACAGTTTCCACACTTATGTGGTTCACAATATCATTTCCTAAATTAAATCAGGCTAAGGCGATAATAATTAACTATTTTTCACATGCCTTGTTAATTGTAATCTCCATTTTTGCGCTTACTTATATTGCGCAAAATGCTATTGGCGACATAATGGATATTCAACATAAAAACGTTCAGGTTGTCTTTGATTTATCACAATTTATATTCTATTCAAAAGTAGAGTATATATATATATTGTGTCTACTACCAATAACATATTTTTGGTGCGCATGGAAAAAACTAAAGACATTCAATAATTACAAGTAATATTAACATCATTAACTTAACTACAATGACTAGAACTCATGGTGAGCTAAATTAAGAATAACTAAAATAAAACAGCTATGAAAAAATATGATTTATCTATTATTGGAGCTTATGTTGCAATTATCATTGCAGTATTGATATATATGCGACTAGTTTATAACGACGTATCAGATATGCAGACAGAGGCAATGAAAACATTCTCAATGGAAGTTGACAGTATGGTTATACAAAACTATGACAAAAAATTGCGGGTTAACAGAACTGATGTTGCTATTGCGCTAAATAATAGCAATTGGGATATTAGGACTCAGATTTATCAAAACGGGCTAAAGTTTTTAAAAATAGAGGATAAAGTTTTACGGGTCGGCTCTACTGACAACGAACCAATTTCAGGTATTGCATTTCTCACTTTATATGTCGATCTAGATATGCCAGTAACCGTTATTAACTCACCTAATGTTACTTTTGAAACTATGATGGACACTACAACGACAACACACTACGACAAAAATGTCAATGAGATAGAAGATCCGAGTAAAGCTAAAAAATGAGATTATGAACTTTAACGAAACAAAACCAATATACCTCCAAATTGCTGATTATATCTATGATAGAATAATTGATAATTTGTTGAAGGAGGGGGATCGAATACCCTCAATACGAGAGTTGGGCGGAGAGTTGGAGGTGAATCCAAACACCGTCATGCGATCTTACGAATATATCTCTGAGCGTAATATAATACGAAACAAAAGAGGTGTAGGGTTCTCTGTATGCAAGGATGCACGAGAGATAATCATTAACCATCGTAAAAAAGAGCTAATGGATAGAGAGCTGAAAGCGATAGCTCAAACAATGCTACAACTTGATGTGACGATAGAGGAGATAAGCTCTTCGCTACTAGCACACTTGGAGGAGATGAGGAGTTAGATTAGGAGTTTGATTAGGAGTTTGATGAAACTGCCCTATGCGGGCGGCACTGCGTGATCGCAGCGAACAATTTTTTAGTTTCTTGTTCACTGCGATCACGCAGCGCCGCCCGCGTAGGGCAGTTATATAAAATTTAATCCGTTTATAATTATAATTTTTGTATTTTTGTGCGATCACGCAGAGCCGTCCGCATAGGGCAGTTCCAGAAAACACAACAACTCAGAATGAAAAAAATTGTGAAAAAACATGAAATACTCCGTTTTATGGCTGTCGGAGGAGTGGCTGCCATAATACACTATGCGATATTTATTATCCTATTGAAACTAGAGATGCCATATAACTTCGCATACGCTATCGGTCTAGTGACAGGTTTAATTTCTAATTTTCTTGGATCTAATTACTTCACATTCAAGACAAGACCAACCATAAAGAGAGCTGTAAAATTTGGAGTTAGCAATGGAATAAACTCTCTTAATCATATGCTGTTACTAAATCTATTTGTTGTGATTGGGGTAAATGAGTTTATTATACCACCTCTTATATTCACAGTACTATTCCCTATAAACTTTATATTAATAAAGTATTCATTAAAAGGAAAAAATAAAAAAGCGTAAATTTATTTAAAAATTTACGCTTTTTTTTATTTTTATTACTTTATCTTATTACTTGTTCATTGTAACGAGAAGTTCTGCGTTGTCACGCGTATTCTCCATATGTTTTTTCATCATCTCCATCGCCTCTGCAGAAGTCATATCTGCAAGGAAACGTCTTAATATCCATGTCTTCTGAAGCTCCTCTTTACTCAATAATAGATCTTCACGACGAGTTCCCGATGCAATAATATCGACAGCAGGATATATACGTTTATTAGCGAGTTTACGATCCAGTTGTAGCTCCATATTACCCGTACCCTTGAACTCTTCGAAAATCACTTCATCCATTTTTGACCCCGTATCAATAAGTGCCGTTGCAATAATCGTCAACGACCCTCTCTCTTCCGTATTTCTTGCCGCACCAAAGAATCTCTTAGGTTTGTGTAGTGCATTTGCATCCACACCTCCAGAAAGAACCTTTCCTGATGGTGGTTGAACCGTATTATATGCCCTCGCAAGTCGTGTTATAGAGTCAAGAAGTATGACAACATCGTGCCCACACTCAACCATACGCTTCGCCTTATCGAGCACCATCTCCGCAACCTTAACGTGCCTAGTAGCCTGCTCATCAAAAGTAGATGCAATTACTTCAGCCTTAACGTTACGAGCCATCTCTGTAACCTCCTCAGGACGCTCATCAATAAGAAGAACGATCATATAAACCTCAGGATGATTATCAGCAATAGCATTTGCAATAGATTGTAAAAGAACTGTTTTTCCCGTCTTAGGCTGCGCTACAATTAATGCTCTTTGTCCCTTACCAATAGGAGAAAAGAGGTCAACTACTCTTGACGATAGATTGTTATGCCCTTTACCAGTTAAATTAAATTTCTCAGAAGGGAATAGCGGAGTCATATATTCAAACTGAATTCTATCTCTAATAACATCTGGTGATAGACCATTAATCTCCTTAATTTTAACTAGAGGGAAATATTTTTCACCCTCTTTAGGAGGACGTATCGTTCCACTAACAGTATCACCTGGTTTGAGTCCAAAGAGTTTAATTTGCGACGGAGATACATATATATCATCTGGTGAGTTCAGGTAGTTGTAATCTGCTGAGCGCAAAAAGCCATACCCGTCAGGAATAACCTCTAACACTCCTTCTCCACTAACAACTCCGATATAATCCTCTTTAGCTGTTTCGTTAGGATTTCGAACTCTATTATCAGTAGTTTTTTGTTTAAAATTCCTGTTTTGAACATCTCTCCTATTATCTCTACTTATAGGCTTCACTTCATTTGAAGTAGATGTCGCAGCGTCTTGTTTAGTCTCAACACCACCAACCTCTGTACTAGTAGTAGTAGTTGCTATCGCTGTTGACTGCTCAATTTTTTTTATTTCTGGAGAGGCAACCAATCTTTTTTTATGCTCCGAGTTAGGTTTACTCGCATTAGATGTTGTTGATTGAGACCCTTTATTCTGAGAAGCACCTGTATTCTGGCGTGTATTCTCTCTCTGAATAGGTTTTCTTCCTCTATTATTATTTGCTGCACGTTCAACTTCCTCCCCAAGTGATGGCGGAGTCTCAACTGCATCTTTATTTTCAACTATTGGAAGAGGCTTATCTTCAGCCAGTGGCGTCACAGATGTTGTTTCGTCCTTACTTACTACTGAAAATACACTCTCACTACTACTTTGACGCTTTCTTTTAACTCTAGTAACATCTTCCGTTTTTTTCTCTACACTAATCGCAGGCTCAACATTAGTAGTTACATCGCTACTCTCTTGAACCTCAACAGAATGTTTATCTGTCTCACTATTTTTACTCTCGACCTCTCTATTCTCTACCTTTTTATTTTCAATCTTCTCAGCCACTTCGACCTTCTCAATCTTCTCGACCTTCTTTGTTTTTACAGCCTTCTCAGTCTTCTCTACCTTCTTTGGTCTGCCTTTTTTTACAGCTGAAGAAGGCTCCAATTCAGGTGATTTTGTGTAACTATCAACTGTAATTGTAGTTTTTTTTATAGCATCAATTAGATCTTGTTTTTTCTGCTGAGTCGAAATACCAAGGGTTTTCCCTATCTCTTTTAATTCAGCAAGGCTTTTCCCTTGAAGTGCATCAATGTCTTGCATATAGTGATATATATAATTAGTTGTGATTGGTGTGCCATTACGAATGAATGGCATAATTAGAATTTATTTTACAAATATATAACTTTTTTTTTATATTTCATAGTTATTTCTACCTTATAACGCTCTATATAGCCACGTTATTATATATTTTTAATAAATAAAATCAACTTACATAGTGCAAGTATACATGTAGCTATTTGTTCATTTGGAATTGATGTAGTACATTTGTGGAAACTAAGTGCGATTTCAGGTGGAAGTAAGATTAAATAAATTAGATCGGAAGAGCGTCGTGTAGGGAAAGAGTGTGTCAGTACGTGT
>CAMRBL010000100.1 GCA_947040435.1 uncultured Rikenellaceae bacterium
CTCCAACTTCTTCCTGACGGAGGGTTGCATATCTTACCTGAAGGAGTTACAATTGTATATAATCCTGATTTTTGTTCATCTTTCCTAAGTAGGTCGCCTGACGTCCATGTTCCTCTATGGTCATTATCTGGGTTCTTATAGCGACTATCCATCTCTTCACTACGAGGCAAAAGATTAGGACGCCAAATATCCTTATTTTTTGCATACACCATTATGAAATCATGGCTATCAGATAGCCACTTTGCATCATTAGAAGGGGAAAATTTCTTTTCCCAAATAACATTATTAACAAAATTACGACGACCAAAAACCTCATCCATCAAGACCTTTAGATAAGCCTGCTCATCATCATCAATAGATATCCAAATAGAACCATCCTTAGCCAAAAGTTTATGCAGTAACTCCAAACGCTCACGCATTAGATTCAACCAAATAGAGTGCTCCAAACCATCGTCATAATGCTCAAAAGCGTGTCCCGTATTGTAAGGAGGGTCAATATAGATACATTTAACCTTACCTGAATACTCCTGCTCAAGAGCTTTTAGCGCAAGTAGATTATCTCCATGAATAAGCATATTTCCGCTATCACTCTCACCAAATGAATAGTGAGGATCTTCAATCAAAATCCTCGGCTCAATTGCCTCTCTATCATCATCCTTACCAATCCACGTAAGCTCCAATTTCTTTAATCTATTTTGTGCCATATTTTTTTCTTATATTATCTCTAATTACCAAATTTAAATCATTGTCACTTATGTTGTATGACATATTCATGTAGCTATTCACTCTATAACTACACCGTGGACATTTTAATAAATCCATATATATATCTACTGACCTTCGCATTGGTGTATTACAATTATGTGTAGGACAATATATTTTGATATTTACAATATTTCCTTTTTTGTCGTAACTCCACTCACAGTTAAAACCATTTATTTTATCCTTGGTATACTCTTGATATGGGTATGTTTTTGTCCTAAACCTAATCCATAAAAAACGAGCCGCTAATGCTATCGCAATAAATACAATGAACCAAATCAGCGCAACTTCATAAAGAAAAAAAGACTTTATCCAACCCCACACAGTTTTTAGTGCAGAAAGCACCCAACCGTCAGACAATTTATTACCTAACCAGCCACCGATAGGAATAACAACTGTTAATATCGCACTTAATTTAGCCCAAGGGGCATTCCATATATATTTTAACCAGCCCATAATTACCACTTCATAATTTTATAGTCCTATTAAAAAACTCATTATTGTTGCAAAATTAGCCCCTATTGACAGATATTCAAGATCGCTAAATTTAGTACAAATTTGCTTTACATATGAATGTTTTGGTTCTTTGCCATCCTCAATGTTATCCTTAATACAAGATAGACAATCAATTATAAGTTCTTTTTCGTCATCACTTAATATCGAGCTATCTACTCTATTGATTTCCTCGATTGCACTACTATACTTCTCTAAGAATTGATTTGCATTATTGGTGTTAGTTTGTGAACCCGAAAAACTATCACCACTATTTGCATTACCTACAAAGTCACCACTTACATTTATACTTTTATTTATCATTATTGTCTTGTGATTTATTGGAAATCCATCTTTTTCAATGTATCTTATTATTGTTGATATTGTTTCAATATATCTTTTTTTATTATGTTCTATTTGTCTTGTATAGTGTCCTTGCTCTTCCGAATCAGACACATAGCGTACAGAACCTCCAAATGAACGACCAATATTAGCGATAGCTTTAGGTGATGTAGGCCAAGACACAGTGCAATTCTTGACAAATTTATCATCATCAGGGTAAACTCCTTTGATGTAACGTTGTAATCTATCGGCAATTTCTTTTATATCTTCTCGTTTTTCACAAGAGTTAATTTCATCCAAGAATGACCTTAGCTTATTAATAAATATTTCTTCATTCATAATAATTATTTCTATTTTAATACCCATCTAATCGTAAATAAAACCTCTTCGGTTATCTCTTGTTTCAAACGCTCCTCAATCTCTGTTAGTAATGAGTCTTTTTGAACCTCAATATTATCCTGCGCATCAAAGTAGCCTCGACGTTTGGCGTTACGTTTCGCCTCTAGCTCCTTGACTTTACGTTGTAGAGCTATTTTACCCTCCAAAGATAGTGATTTTTTAGCCTCTCCTTTGCAAACTTTTATCTCAAATTCCAACTCTTTGAGCTCTCGTTCCAATCCCACATTCATATCGTCTGCCCACTCTTGGAGTTTATCCATCTCGGCACTGAAATATTGAGCGTTATGCTCCTCTACTTGCTTAACAATCTTTTTACGAATCATCAGCGTTGAGAGCCTCAGATCATTCAGCACTTCGGGAGAGATAATAATCTCTCTATCAATTGTTGCTGGTAGGTCAAAAAGACGATGGCAAGTCTCTGCCTCCAATGGTATATAGTCACTCGTCACACCACTCAAAACCAAATACTCTGCCTCCTCGAAGCTATTTATTGTTAACTTAGTGAGGGTCATAAAACCACTCTGACCCTTTAGGGCATCAATGGAGGTACGCTTTACTCTATCCTTAGGAGTTGTGAAAATAACCTCAGCGGTCTTTAGATCCTCATCCTTGTAATGCTGTATTATCTTCTGGGCGAAAGGGTGTCCAGTGCGGTATATGTGCCTAAAACCATCGAAATGCTCGGTAGGCATAAAATGTGCATGGAGCTTGCCTAGATCAATATCTCTTTCCGTTGGAGTCGGTGCACTCTGTCCACTTCTTAGTAGCTTGTAACTGCCTTGAGGGAGCCCCAAAACGTTGTGTTTGACTTTGAAGTCTAGCCTTTCATCGTTAAACGAACCATACATTCCCACATAATCCTTGGTGATAGACCACAACCACTGCTCTTGTTTGCTTAGGTACTCACGTCCCTTTTTGAGGTTCATACGTAGTTTTTCATGCACCTCGGCATCGAAGTTTTCTAGTAGCTTTTTCTTAGTCTCTTTGAGTGTACTCTCTATCTCCTCGCTATATTCAGATTGTAGCTCATCAAAGGCTGTTTTAATCTGCTCGGAGGTTCTGCAACTTTGGAAGATTGCACCTATGCGCTTCTCAAAGTCAACACCCTCCTCTATCTTACCCAACACCTCGTCACTTGCTCCAAATACTCCGCTGAAGAGTTGAAACTTTTCGTCCAACAACTTATAGACTCTCTGGTCTGCTTCATTGGTTTTATTGAGGAAGTTCAGCACTACAACATCAAATTTTTGACCGTAACGGTGACAACGTCCAATACGTTGCTCTACACGTTGCGGATTCCATGGCAGATCATAGTTCACCACAAATGAGCAGAATTGGAGATTTATCCCCTCTGCTGCTGCTTCGGTGGCGATCATTATCTCGGCTTCATTGCGAAAATAATCCGTTAAGGCTTGTCGCATATCGGCTGACTTACTGCCGCTTATCTTGTCACTATTTTTGTTTATCTGTAACCAATGTTCGTAGATCTTTTTACTACCTTTATCTGTATTTGTTCCGTTAAAAAGTACGATCTTACCTCTATATCCTGCGTTTTCAAGTATCTCTTTTATATAATCTTGTGTTCTTCGACTCTCTGTGAAGATAATAACTTTACGGGGTGCTTCCAACTCTTGGAGCTTTGCGAAACCTCGGTCAAGAGCAGTTATAAGTCGCTCTCCCTTAGAGTTTGACTTGATGCTTCGGGCAAGAGTTGTAAAGCGTTTTAACTCTGCAATCTCCGCCTCTATTGCCTCTCGGTCTGCCTCTTCGTATTTTGGGGTGTCCTCATCGTCCCAATCCTCTACAAGCTCGCTAAATGTATCGAAATCATCCTCTAAGTCTATCTGCTTAGGTATCCCTGCTAGCTCCGCCTCCAACTTTTCGGTTAGTTTTACGAATGTACCCTGCACTGCAAAACTCGATGATGCAAGTAGTTTCCGCAGTATCAACGTAATGAGATGGCGTTGACTATTGGGTAAAGCGTAAAGCCTATCACGATACAGGTACTCACTAACCATGTCGTACAACTCAACCTCTTCACTATGCGGTGTAAACTCTTCGACAAGTGCAATACGTTTGGTATAGTTGATATACTCCTGCACTTGTCGGCGCAGGGTTCTATGACATACATTTGCCAAACGTCCCTTTAGCGAAGAGAAGCTCTGCTCTGTGTCAAGTCTACTATATTGTGCTTTATAGCTACTGTAATCGCCAAATGCATAATCGTCTATCAAACTCACTAGGCCATACAACTCCGAAAGGGAGTTTTGTAGAGGTGTAGCTGTTAGAAGTATCTTTGGGGTGGTTTTAAGTGCATTTTTTATTGCGTTACCGATCCTATTATCGGGACGATATACATTCCTTAAGCGGTGAGCCTCGTCTATCACTGCCAAATCCCATATCGTAGAACCAAGCTCCATTGCTCTTTTATAAGCAAGTTGGTAGCTACAAATAACGATCTTCTCATTTGTGCGAAAAGCATTGGGATTTGTCTTAAAATCAATATTCTCAATGATAACACTTTGCAGAAAGAATTTATCTTCAAGCTCCATTTGCCACTGTTTGCGCAGATTTGCAGGACATATAACGATTATATGTCTACGCTTTTCAGCCCATTTTTGTGAAATTACCAATCCTGCCTCAATTGTCTTACCCAACCCAACTTCGTCAGCAAGTATCGCCCCTTTCTTTAAAGGCGAGTTAAAGGCAAATAGAGCCGCCTCCACCTGATGAGGATTAAGGTCCACACGAGCATCACCCAGCACAGCAGTCAGCTTTTGTAGACTGTGCGATGGATGTTTTAGTGTTAGGCTATATGCGTAATACTTTGCGTGATATTTTGTTATCTCTGCCACCTTTATTCTATTCAACTACTTTATCTTGTCTGAGATTATTGATACTATATACAAAATTACTAAAATTTTGCTAAAGATATACCATAAACAAGTAACTGTTATTGTTATTTTGGGATAGTTTGCTTGCAATACAGCATAGGATATATAATGATACTAGATATATCTATAACATACTTAGTATAATAATAACATTTTAATTAGAGATAGCCCTCTCCAAATCATTCTCAATATTATCAGGAAGCTGGTGGAATAGATCGACACCAATCAGAGACTCAATACTATCTACAGTTGTTATGAAGCTACTTAATGGCTTAGTGGTCTTCTCATTCGGGATGACGTAAGCTACCATTTTAGATTTTCGCTTGTCGTACATGACCTTATAGTAGTAACCGGGGATTGTTACCTCATTTGGCCCGATAGTTCCCTTATTGTCTTTGAAGATTGGACCTGTGACGATATACAACGTGTCTACTAGACTATTGCGAACTAACTCTTCGCATGCCTTCCAAATTCCTCTATTAAACGAGGGATGTTGAGGGGACATGTTCGACATATAGAAACTCTCATTCATCGCAGTCTGAGAGTTACGCATATCTGCTGCGGGGCACAAGTGTCCACGATCATAACCACTACCCTTGTAATCATTAGTACTTGCTGAGCTAGTCGAAACTTTGGAGTCATTACGAAAGTTGTTCTTCCTTTCAGCACTGCCATCTGTACCTTGCTTCGTTAGGATGTAATAGACCCAATTAGGCTGCTCATGGCTCTCGTTGTAGTCAAACTGATAGTGACTATGTTTTATCAATTCGCCTTTTGCTTTGGGTGCGTATTGCCCGTATAGATTCGTGGTCAATAAGACCAGTACAAATATCTGTATCAATTTCATTTTTATAGTATTTTAATTTGAGTGTAAAATTACACTAATAGTTCTAATTGACCAAATGAATGGCACTATCTAAAACAAAGGTTAATCATTATTAAGCTATTGTTCAGAACCCTATCCAGTACATGCCTTGCATGCGTAGAGTACTTCTCAAGGTACAATATTGTAGCTGAGGAGTTGTCAATAAGAAAGTTGTCGGGATTCAGCGGGATGCCACAGATGTACTTATCAGAGATATAGGTTACA
>CAMRBL010000101.1 GCA_947040435.1 uncultured Rikenellaceae bacterium
CAGTTCCCTGCTTCTGTAAAACTATCTACAACAAAAAACACTAAGTTGAGTGCGACCACGCACCGCCGCCCGCGAAGGGCAGTTCCCGACTTCAGTAAAACTATCTACAAAAAAAAGTGCCAAGATAAACTTTATCTTGGCACTAAACAAAAAACGATATACTCTACTATCTTACTTCTTAGAATAGTTATCGAAGAAGTAAACAATAGTCTCAATACCCTTGTAAAGGTTTGCTACTCCATAACTTTCATTAGGAGAGTGTATGTTATCTTCATCTAATCCAAATCCCATAAGGATAGATTTCAAACCTAATATCTCTTCAAAACCACTTATGATAGGAATACTACCACCTGAAAAATAAGGAAGTGGCTCTTTACCAAAACTTTGCGTTAATGCTGCCGCTGCTGCTTGATATGCAGGTAGATCTGTTGGTGAGACATATGGCTGACCACCATGCAGAAGCTTCACACTAACTTTTACACTTTTGGGTGCAATAGTCATAAAGTGCTCTTCAAATAATTTTCCAATTTTAACATAATCTTGATTTGGCACTAGACGCATAGATATTTTTGCACTAGCCGAAGATGGAATAACTGTTTTCGTTCCCTCTTCGATATAACCTCCCCAAATACCATTAACATCCAAAGAAGGTCTAACCCCCGTACGCTCCATAGTAGAGTAACCATACTCGCCCTCGACATCATCAATATCAAGTCCCTTCTTGTACTCCTCAACATTGAAAGGAGCCATATTAAATGCCACTTTTTCCGCCTGAGTCAGTTCCCTAACATCATCGTAGAAGTGAGGTATTGTAATTTTACCATTATGATCGACTAAAGAGCTTACCAATCTTGTCAATACATTTGCTGGATTGGCTACTGCCCCTTAACCTCAACCTCCATGTAGCAAAGTCCACGCAATCCGCAAGTAACCGAAGGGGTATCCCAAGCTAAAAGGCTAGTATCAGAAACAAGTATAACATCTGCACTCAACATCTCCTTATTATCAGCACACCACTTATAAAGACTCTTTGAACCAATCTCCTCTTCACCCTCCAACATAAACTTAACGTTGCATGGAAGTGTACTATTTTGAACCATATACTCAAACGCCTTCACCTGCATAAACATCTGACCTTTATCGTCATTTGCTCCTCTGGCATAGATACGTCCATCTTTAATAATTGGCTCAAAAGGGTCATTCGTCCAAAGATCAATAGGATCAACAGGCATTACATCGTAATGTCCATAAATCAATACTGTTTTTAAACTAGGGTCGATGATTTTTTCTGCGTAAACAACTGGGTTACCCTCTGTTGGCATAACCTCCGCTTTGTCTGCACCAGCACTTAGCAGAGAGTTTTGCAACCACTCTGCACACTTAACCATGTCACCTTTATGACTCGCCACTGCGCTAATAGATTGGATTCGAAGCACCTCAAATAGTTCATCTAAAAATCTATCCTTATTACTCTCGATATACTGCTTAATCATAATGATATAATATTTTATAGGTTACATATAGCTTTTATTTCATTCACAATCTTAGATGCCAAAGCCTCAGCACTCTCTTCGTCTTTACTTTCACTGTAAATACGAATAATTGGCTCAGTATTAGATTTACGAAGGTGTACCCACTCTGTCGCAAAATCAATCTTTACTCCATCAATATCGTTAACCTCTTCGTTAGAGTACTTCTCTTTCATCTTAACTAGAACCTCGTCAACGTTAATCTCTGGAGTTAGTTCTATTTTATTTTTAGATATAAAGTATGATGGGTATGTAGCTCTTAATTGAGCACAACTCATTCCACTCTCAGCTAATTGAGTCAAGAACAACGCAACTCCAACCAAAGCATCACGACCGTAATGTAACTCTGGGTAGATTATTCCGCCATTACCTTCACCTCCGATAATTGCTCCAGTCTCTCTCATCTTCGCAACAACGTTAACCTCGCCAACTGCAGATGCGCTATAAGAACCTCCTTGAGCAACAGTTACATCTCTCAATGCTCTTGAAGAGCTAAGGTTTGAAACTGTGTTACCTTTAGTTTTAGATAGTACGTAGTCAGCAACAGCAACTAGAGTGTACTCCTCGCCGAACATAGTTCCGTCCTCATTTATCAACGCCAGTCTATCAACGTCTGGGTCAACAACAATACCCAAATCTGCGCCATGCTTAACAACTGCCTCTGAAATCTCAACTAAGTGAGCAGGAATTGGCTCTGGATTGTGAGCAAAGATTCCTGTTGGTTCACAGTTAATCTCTACAACCTCAACACCCATTTCGTGCAACAATCTAGGGATAACGATACCTCCAACAGAGTTTACTGCATCAACAACAACTTTAAATTTCTTAGCTTTCACAGCAGCAACATCAACCAAAGGTAGAGCCAATACAGCTGTAATATGCTCATCATCATATGTAGTTCTCTCAAGAACAACACCAATTTGATCGATCTCAGGATATGAATAATCAGTCTCCTCAGCCATAGAAAGGACACTTTTGCCCTCTGCGTCGTTCAAGAACTCTCCTTGACCATTAAGTAGCTTCAATGCATTCCACTGCTTTGGGTTGTGACTTGCAGTGATGATAATTCCACCATCTGCACCCTTTGCAACAACTGCCATCTCAACTCCTGGAGTAGTACATAGAGCTACATTTATAACGTTAATACCACACCCAAGTAGTGTTCCCTCGATAATGTCGTCTACCATAACTCCCGATAAACGAGCATCTCTTCCTAGTACAACTACAGGGTTCTCTTTGTTTGGAACAGCCATTCTCAACCATCTTGAGTATGCTGTTGTAAATTTAACAATATCCAACGGAGTTAGATTATCTGACTGTGTACCTCCAATAGTACCTCTGATCCCAGATATAGATTTTATAAGTGTCATAATTTAAATAATAATATATATATATTGAATTGTTGCACAAAATAGTTACTTTTATAGCAAAATCAAAATTAAATACGAAATTGATTATGAGAAAAATTGAATCTTCGGAATTAATCATCAATAATGATGGTTCGATCTTCCATTTACACCTAAAACCAGAAAATATTGCGGATATAATCATTCTTGTTGGTGACCCCAATCGAGTAGCTTTAGTGGCATCATATTTTGACAGTATAGAGTTTGAAGTTTCAAATAGGGAGTTTGTGACAATTACGGGTAAGTACAATGGTAGGAGAATGAGTGCTATTTCCACTGGAATAGGCACTGATAATATTGATATAGTTGTCACAGAGTTAGACGCACTTGTAAATGTAGACTTCGAGACTCGCTACGAAAAAGAGGAAAAAAAATCACTTACAATACTTAGATTAGGGACATCTGGTGGCGTTCAATCTGACATTGAACTCGGAGTGCCTGTATTCTCACGAACATCTATCGGTTTTGATGGACTACTCAACTTCTATAAAGGCAGAAACAGAGTATGTGAACTAGATATAGAAGAGAAGTTTATAGAGTTTGTAGAGTGGAATCCTCTTCTTGCAAAACCATACTTTATAGACTCAGACGAATCTCTATACGAACTATTCAAAGACAAAACAGTAGAGGGCATAACAATTTCAGCCCCAGGATTCTACGCTCCACAAGGGCGTTGGGTTAGACTTGAACCTGCTGATGCAGATATAAACACAAAAATTCAACAATTCGAATACAAAGGACGAAAAATTACGAACTACGAAATGGAGAGCTCCGCACTTGCTGGACTCTCTAAATTAATGGGGCATAAAGCTGCTACAATTTGTGTAATTATTGCACAAAGAGTTACAAAAAATGTCAACACAAACTATCAACTTGCAGTCGAAAATATGATACAAATGGCACTAGAAAAATTGAGTAAATAGCAAATTTTATCCAAAATAATAGATGAAAAAGGCTGTAAAACTCCATTTTAGAGACCAAAACAGATTGAAATTTCATTTTTTTAGAGCTAAGTTCTAAAAAATTTACGTATATTTGGCGTTTAATACCCCTATAATATAGAGGGGAAGAGTACGAGTAAAATTATATCAACAAACATCAGAATTAATAAAATATAGAATATGAAATTTATAGTATCAAGTTCAGCTTTATTATCACTACTACAAACATCTGGTAAAGCTATTAATAGCAAAAATACACTTCCAATTTTAGATTATTTTCTTTGGAATTTAAAAGATGGAAAGCTAACGGTAACTGCATCTGACCTAGAAACAACTATGATTGGATCTATTGAGGTTGAATCTGCTGAGAGAGATGGACTTATTGCAGCTCCTGCAAAACTTATGCTCGATTCGCTAAAAGAGTTCTCAGAGCAACCTCTTGAAATTGATGTTAACGAATCAACTTGGGAGATAAAAGTGAGCTGGAGAAGTGGACACATTACTCTACCTGGAACATCGGGAATGAGCTACCCTATTATTCCTGAACTCTCTAAAGAGAGCAACAAAATATCTATAGAGACAAACGATGTATTAAATGGAATAAACAAAACTATATTTGCAACGGCTGATGACGATTTAAGACCATTAATGAATGGTATATACATCTGCATTGAGCCAGAACAAACGACTTTTGTAGCAACTGATGCTCATAAATTAGTTAAAATAACTACTTCTGAGCAAAGTAATGGTATTAACTCTTCTTTTATTATACCAAAAAAACCAGCTCACCTACTTAGAGGGCTACTAACTAAAGGGAAAGATCCTATTTCGATAAATTTCGATAAGAAAAATGTGATATTCACACTAAAAAATCATATCCTTGTATGTAGACTAATTGAGGGTAACTACCCTAACTACAATGCGGTGATTCCTATTGCAAACCCTAATAGAGTTATTATTGATAGAATTGAACTCCTAAACGGAATTAAACGTGTGGCAGTTTGCTCTAATCAAGCTACAAACTTAATTAGATTTGACATTGCAAATAACAGTATCTCGCTAACTGCACAAGATTTAGACTTCTCTGTGGCGGCTAATGAGACTCTATCTTGTAGCTATGACGGAAACCCAATGACAATAGGGCTAAAATCAACATTCTTAATCGAAATCCTATCTACGATTGACTCTCCAAGTGTTCTTATTGAACTTGCAGACCCAACTCGTGCTGGAGTATTCAAACCTGTGTATGACGACAAGAAAAAAAGCGAAACGCTTATGTTGCTTATGCCAATGATGATTAACGCATAAAAGTATGAAACTAAAACTTAAAAATCCTATTATATTTCTCGATCTTGAGACTACGGGTGTGGATACATCTAAAGATAGAATCGTAGAGATATGTCTTATTAAGATACTACCTAACGGAGATCAAGAGACTAAAACTCGTCGAATACACCCTGAGATGCTCATACCTAAAGAGTCTTCGGATATTCACGGTATTACTGATGCAGATGTGGCGGATTGTCCAAAATTTAGAGATATTGCAAAGTCACTTGCTACATATATAGAGGGTTGTGACTTCGGTGGATTCAACTCAAATAAGTTCGATATTCCACTACTTGTTGAAGAGTTCCTTAGAGCTGGTGTGGACATAGATCTTAAAAAACGAAAGTTTATTGATGTACAAAATATATTTCACAAATTAGAGCAACGAACATTAGTCGCTGGATATAAGTTTTATTGCGGGAAAGATTTAACAAATGCTCACTCCGCTGAAGCTGACACAATTGCAACTTTTGAAATATTAGAGGCTCAAATTGAAAAATATCCCGAAGAACTCCAAAATGATGTAGATTTCTTAGCGGAATTCTCTAGATCGGAAGAGCACACGTCTGAACTCCAGTCACTCCGGAGAATCTCG
>CAMRBL010000102.1 GCA_947040435.1 uncultured Rikenellaceae bacterium
TCAGTCCAGCCACGGAGCTAAGGGTGTCAATGGAGAGAACGAGTACCAGTTCACAGAGCGTTATTTGGAGCCCTCAGACTTCATGGTTTATTTGGAATTTAACCCTATAGACTGCGAAAAGTACTGGAAGTTCGCACAGCCTGATGGCAGCCTAGTGTTCCGAGAACTAGATCTAAAGATTCAAGCAACAATACTTATAATGTTGATGGATAAGAAGAATGAGTATATCGAAACGCTATCTGGACAGCAGCAAAGGGTGGCATAACATCAGCAGGAATCACCGCTCCGACAGACAGTATCTCCATTGGTCGAGGCAAGGAGAAGTACTTTGGTGGAGTAATGAAGTGCATCATTGACAATGTGAATGCAACAGACCCAGAGACTATCTCAGAGTGTCAGTAGAAAGCGAGCCTTAGTTTCATCATCGGTTGGAACGTGTACGATCAATATGTGTATGACAAGTACTTTGTATAGATATAAACTATTAAAAACTTATAATTCAGAGGGAACCCAAACCAACAACCATTGCGTTGCTATGTGCCTATCCTATCAATTTGTGATAAAATAGATCTCATGGTGGTAAAGTACCTAAAGTCATGCATCGTATCAATATAAGTTATACATGACACACAGACCTTATGTGTAGTATCTATTTTAAACTAAGGATTCCCAATATATAATTACAAAATGAACAAGGATCTATTTTTTAAGGCTGAGTCATATATGCAATATAGTAGCGACCACTATTGCATATATGACTGCACTAGTTTTGAATAACTTAACCTTTTAACTATTTTCATTAATAGTTTTTGCTAAACGTACCATATCTTCTGGAAATACATCACCAATATTTCCAATTCTAAAAGTATCACATTGTGAAATTTTACCTGGATATAGAACAAATCCTTGTTTTTTTAATTTGGCATAGAAAGACTTAAATTCAAACTCTGAAGAGGGATATCTAAATGAGGTGATAATAGGTGATTGTAATTCAGTAGGCAATAAAGCCTCATACCCTGCCTCTAGCATGCCTTTTACTAGATTATTCTGACTCTTAATGTAGCGTTTATTTCTAACCTCTACGCCACCCTCCTCATTAAGCTCTGCGATTGCCTCTGCAAATGCCCTTACGACATGGGTTGGAGATGTAAAACGCCATTTGCCTTCACCTTTCTCCATTGCTTCCCACTGATCGTAAAGATCAAGTGATAGGGTTTTGCTATTTCCTTTTGCTCCATCGAGAATAGACCTTTTAATGATTATGAAACCGAACCCTGGGACACCTTGAATACATTTATTTGCACTACTAATTAGGATGTCAATGTTAAGTTGTTCCATATTAATTGGAATGCCACCAAAAGAACTCATAGCATCTACAATAAATACTTTACCTGCACTTTTAACTACTTTTGCAAGTGCCTCAAGTGGATTAAGTATTCCTGTTGTAGTCTCGCAGTGTACAACCGCTACATGAGTAATTGAACTATCTGAACATAAGGCCTCTTCTATAATATTAGGAGTCACCTGCTCAGTCTCCTTTAAAATAATTGCTTTATGGCTAATGCCTGCATATTTTGCAATCTGGCCTATTCTCTCTCCATAAGAACCATTTGCCACAACAAGTAGTTTGTGATTTGGTTTGATAACGCAAGTTATGGCAGATTCAACACAATAAGTACCACTACCTTGCAGTAAGACTGTAGTATATTCATACTCTTGAACACAAGCTAATTTTAATAACTCCTTACGTATGTATTGTACAATACCTAGATTGTATTCAGCATCCCAAGTACACCAATCTGTAAGCATGGCTTTTTTTACTCTGTCTGATGTTGTTAGTGGACCAGGTGTTAGTAGTAGATAAGGACGTTCTAAAGAGCTATCTTTAGACGATTTTTTATTTATTTCATCAATTAGTGATGGTAACTCGGCCATTGTATCAATTACGTAATGAGCACCATTTACAAGCATATTACTACGTACTTGTGTCATTAGTTTCTTTAGCTCTAACTCAGAAAGATCTCTAACTTCTTCTTGGTTTAAGCCTAAATCACTACTCCCAAGCACAACACCAACACTATATACACCTGCATTAACACCCTCTCTAATATCAGCAATCGTATCACCAATTTTGATCACTTCGCTTGGAGAAGAGACAGAGAGGTTTATCATATTTTGATAAATCATATATGGAGAAGGTCTTCCTGCTGGCATACCATCCGAAGTTACCCAACAGTCAGGAGCATACCCTTTTGCAGCAGCACCAGCTGTTACAACATCCATCATTGCATTATTGTAGCCAGAAGTAGAGCCAATTTTAAACCCTTTGCTTCTTAGTTCAGATACTATTTCTAGAACTCCATCTATAGGAGATGTATAGTTATCTAGTGATGCAAATAGATGCTTTTCAAAGGATTTGTTTAGTTCGGCAACAGTTTGCTCATCCCAAGATCTATTATAGAGTTCTTGAAATTTATTTGTAACTGAATCTAGTTTAAAAAGTTCACGAATGTGATCAATTTTAGTCATACCCATAGGTTTGCGAACCTCTTTTGCTGACACTTTAATGTTAATATCATTAAATGCATTTATAAATGCAGCAACAGGAGCAAAGCAACCATAATCAACAGTAGTTCCAGCCCAGTCAAAAATGACGCAGTTTATTTTTGTCTTCATATTTGTTTTTATAATGGTTATTAAAAATTATGTGACAAATATACGCCTGAAAGATTACGATTAGATTGCGATTAGATTACGTTTTGGTTACATTTTAGCACTTATAATTAGAGGCAGATTAGTGCTCTTCTACGCGTAATATCTACGTAACATTAACTTTATTTATATGCAACATTAACGTCACCGTACTGTAACATAAACAGACTTAATTTGCAGAAAATTAAAGTTAAATAATAGAAATGAAATTGAAAAAATTGCAGACTAAAAGAATAAATGATATTCTTTTTATCTTATGGGCAGGAGGAGCAGCACTTCTTTCCTACTCTTTAGTATACGCTTTGCGTAAACCCTATACGGCAGCCGCTTTTGATGGGATTGATTTCTTTGGAATCGACTATAAAGTAGCCGTTACAATGATCCAGATACTGGGCTATCTAATCGCTAAGTTTTTTGGCATTAAGATTATATCAGAGTTGAAAAAGGAGAGTCGATTTAAGTTCTTTATAGGATCAGTTCTCTTAGCAGAAGGGTCGTTAGTTTTATTTGGATTGATTCCAACTCCATTTAATGTTATCGCAATGTTTTTAAATGGATTATCACTAGGGTGTATGTGGGGTGTAATTTTTAGTTACTTAGAGGGTCGACGGGTCACAGATCTATTGGTTAGTTTATTAGGTGTTAGTATGCTTATTGCTTCAGGAACATCTAAGAGCGTTGGATTATTTGCACTAAACGAGTTAAGTATAGATCCATTTTGGATGCCCGCTCTCATTGGAGGTATTGCTATTCCATTTCTTGTATTAATGGCATATGCACTAAAAAAACTACCTGCTCCAACAAAGGAAGATATTGAACTACGTACTGAACGCGTGACACTTAATGCAGATCAGAGGAAAGCGTTATTTAGAAGATATAGTCCGATATTTATACTTCTATTTATAGCAAATCTACTGTTATTAGTACTGCGTGATGTAAAAGAAGACTTCCTTGTAAATATTATTGATATGAGTGCACATTCATCGTGGCTCTTTGCTCAAGTAGATAGTGTCGTTACATTTATAATTTTAGCTCTGTTCGCACTGTTAACCATCTTCCGAAACAACTTCCACGTGATAATAGGGTTGCTTGGGCTAGTAGTTATTAGTTGTATGGTTATGGGTTATGTGTCATATAATCATGAGACGTTACAACTTTCGACGACAACATGGCTTTTTATTCAGAGTTTAACACTATATATATCATATTTAGCTTTTCAAACTATATTTTTTGAGCGTTTTATTGCTTGTTTTAAAGTAAAGGGGAATGTGGGTTTCTTTATTGTAATAATTGATTTTATTGGGTATTTAGGTACAGTTTTATTTCTGCTTGTAAAGGGGATACTTCATCGAGGAACACAGACAAATTGGTTTGATTTTTATAATGATATCGCATTTCTAATAAGTGGATTCTGTGTAATATTATTTACGGCTGCAGCTTATCTATTGGTTAAGGAGTATAAGTATTCAGTTGCAGGAAAACAAAGTGTAGCGGAAGTGGAAGGAGAGATTCAACCATCTATTTTATAAAAATATAAAAACATGAGAAATTATAACATTATCGTTATAGGAGGAGGGTTACTTGGTTGCTCTACAGCCTACCAATTAGCAAAAAAAGGAGCAAAGAATATTCTACTAATAGATCGTAAAGAGATCGCCTCCCAATCATCAGCGAGGGCAGCGTGTCTACTAACAAGAGCAAGAACAAAACCAGGGTTGATGGAGATGGTTCAAGAGACCTACGACTGTATCGATGAGATTGAAGAGATGTTAGGTGAATCGTTAGGTCTTCAATGTTGTGGAAGTATTACAATTGCCTCTTCTCAAGCTTCAATGAAAGGAGTTGAGGCAATTGAGCAGGCGGTAACTAGTTTTTCTCTTCCTAATGAGAGAATCGACAATGAAAAAGTATCTGCATTATTACCTTGGATAGATACAAGTGCAATAGAAGCAGCTTTATACATGCCAACAGATTGCTTCATTGATTCAGCATTGCTTTGTTCTGGTTATGCTAATGCGGCAAAAAAATTAGGTGTAGAGATTCGCTCTAATATAGGAGTAAAGGATATTATCTGTAAAGATAAAGTAGTGAAAGGAGTTTTACTTGCCAATGGAGATACTATAAATGCTCCTATTATCATAAATGCAGCAGGTGCTTGGGCTAATATATTGATGAGATCACTTGAGGTTGGGCTTCCGTTTACACCAGTAAGGAGTCACTTCTGGATAACAGACATAGATAAAGATAAGTTTCCTGTAAATCATCCTTTTACTATAATTCCAGATGCACGGGCATTTACACGCTCAGACGTAGGTGCATTAATGATTGGATTGCGAGAGAGTGAGTGCTTGTCTTTTGATCCTTCAACCCTTACTGATGATTTGGAAGATTATGATTTTGAAAAAGATGCTAAATGGCGAGTATTGGATGAGTGTGCTCCTTTACTTAAAGGGTATTTTCCTCAAATAGACGATATAGGCATTGCTCACTACGTATCAGGACCATCGTGCTATGTCCCTGATACATCATATATAATTGGCGAAATCGAGTCTTATTCAGGACTATACACCATCTCAGGGTGTTGTGGTGGTGGTGTTGCAGTAGGTGGAGGAATGGGAAGGTTAATGGCTGAGATTGTATTAGGAGAGAAAACATTTGTCGATTCACAACCTTACAACCCATCTCGTTTTGGTAAAATAGATCCGTTTGCTCCCGCTTTTCAGCGAAGTTGTGCTGACGCTCGCTCCAATAAAAAAGGAGGATAATAACATTTAATCTAATAAGAAGATATGAATAGATATATTGTATTTTTAAAACAGGTACCTCTCTCTACAAAAGTTAATATAGATGTAGTCACTAAAACACTTCAACGTTCATCTGCGGCAACACGCACTAATCCAGATGATTTATACGCACTTCAAGCGGCTCTATGGTTGAGAGGTAGAAGTGGTGGTGAGGTGGTTGCAGTCAGTATGGGACCGCCATCGGCAGAGATTGTTTTACGTGATGCTTTACAACGTGGAGCAGATAGAGCAATTTTAGTGAGTGATGTTGCATTTGCTGGAAGTGATACATACTGTAC
>CAMRBL010000103.1 GCA_947040435.1 uncultured Rikenellaceae bacterium
TACACGTACTGACACACTCTTTCCCTACACGACGCTCTTCCGATCTCCAGAAAGCTCGCCCAACTTTTACTTCCGCCTCGCTTGCTAGACATCAAACCACCACCAAGTCCTTTAACTGTTGCGGAGTCACCGAATCTTTTGCTCAACGTATTACTTTCAAAGTAATGACACATAGCAACAGCTAATCCATCAGTTGCATCCAATCTCTTTATATCATACTCAATACCCAAAATAACCTTCAGCATAGCCGCAACTTGTTCTTTTGATGCTGCACCCTGCCCCGTTATAGATTGCTTGATTTTACGAGGTGCATACTCAAACACAGGTATATCATTAACTAGTGCCGCAGCCATTGCTACACCCTGCGCTCTCCCTAACTTTAGCATACTCTGCACATTTTCCCCAAAAAACGGGGATTCATATGCAACCTCATCAGGAGCGTACTCTTTAATTAGCGCACTCGTTCTCTGAAATATATATTTTAATTTAGTGTATGGGTCATTGTATTTAGATAGTTCAATATCACCAAGAATTAGATACTTCACAGCATTCCCTCTAACCTCAATTACACCATACCCCGTACGATTAGTCCCGGGGTCAATACCCATGATTACTCTTGGTTTAACAGCACTCATTCTAACTATTTACCCTCTTTAATCTTCTCTAACTCTTTCTTCAACTTATGTACCTCTGCGCTAAGATTAGGGAGATTACGGTATACTGCATTAGATCTACTAAACTTACTTATAGGAAGAGATGGGTATCCCATGTGCACCTCTCCATCAGGTATATTATTAGATATTCCAGCTTTAGAACCGAGTTGAACTTTGTCACCGATATTTATGTGCCCAGCAATTCCAACTTGACCACCCATCATACAGTTTGCACCAACTTTAGTTGATCCCGCAATTCCAACTTGCGCTGCACATACTGTATTCTCGCCAATTACAACGTTGTGACCGATTTGAATTTGGTTATCTAATTTAACTCCTTTTCTAATGAAAGTAGAGCCTACTGTTGCTCTATCGACACACGTATTAGCCCCAATTTCCACATCATCTTCAATCACTACATTTCCGATTTGCGGTATCTTAGAGAATTCGCCTTTTTCATTTGGTGCAAAACCAAAACCATCTGCACCGATAACCGATCCTGCATGAATAATCACTCTATTACCAATATTTGTATCATCGTATATCTTAACTCCAGAGTAAAGGGTTACATTATCACCAATTACAGCGTTATCATCGATAAATACTTGTGGATATATCTTACAGTTCTCTCCAATCTTAACGTTATCACCTATTACAGCAAACTCTCCGACGTAACACCCTTCTCCCAATGTTGCAGAGTCACTAATTGCTGCCTTATCACTAACTCCTTTTTTCTGTGCTTTATTTGCTGCATATAGCTCCAGTAATTTTGCAAAACAAGAGTATGCGTCTTCTACTTTAATTTGAGTTGCACTTATTGGAGCCGATGGTTCGAAAGAGTTATTTACAATTACGATAGATGCTTTAGTATCGTATATGTAGTGCTCGTATTTTGCATTTGAAAGGAATGACAAAGATCCGGGTGTACCCTCTTCAATCTTTGCAATTGTCCAAACTTTTATATCTTTATCTCCAACAACCTCTCCCGAAAGGAAGGCCGCAATCATCTCTGCTGTAAATTCCATAATACCTTTATTTTTATCTTTTTTTTTAATTCTCAATATCAACTCCGTTCACTGCGATCACGCAGCTCTGCCCGAGCAGGGCAGTTACATCAAACTCAAAACCTATAAATACTTTTTAATATCTACATTACTAGGTAATAATTCATTTGGATCCTTTCCAAAGTGCAATAACTCACGAATTATACTCGAAGACACCGACACATACTCTGGTGGGGTAAATAGTAGTACCGTAGTTATTTCAGGGTATAATTTTTGATTTATCAACATCATATTCCTTTCACACTCGTAGTCCACAGTGTTTCTCATCCCCCTCAAGATAAATTTCACATCATTTTCACGACAATAGTCACCCGTTAGTCCACAGTACTCAACTGCAACGACATTGTCTTGATTTGGATATATAGACTCAATTAATTTGAGTTTATTTTCAGTTGTTAGCAGACCTTTTTTTCCGCTATTCGCCCCAATGCCGATAATTATTTTGTCAAATACTTTTAACCCCTGCTCAACAATTGCATAATGACCTAATGTGAATGGGTCAAATGAACCTGGGAATAGTGCAATTTTACTCATTATTAATTTTTTAATGGTTGTTACAATGTAAATAATAACTTAGGTGAGCACTCCTCTATCCTTTATACCCGCCAACGAGATTTCCGAGCCACAATAAAGCGTACATAAATAGTGTAAGGATTAAAAACGTACAGACGAACATTAATAAACCTCTAACAGTATTATTTTTTCGTTTTTTTCCGCCAGACCCACGTTTAAACACCTCTTCGCTCTCATTTCGAGTTTCGAGGAGTATTCTCATCTCTTTTTTAGTAAGTCTATAAGACATAATTTACAATATTTAAGTTACTCTGGTTTAGAAACCAGAGGCAATGTATAATTCAATGTACTATTACTAGGCTCAAGAGTTGAATTTAAAAGCGTCAAAGATTTCTCATTATATTGTAAATTTAACGTATCACCACCCTTTTCAAACTCAACAAATCTATATATAGTTGCAGTTGAATCATTAGGCATACCACAAATTTGACTCCATCTACCACTACTTTTAAACAATTTATCTTCGCCATTTTCAGCTTCTATATAGGTCAAATCCATTTCGTACACACCATTTACAGTATCAGCTAAATTATATACCGTAAATTTGTATATCATACCAGGACAAGAGGCAGCAGGTACTGTATCTTGGTAGACTCTTTTTTCCACCTTACCTAATCTAAGTTCTGTTCTTTGGTACTGAGGAAGTGAGTCCAGAATCGTATTAGTAGTAATATCCTTCACAGTCGTCTCCCAAACACAACCACATGATGTAAACAAGAATATTGACAGTGCAATAATTACATTTTTCATAATAAATTTACTATTAAAATTAAGCCTCAATTTACTCTATTTGTATGACTATTCCATCGGAATCAGCCATTTTTCAATATAAGCACAATGTTACACATAATAAAATGCAAATGCAAACAAATCACACGACGTTTTCACGAGTTGACATCAGATTATTGTCCACAAAGAAGCGTTAGAGCCTGAGTAGAGTAATCGCTCAAATTAATTGGTCTAATTTCAACTCTTAATATTGCGCTACAAGTCCGATATAAGTTTGTATAACTATTGTAAATTACTACCTTTGTGGGATAAAGAAAAAGAATAGGCTACATGATTATACAGGGATTAAACATAAACAGCGAAACGTCGGGAACGGCACGAGGCAAAGATATAATTTTGTTACATGGCTGGGGCTCAAACTTGGGTCTATTTAGGTCGCTTGCAAAAGAGTTGCAAAGCAATTTCAATATATACAACCTTGATTTCCCGGGCTTTGGGGAGAGTGATGCTCCAGAAACAGTGTGGGGAGTTGAAGAGTACACCACTTTTATAGAGGCTTATGTTGCGCATAACAACATCTCAAATCCAATAATCATCGGACACTCTTTTGGAGGACGAGTAGCATTGGTATACGCTTCGAGGAGTGCCACCAATAAATTAATCTTAATAGATGCTGCGGGGGTAAAACCTAAGCGCCCATTAAAATACTACCTAAAAGTCTACTCATTTAAACTCTACAAAAAGCTACTACCATGTTTTGTTGGCAAGCAGGAGGCAGCCAAACGCATTGAGCAGTATAGAGCCAAGGCAGGGTCGAGTGATTACAGTAGTGCACAGGGAATAATGCGTAATATTTTGGTCAAGGTAGTGAATGAAGATCTAAAACACTTGATGCCAAAAATAGAGGCACCTGCGCTACTAATTTGGGGTGAAAATGACACTGCAACACCCGTAAGAGATGCTAAAATCATGGAGAAACTGATAAAAAATAGTGGTCTCGTGGTTTTAAAAAATGCAGGACACTTTAGCTTTTTAGACAAGGCTTATGATGTCAATTTGATTATAGATAACTTTTTAAATGAAGATAAAATAGATGAATAGTTTAAATTTAGCCATTAATATATTGTGTGTATTATCTACACTCCTCTATCTTTTGACTACCCTTAGGTATGACTTGCAGATGATGCAACAAAACTCATATCGTAACAAAAGATATATGCACTGGTTGCGATCAGATTTCTCATGGCGCAGGGCTTACAACTTCGTACTCTTCCTAGTAGGACGTTTTTTCATCCACCTCTTAGCTATTAAAGCGGCCATTTCTGGCGCAACGATAATAGGTGTAATATTTGAACTAAGGAAAAAATATAAAAAGAAGCTAGTCTTCACACCAAGAGCTATTAGGCTCTATGCTACATCTATATTTATATCTTTACTCATAGCAGGTGTTATATTTATAGAGACTCAAAACCTTAACTATCTCCTTATCTCCATACTGACAAGTACCGCCATATCACCTTGGATGTTAATACTATCTAATATTATCAACGCACCAATGGAGCGAGCTATAAACAGATGGTATTATAGAGATGCAAAGCGAATTTTGAGTCAAAACCCTAACATTATCATTATCGGTATCACAGGAAGTTACGGTAAAACTAGCACGAAACACTACCTACACAGAATCTTATCTGAGAAATATAATGTTCTAATGACCCCGGGAAGCTACAACACAACACTCGGAGTTATTCGCACAATAAGGGAGAACCTCAAACCCTACCATGAAGTTTTCATTGTAGAGATGGGAGCTAAACAAGCAGGTGACATTAAAGAGATTTGCGATTTAGTACACCCAACAATTGGTATCTTGACCTCTGTCGGGGAGCAACATTTGGAGTCATTTAAGACTATATTGAATGTTCAAAAAGCAAAATTTGAGTTGATAGACTCTCTACCTAAAGATGGTTTAGCAGTTCTGAACTTTGATTATGAGTACATTGCATCTAGACCAGTTGAGAACACGTCAAATGTGAAATACTACTCAGCATCAGATAAGAGTGTAGACTACTATCTTGACAATATATCCTACTCAAACATGGGAAGTAGTTTCTCAATAGATGGCAAAGGCGTTGTTTCAGAAAGCTTCTTCACGCAGATAGTCGGAAGTCACAATCTATCAAATATTCTAGCAGGTTCTATTGTAGCTAGGGAGTTGGGCGTCTCAGTCAAGTCGGTTCAGTATGGCGTTAGCCACATTGAGCAAGTTGAGCATAGACTAAACATAAAGAAGACAACTGGAGGTATCACCATAATTGACGATGCCTTTAATTCTAACCCAAGTGGAGCACAGATGGCATTAGATGTTTTGAGTCGTTTTGAAGGGGGTAAGCGGATAATTGTAACTCCAGGACTAATAGAGTTGGGAGATAAGCAATTTGAGTATAACTCAAATTTTGGGGCTCAGATTTCAAATTCAGCAGATTACGTAATCGTTGTCGGAGCATACAATAGAGATGCAATAATGCAAGGTCTCACGTCCACCAATTACGATCAAAATAATATATACCAAGCTCCAACGTTTACCGATGCAATTAGTCACCTTGGCGGAGTGTTGAAGAGTGGCGATATAGTACTATACGAGAATGATTTACCAGACACATTTAAATAAGATTTAGTGATGAATATTAAAGTTGGCGTTTTTTTTGGCGGAAGGTCCGTCGAGCATGAGATTTCAGTTATTTCGGCATTACAAGCT
>CAMRBL010000104.1 GCA_947040435.1 uncultured Rikenellaceae bacterium
CATTTTTAAGAAATCGCCTTCAATAAGGTGGTGTAAATTCTGGGTAGTGCTCGTGAAGGTACTCCACACTCTCTCTGTCTATCTCTGCGCCCCATAAATTTATATCCTCTCTTTTGAGTAGGAACTGGGTTAATACACCCATTCCACACCCAACTTCTAAAACATCACACTTCTCATGTGCATCTTTTTTGTTATCTTCATATATTGCATGTGCAATTTTTGAAGCTATATTCATATCTGTTAGGAAGTGTTGCCCTAACTTCTTTTTTGCTCTTACTGAATCCATATTTTAATACAACTAGCTAATAGTTACGGTTATAATTTTTTATACAATATCTCTCTCTCGCACATACACACACTCACACTTGGTCTCTCACTCTCTCACTCTCACGGTCTCACGGTCTCACGGTCTCTTGGTCTCACGGTCTCTCTCAGTCACACACTCTCGCACTCTGACCCACTTCTCTGTGAGATATTAATTTCCTTGCTCGCAGATAAATTTAATTCTTACAAGGCGAATATCTTCCTCAGAGTAGTCTGAACCTAGTTCGTTTGCAGCTTCGTCAATTGAGTCACTAGTTGCATCCTCTTTAAAATATAGGTAAATATCTTCTGCCTTATCCTCATCAATTGCTTGATTGATGTAGTAGTCTATATTTAGTTTTGTTCCAGAGTTTACAATAATTTCAATCTCAGTAAGAAGGCTACTCATACTAAGATTTTTTGCATTTGCAATATCCTCGAGGTCTAATTTTCTGTCTACACACTGAATTATATATACTTTATTTCCACTCTTATTTACGACGCTCTTTACAACCATATCTTGAGGTCTGATAATATCTTTATCGACCACATATTGTTTTATTAGAGTAATAAATTTTTGTCCAAATTTCTTAGCCTTACCTACACCAACGCCACTGATGTTTTGCATCTCTTCGATGGTTATCGGGTACTGAATAGACATATCTTCGAGCGATGGATCTTGGAATATAATAAACGGCGGAAGGTCGTGCTCTTTAGCGACTTTTTTCCTCAGGTCTTTAAGTATTGAGAACAGCTCTTCATCGGCAATACTACCACCTTTACCAACAGGAAGAGAAGTCTCTTGCTTTGATAGCTCTATGTCGTAGTTGTGTATAAGAGTAATAGTTACAGGGAATGGATTTTTTATATACTCCTCTCCATGGCTATTTATACCTAGTAGACCGTAGTTTTCAATATTTTTATCAACAAGACCAAGTATTAGTGCTTGTCTAATTACTGCACCCCAATGTTTGTCATTGTGTTGAATTCCAGCACCAAACCACTTACTGTTATTGTGGTCATAAGATTTTATAAGGGCATTATTTTTCCCTATAAGAACATTCACAATATGGTCCATTTTGAACTTATCCCCAAGATCTTTGAGAGCTTCAAGAAATTGTATTACATCATCTTGTGCTTCAATTTTCGGTTTAGGGTTAAGGCAATTGTCACAACATTCACAATCTTTTATGAGATATTGCTCCCCAAAGTAGTGTAGCAGCATTTTACGGCGGCATATAGATGACTCTGCGTATGAGACCGTCTCCATAAGTAGTAGTTTACCAATCTCTTGTTCTGCGATTGGCTTGCCTTGCATAAACTTCTCTAGTTTCTGTATATCTTTATAGCTATAAAAAGTTATACAGTGCCCTTCGCCACCATCTCTACCTGCACGCCCCGTCTCTTGGTAGTATCCCTCCAGACTTTTTGGTATATCGTAGTGTATAACGTATCTTACATCAGGTTTATCAATACCCATACCGAAAGCTATTGTTGCAACGATCACATCAACCTCCTCCATAAGGAAGTAGTCTTGATTTCGTGCTCTCGTAGCAGCATCCATTCCTGCGTGATAAGCAAGGGCTTTAATATTATTTGCGAGGAGTAGCTCAGCTAGTTCCTCTACCTTTTTACGGCTAAGACAGTATATTATCCCCGATTTACCGATATTAGATTTTATGTATTTAATTATCTCTTTTGGAGCGTCATGTTTGGAGCGTATTTCGTAGAATAGGTTTGGTCTATTAAAAGACGATCTAAATACTGTTGCATCTAACATTCCAAGGTTCTTCTGAATATCCATCTGAACTTTTGGAGTTGCCGTTGCCGTAAGAGCGATTAGAGGAGCACGGCCTATTTCATTTATGATTGGGCGTATGCGTCTATATTCTGGTCTAAAATCGTGTCCCCACTCAGATATGCAGTGCGCTTCATCTATTGCATAGAATGAGACTGTAATTTTTCTTAATAAAGCGATGTTATCCTCTTTCGTCAGTGATTCAGGTGCAAAGTATAGAAGTTTTGTTCTCCCACTCAATACATCTGTTTTCACTTTGGTTATTGCAGATTTGTTTAGCGATGAATTAATAAAGTGAGCGATGCCATCAACTTCACTAAATGCTTTCATTGCATCTACTTGGTTTTTCATCAAAGCTATAAGTGGAGAAATAATAACGGCAACGCCATCCATAACCATTGCTGGCAATTGATAACATAGAGATTTACCGCCTCCTGTTGGCATGAGAACAAATGTATCTTTCCCATCTAATATGTTGTTAATAACAGCTTCTTGGTTCATCTTGAATTTAGAGAATCCGAAGTGTTCTTTTAGCTTTTCATGTAGAGCGATGTTTTTATTGACCATTTTTATTACTTAATAACCTCATTTAACTTATTTAACATACTATTTATTAGATAAAGGTATTCATTTTTTCTAAATTTCACTAACTTTGTAGAGAATTTTATTAAAATCTTTTTAAAATGAGACTTTACACAGAGAACCTTATTAAGAGATACGGAGCAAGAACGGTTGTAAACCAAGTGTCAATTGAGGTTAAACAAGGAGAAATAGTTGGCTTATTGGGACCTAATGGTGCAGGCAAGACAACATCATTTTACATGATAGTAGGACTTATTAAACCTAACGAGGGCAATATATTTCTAGAGGATGATAATGGCGGGAGTATTAATCTTACCGCTGCACCAGTATATAAAAGAGCGCAGATGGGAGTTGGATATTTGGCACAGGAGGCTTCGGTGTTCCGCAACCTTAGTGTTGAAGATAATATCAGGGCAGTGCTAGAGATGACGGACTTCACAAAGGAGTATAGGCGAGAGAGGCTGGAGACTTTAATAAGTGACTTTCGTCTTCAGAGAGTGCGCAAGAGTATGGGTATTCAGCTCTCTGGAGGAGAGAGGAGGCGTACGGAGATTGCACGTGCAGTTGCTATTAACCCTAAGTTCATTCTTCTGGATGAGCCATTTGCAGGGGTTGATCCTATTGCCGTAGAGGATATTCAGAGCATTATACGTACATTGAAAAGTCAAAATATTGGAGTTATAATTACGGACCACAACGTCCATGAGACACTGAATATTACCGACAGGACTTATCTTCTTTTTGAGGGTAAGATACTAAAGGCTGGTAGTGCAGAGGATCTAGCGAATGATGAGATGGTGCGTAAAGTTTATTTGGGAGCAGATTTTAAATTGAGATAAAAAAGAAAAAATGGAAGTTAAGTTAAGTAAATCAGCTATACAAGGGGTTATTACAGCTCCTTCGTCTAAGAGTTATGCACAGCGTGCTATTGCAGCGGCTCTTTTGGCAGATGGTGTTACAACACTATCTGAGGTGGAGTTGTGTAGTGATACAAAGGCAGCACTAGGTGTTATTCAGTTGTTGGGAGCAAGGGTGCAGAAGGTTGATAATACAACATATCGTATTACGGGAGGTTTGAAGCCTATCTCTGATATATTGAATATTGGTGAGTCAGGGTTGGCAACAAGGATGTTTACTCCGATTGCAGCGTTACACAAATCGCCAATGACAATTACGGGAAAAGGGTCTATTCTTACTCGTCCAATGAACATGATGTATAAAACATTGAGGAGTCTAGGTGTAGATTTGAAGAGCAATGAAAATTTCTTGCCTATTACAGTTTGTGGAGCAATGAAGGGTGGAAATGCTGAGGTTAATGGCGAGGTTAGTTCTCAATTCTTAACAGGGTTGTTGATGGCTGTTCCAATGGCACAGAATGATAGTACATTGAAGGTAGCTAAACTAAATAGTATACCATACATTGACATGACAATAGATGTTATAAGTAAGTTTGGTGTCGTTGTGAAGCATGATGATTATAAGGAGTTCTACATTAAGGGAGCTCAAAAATATAAGGCTATAAATTATAGTGTTGAGGGTGATTGGAGTGGTGCATCGTGTATTCTTATAGCTGGAGCTGTTGCAGGCGAGGTTACAGTTGAGAATCTGAATCCGCTATCTATCCAAGCAGACGTAGCAATAATTGATGCGTTGTCGAGAGCAGGCGCACAAATCACTACCACTAGTAGCTCTATAACTGTAAAGAAGAGAGAGCTTAACGCCTTTGAGTTTGATGCTACTCATTGTCCCGATCTATTCCCTGCACTAGCTTCATTAGCTGCGATGTGTAGTGGCATCACGAAATTGAAGGGAACAAAGAGGTTGACCCACAAAGAGAGTGATAGAGCATTGACAATTGCGCAGGAGTTTAGGAAATTAGGTATTAGAATAGATATAGTTTCAGAAGAGGACACAATGATAATTGAGGGGGGAGTACCACGTGGAGGAGTTGCGAGTAGTCGTAATGACCATAGAATTGCCATGGCACTCTCTGTTTTGAGTTTGTGTTCTGAAGGTGAGGTTGTGGTTGCTGGAGCAGAGGCGATCAACAAGTCTTATCCAAACTTCTGGAAAGACCTAGAGAATTTAAAAAAAGCTAAATAATTGTTCACTACGCCTATGCAGCGTTGTCCGAATAGTGCAGTTTCATCAAATATAAAAGAACTATGAATAGTTTCGGAAATAAATTTAGAGTATCCATTTTTGGCGAATCTCATGGAGGAGGTGTTGGAGTTGTACTTGACGGTATTCCTTCAGGCATTTTGCTTTCAGAAGATGACTTTATGTCAGATCTATCTCGTCGTAAGAGCGGAGGGATTGGAACAACTCCTAGAAAAGAGAGTGATGTACCAACGATAGTGTCGGGTGTTTTTAATGGCTATACTACTGGCGCACCGATGGCAATAATGTTTACCAATGAGAATACAATATCAAATGACTATCGCAATTTAGTTGTTCATCCCCGCCCCTCACATGCGGATTGGGTTGCACAGCATAAATATAGTGGGTTTGCCGATTATAGAGGTGGAGGACACTTCTCTGGTCGTCTTACACTAGGGTTGGTTGCGGCTGGAGTTGTGGCTAAGAAGATTGTTAATTGTAGTGTTACATCAGATATTTTAGAGATTGGTGGTTGTAGTGATAAATCTAAATTTGCCGAGATTATTGATACAACGAAGAGAAGTTGTGACTCAATAGGAGGGGTAATAGAGTGTGTTGTATCGGGTGTTCCCGTTGGATTGGGCGAACCTTTTTTCGACTCCGTAGAGAGTGTAGCATCACATCTACTATTTTCAATTCCAGCAGTAAAGGGAGTTGAGTTTGGTAATGGTTTTGCGGCTGCGAGATTGAGAGGGTCAGAGAATAATGATATGATAATCTCCTCTAGTGGAGAGACTAAAACTAACAACTCGGGTGGTATTAATGGTGGAATTACAAATGGAAACTCTATCATTGTACGTGTTGCGATAAAGCCTACCGCAAGTATTGCCTATCCACAAGATACGCTAAATACGGAGAGTGGAGAGGTTGAGCAGTTGGTGATAAAAGGCAGACATGACGCAGATCGGAAGAGCGTC
>CAMRBL010000105.1 GCA_947040435.1 uncultured Rikenellaceae bacterium
CTCGCTAAAAGCGGAGATTAAAGGTAAGAATGTAGTGTGCATAGTTAGCGGCGGAAACAACGACATTACTCGTATGGAGGAGATAAAAGAGCGTTCGCTACTATACGAAGGACTTAAACACTATTTCATAGTAAACTTCCCTCAACGATCAGGCGCACTATCCTACTTTGCGACATCTATTCTAGGTCCAAATGATGATATTACGTTCTTTGAGTATAAAAAGAAAACTCATAGAGAGAATGGTCCAGCAGTTATAGGTATAGAGCTTAAATATGCAGATGACTTAATTGGATTTCTCGCTAGAATGAAGGCCTCAAATATTAGATACCAATACTTGAATGACAACCCAGATCTATTTGGCTTCTTAATCTAAGTGCAATAACCGCAAAGGTTAAAAGATTAATATGAGATTGTGATTTTATAAAACAAAAAATACGAATTCGTAAATGAATTCGTATTTTTTTCTCTCTATTCAACTCAGCTATGTAAATATCAAAGCAAAAGAAACATTCCCATCTTTGTTATCGACTAATCGAATCTCTCCTTTGTGAAGGTGCATTATTTGCCTAGAGATACTTAATCCAATACCCGAGCCACTCTCTTTTGTTGTATAAAAGGGCATGAAGATATTGTTTACCACACCCCTCTCAATAGCTCTACCATTATTACTTATCTTGATAACAACATTCTCATTTTGTTCAATATGGCTCTTTATGACAATTTTTTTCTTCTCATTAACCGATATAGCCTGAACACCATTTTTAATTATATTTAAGACTACTTGCGAGATTAAATTCTCATCAGCATAAACCATTGTATCCTCAGGTGAAATAGATATATCCAACTCTACATCTGAACCACAAACTAATTTAGCAGTATTCTCTAACATCGCTTTAATCTCAAAAGGTTCTTTATTTGGGCTCTTTATACGAGAGAATTTACTGTATGACTCCACGAACTCAACTAAACTTTTACTCGTACAACTAATCGTTTCAAGCCCCTTTGTTATATCGCTCTCTTTGTCGCTACTTATCTCAAGAAGCGTTTGACTTAGCGATGTTATCGGAGCTAGTGAGTTCATAATCTCGTGCGTTAATACACGAATTAACTTTAGCCAAGACTCAATCTCTTTCTCATCAAGATCATTATTTATATCATTAATTGAGACTATCTTCAGTCTCTTTCCATCTACGGTCATCTCGGAGGCATTTAAAACTAACTTGACCTCTCCCCTCTCGTTGTTGAATGAAACCACCATACGCTCTTGTGGAGCAATCTGTTTAAACGCATCTGTGAGCACTGGATCAATGAACCTTAGATGGTTTACGTGAGTAAACACCTTTAGCCCAAATAGGCGCATTGCTTCATTGTTTATAAGGTACACATTCCCGTTGTCATTAATTGTAATTATCCCACTACGAACACTGTTTAAGATCAACTCATAGTACTTCTCTCTCTCTATCGCTCGCTCTCTAGCATTAGTTATAACCTTTTTTATTCTATTTAGCGAGGCATTCATAGTACCCTCATCAATATTTCTAGTTCTCTCCGAGAATTTAAAAGAGTAATCTTCACACTCTATCGCATTGAACATAAATGATATTTTGCGTAACGAGTTTTTATACTCGCTCAGGATTCTATGTACCGAAAACAACACAAAGCATACTGATATTAATAAGTAGATGTAGCTCTCCGACATAAACAACCAGACACTCACTCCACTACTTAATATTAGTATAATTATTTGAACTAAAAGTTTAAAAGTCGAGGTGCTATTTATCATAGTCCATATTTTTTTATCTTGTTATACAATGTTTGTCTCGTGACCCCTAGCTCTGCGGCTACGGCAGACATATTACCTTTATTTCTACTTATTGCCGACACAATCATTGTTTGCTCCATAGCCTCAAGTGTGTATATAGTCTCCTGCGGTGCATTGTATGTTGGTTTCAACAGTAGTGAGTGAGTGTCAATAACATCTCCATCACATAAGATAACAGCCTTCTCAATTGTGTGCTGAAGCTCTCGAATATTCCCCTGCCAAGAGTAATTTACCATATCTTTTCTTGCCCCCTCATCAAATCCATTAATTGTTTTGTGATATTTTATCGCATACTTAGAGAGAAACATCTCTGCAAGTGGGATAATATCCTCCTTACGTTCACGAAGTGCAGGAATCTCAATGTGAATGGTATTTATTCTGTATAGTAGATCCTCTCTAAATGCTCCCTCTTCGATCATCTTTGTCAGATTACTGTTCGTTGCACACACAAGACGAGTATTGATAGCTAGAGAGCTATTACTTCCAACACGCACAATACGACTACTTTGCAACACTGTGAGAAGTTTAGATTGAAGATGATAAGGAATATTCCCCACCTCATCAAGAAATAGAGTTCCACCATGTGCGACTTCAAATTTTCCCGCACGATCACTTCTAGCGTCAGTAAATGCTCCTTTTACATGTCCGAAAAGTTCACTTTCAAACAGAGTCTCCGTAATTGACCCTATATCAATACCGACAAATATCTCATCCCGACGGTTCGAAAGGATATGTATCTCACGTGCCAGCATCTCTTTTCCCGTACCATTCTCCCCCGTTATTAAGATATTAGCATCTGTAACAGCAACTTTTTGAATCGTCTTCAGTAGTTGTCTCATCGCAGGACTTGTGCCCCAATACATGCGGTGTTCCTCTATAAACTCTTGCTTCAACTCTTTAAGGTGCTTAACTTCACGCTTAGACTTTCCGATATTATACGCAGAGTGTAGCGTTGTCACCAACTTATCGTTATCCCACGGTTTAACGACAAAATCCGTTGCCCCACGTTTAATTGCATCAACAGCAAGATCGACATCTGCATAGGCTGTAAAAACCACAACATTAATCTCTTTATTATATATTTTTATCTGCTCTAACCAATATAAGCCCTCATTCCCTGTATTAATTCGGGATGTAAAATTCATATCTAATAAAACAACATCAACTTTATTCTCCCTCAGAGATACATCAATAAGATTAGGGGATGATATTGTGATTACACGTTCAAAATATCTTCCTAATAGTAAGTTTAGCGTTGATAAAATTGCTTTATTATCATCTACAACGAGTATTGTCCCCTCTTTTGCCATAAATTATCCTTTGTTATTTGCCACGAAGGTATGATAAAGTTGCGGAAAAAACTCCTTTTGTCAATATAATTTACATGACTGTCTATTTTTTTGACACAAAATTAATATACGTAAATCATAATGTTTTGACACACATATACATAACTACTTTGGCACGTATATGGCATATAATACAATCAAACTACATAACTAGTCTAAATGGTATGAATAAAGCTATTATAACGATTATAGTGTCTATTTTTTTGACACTACACTACATCCCCCTATCGGCCGAAGCTCGAGCACAAAACGTTCTCTCACTTGATGAGTGCATGCGGTATGCCGTTGTACATAACACAAGTGTTAAGAATCAAGAGATCACAAACGAAAACTACAAACTAGATCGTATCGGAGCAATTGCCGATATGCTACCTATTGCCGCCTCAACATCAGCAAATTTAGGATATAAACACTCAATAGACCCAACTACCGACGCATTTATAACAGATGGTGATTTTGGGAATAATTACGGCATTTCGGCATCAATCCCCATTTTCAATGGCTTTTCAACTATACACAACGTTAAGATAAGTAAAATACGACAACTGATGGGTGCTGACAGAAGTAGTCAAATCAAAGACGATGTAGCTCTGAGTACTATGCGAGCATATATAGATGTTATCTACTCATTGAATATGATTGACCGCGCAGAAGAGCAGTTGAAAGTGAGTTTTGAGACTCTTCGCAGAAGTAAGAAGCTCCTTGAACTAGGTCGGATAAGTGTTGCAGATCTTGCACAAATAGAGTCACAATACACAGGCTACGACCTCCTTGTTTTACAGCAACAGAATAGATTAGAGTTAGCTCTTTTGAGTCTTAAAGATAGAATGAACTATCCAATCGAAGAGGAGCTGAGCGTAGAGACTCAGGATCTCTTGGACAATATAACGATCAAGGCACTAGAGGAATCAGAGATAACAAACTATGCGTTAAAGAACAACTACCAGATATTGAATTATAACAATAACCTAAAGATAAGCAAATTACATCACAAAACAGAGGTTGCTCGTCTATTTCCGACAATTTCACTTAGGGGTGGATATTCGACAAATTTCTATAAAAGTGTCACATCGGATAATCAATATAATTCATTCCACACTCAACTTAGAGATAACTCCGCCTATTCGCTCGGTCTATCTATTGGTGTTCCAATTTTCAGTGGGCTAAGCAAACAATTGAATATACGAAAGTCAAAAAATAATCTACGCATTAAAGAGCAAGAGGGCAAAGATATACAGAGATCTATTCACATTGAGATTCAGAAGATGTTAATTGGTAAGCGAGGAGCAGAGAAAGAGCTTGTAAAGGCTCAACAGAGCGTTGAAGCTGCAAGCCTAGCCCATAGGGCATCTATTAGGAAATTTGAAGAGGGGTTGATTAGTGCTTTAGATATGCAAATAACTGCAAACACACTTTTATCTGCGGAATCCAACAAACTTAGAGTAAAATTAGATTATATTATTAATAGCCGTTTAATTGAGTATTACGGCGGAACACCCTTAATTAGAGATTAAAAAAACATACAAGATGAATAGGATAAAAGAGAACATGGATATTAAACTCGAAAAGAAAAAGGGGCTAAAAGCTCTATTACGAGTTAGAAACTTACCATATCTACTAGGTGTTGTGTTGGTGATATTTATTTTGTGGCTTGTTTTTAGAGACAACTCATCAACAATGAACATTGATGCTCGCACAATATCGATTGCCAAAATTGAAGAGGGATTCTTCAACGATTATATTAGTGTATCAGGTCAGGTTCTCCCCTTCACCACGATACAACTAAGCCCACTGGAGGGAGGAGTTGTACAACAGATCCTTGTAGAAGAGGGGGCAACAGTGAAAAAAGGAGATGTACTTTTTGTGTTGAAGAGTGACAATTTAATTCTTTCGATACTTAACAGTGAAGCTGATTATAAAGGGAAAAAGAGCGCTCTACGCAACACACTCATAAGAATGGAGAAGGAACGTATAAATCTTCGCCAAGAGCAATTAAGACTAGATCTAGATGTTACACGTAAAAAACGTACGTACGATCAAAATGGGGCTTTATACAAAGAGCAGCTGATAGCTAAGGAGGTTTGGTTGCAATCAAAAGAGGATTACGAACTCTCTAAACTTAATCGTGAGCTTATTTTGGATCGTCAAAAACAAGACTCTATATCTCAAGAGATAGAGATTGGTCAATTAGAAGACAACCTCAACCATACACTTGTAAACCTCAATCTTATTCGTGATAAAGAGTTAAATTTGAGTGTTCGCTCATCTATTGATGGTGAGTTAGGGATGTTTGACATTACACTTGGACAATCTATTGGAGCAGGGAGTAAGATTGGGCAAATCAACGATTTGTCTAAATATAAAATAGAGGCAAATATAGACGAACACTATATTGATCGTGTACGTTCTGGTCTTAGTGCAACATTTAACCGCCAAAAGAGTACCTTTGCAACGAGTTTAAGAAGAGTATATCCAGAGGTTCGTAATGGTTCATAGATCGGAAGAGCGTCGTGTAGGGAAAGAGT
>CAMRBL010000106.1 GCA_947040435.1 uncultured Rikenellaceae bacterium
GATAAATGGTCTGTCATTCTTGCTCTTACATCAAATGCTAGTGCAGAGGACTTTGAAATGCAAACACTAGCAAATGGTCGACGTGTTTACGAAGAGGTACTAGAACGCTCTAAAGAGTGGGGAGATGATGAAAACACAATGTATGTTGTTGGGGCGACTAAGGCTTTAATGATTAAGGGCGTTAGAGATATTGTACCTAATCACTTTTTATTGGTTCCAGGTGTTGGGGCACAGGGCGGCAGTCTTCAAGAGGTGGCAAGTAATGGAATGAACGCTCAATGTGGACTACTTGTAAACTCATCAAGAGGTATTATATATGCCGATAAGAGTGATAAATTTGCAGTTGTAGCTGGAGAGAAAGCTAAAGAGATGCAAATTGAGATGAGTGAGCTTTTAAATAAATATTTATAAAGCACTGAAAATCAGCATCTATAAATATTTTATCGACTATTTTTAGTTTTTTTTGTACAAAAGTTTGGAATTAACCAAAATTAGCCCTACTTTTGTTACGCTTTAAAGAAGTCAGGAGGGATGGGTGAGTGGCTGAAACCACCAGTTTGCTAAACTGACGTACGGGCAACTGTACCGGGGGTTCGAATCCCCCTTCCTCCGCAGAAAAAGGATAGACTTTCAATAGTCTATCCTTTTTTTTATCCCCTGCGATGTAGGTTACTATATATCAATCAAAATCAAAGGTGGAGTAACGATTTAAGGGATCAATCTGAATTCTAGGTAAAGTAATACTTTTAAGCAAATATTTTTGATAGTCTGAAAATGAAGTATGATAGTAGATTCAATTCTTAGCATTTACTAAAAACACGAACTCTTCGGCAAATCAATTCCTTTACACGTTAGATCATACTGATGACCAACAATCTCTTTAGAGATAATATTATACCACTTACGACGACGTAGGCGTAAATAGGCTACCTTGCCTCGAATCGGGAAATATTGAATATGAGTGACTGGGTGAATCCTTTTGAGTGATATTGACAGCCACCTCATGGGAGCATAGATTTCCATCCAAGTAGAGATATATACGTGAATCTGAAATGTCGTATTTAATGAGATCGAAATGACACAATACAAAACGAAGTAGCACTAAACTTATAAAATCAGATATATCTATGACACATAGATATAAAAAGTATTACTCCACCTTTAAATAGATTGATCCCTTAAACTGATATAAACAAAAACGCACAGTTAATTATAACTGTGCGTTCTTTAATTTACGAATACTGCATCTAATTGATACAATATCTTTTTGCTTGTTGACCCACAAGGATTCGAACCTTAAACGACAGAACCAAAATCTGCTGTGTTACCATTACACCATGGGTCAATTACTTCCTTATTGCGATTGCAAAGGTAGACATTTTTTTTTATCCTGCAAGTTTTTAGACGAAAAAAAGTGAAAAAAGTGCATTTTTAGTGAAATAACAGCACTTTTAGACAAAAAACGCCCAAAACAGCTCTTTTAGACCGACAAAAATCACTACCCAAAGCTCTGACTACAATAACAAAAAATGTTTATAAATAAGACAATACCAATAACCTTCAACCCATATACAGTCAAGTTATCTTATAAATTTCTATTTCGCACCTCAAAGAAGCTACAACAATTTATCTAAACTACCACACGAGAGCAAAACTACGTGATCATAGTGGGTGAAGAATAGCACACTTTAAGAGGATGGAATAAAATTTAAATAGTGAATTTAAAAAGTTTATAATATTATTTCATAACTTTATACCAAATTATTATCAAAAATGGGAAGTGTAAAAATACTAAAAGCATCAGCGGGATCGGGAAAAACATTCATGCTTGCATATGAGTACGTAAAGAGTGTTATTTCGGAGTATTGGAATTATAAACATATCCTTGCTGTGACATTTACAAATAAAGCTACTGAGGAGATGAAGCAGAGGATCATTAGTGAACTCAATGCTTTAGCGAACGGAGAGAGCACGCTATATCTAGAGATGCTAGAGAAAGATTTACAGATTAATCGACGAGCAATTAAAGAGCGTGCTTTGACCGCAAGGGGTAAAATACTACATGATTATAGCCACTTCTCAATATTAACAATAGATAAGTTTTTTCAACGTATTATACGCTCTTTTGTACGAGAGCTAGGTATTGATGTTAATTTCAATTTAGAGCTTAAAACAGATACAATTCTAAGCTCTGCTGTTGACGCAATAATAGAGGATATCACAGTTGATGATAAGCTAAAGAGATGGATTGTAGATTTTGCTGAAGAGAAGATTCTCAATAGCAAGAGGTGGAATATAAAGGGTGAACTCACTGCACTTGGGGGTGAGATTTTCAAAGAGGGATACAAGACAATTGATAAGAGACACCATAGTAGGGAGGAGATTGAAAAGGTTGTTTTCACTTCAAAACGAAAATCAAACGAGATAAAAAAAGAGCTCAAAGATATTGCGGACAGTGCGCTTAGACTACTTACTGAGAATAATTTAAGCGTAACTGACTTCGCTTACGGAGCAAATAGTTTCGCAAACTATTTTAACAAAATATCTAAGGGTGATCTATCTCCATACACAAAAAGGGTTGAAGATGCCTTAGTGAGCAGCTCGAAGTGGTACAGTAAAACGTCTAAACGAATTGCAGACATAGAAGCTATTGCACCAGAGCTTACGGTCTATTTAGAGCAACTTTGCACGCTCTATTCGAGCAATATAGTCTACATTAACAGTGTAGATTTAATAATGGAGAATTACAGAAATCTGGCTCTCCTAAATGACTTAGCGCTTAAAATTCAGGAGCAGTGTGCGGCGAGTAACATCATGCCTATCTCTGCGACAAACGATATATTAAGAGAACTTATAGCGGGGAATGATACCCCTTTTATCTTTGAAAAGGTGGGAACTCATTTCACCCAATTTATGATTGATGAGTTTCAGGACACCTCTGCGATGCAGTGGTGCAACTTCATTCCACTACTTAGCAACGCCTTGGCTCAAAGTGAGACAAGTCCAGTACTATTAGTCGGTGACATAAAACAGTCTATATATAGGTGGCGAGGTGGCGATTGGCAGATCTTAGCAACGCAAATAGATGAGCAACTCGGAGAGTCGGAAACCATAAATCTTAACTCCAATTATAGAAGTTGTAAAAATATTGTAAACTTCAATAATAACTTAATTGAGAACTGCATCCTTAGCGACAACACAGAGTTAAATAGTGCACTGATTGAGGCTAAATCGGTCAAGGCAATAGGTTCGGAGTGTTGCGAAAGGTATACTGACATGTTAGTTAAGGCGTATCGTGAACACAAGCAGTTTGCTAAAACAGATGGGTTTGAGGGGTATGTAAACATCACAAAATATGGAGAGATAGATGACTTTATCCCTCCCGTAATAAAGCGAATAGAAGATATGCAAGAGCGAGGGTATAAGCCCAAGGATATTGCGATTCTAGTTAGAGGTAATATGGAGGGCGCAAGTGTTGCGAAAATGCTTCTTGACCATAAAAGCACTAACCCAAACTCTAAATACTGCTATGATGTAATGACGCAAGAGGCGTTAATGATTGGAAATTCTACTACTGCCCAATTTATTGTCTCTACGCTCTATTTGGCTGTAAATGATAAAAGTTCTATCAAGTTGGCGATATATAATCGTTTCTTAAATAGAAGTTATATTGAACAACTTAACGACTCTGATCGTGAATTTCTACAATCAATAAGATTACTCTCTCCGCTAGAGGCATTTGAAGAGATTGTGATTCATCACAAATTAGCAGATAGAGTTGAAGACATTGCATATATACAAGCACTACACGAGCAGGTTATAAAGTTTAGTAGCAATACGATAGCCGACATACAACTGTTTATAAAGTGGTGGGAGACTAATGGCAAAAAAGAGTCAATTAGTATGCCGAAAAACAGTAATGCGATAACGATTATTACGATACACAAATCTAAAGGGATGGAGTACAAGTGTGTGATTATACCATTCTGTATATGGAATCTAAACCCAAAGACAGGGAGTATTGTGTGGTCTACATCAAACAACGAACAACTTAGTGGTATTAGCTCTATTCCTCTAACCTACAAAAAAAGCATCGCAGAGTCGTACTTTGCAGAGGATTATTTCAAAGAGTTGGTACTGTCTCACATCGACAACATCAACATTTTGTATGTTGCTATGACTAGGGCAAGAGAGGAGCTACACGTAATGATCGCTGACAAAGACAGGGTAACACTCTCCGTCAGCAAATTGATTGAACAATCAATAAGAGTAGATGGAGATAGCTGCTCTATTGGTGATTTAAAGGGGAAATTTGACCCTATTCGCAACGTATATGAATTCGGTACACCGAACACGTCACCCATTTCAAAGGAGGAGGAGGTTCACAGTAGCTCTCATTATGTTACAAATAGTCCAAACGAGAGAGTCAAACTAAGGCTACCGTCACAGAAGTATTATGAGGACAATGAGGGTAATATTGAGTTGTCACCACGTAACTATGGTATATTAATGCATAAAGTATTTGAAAATGCTCGCAACCAAGAGGATATACAAGTTGCGATTCAAACGCTACACTCTAGCTCTATAATCTCCGAAAAAGAGGTTGAGCATTTAAATAATATTGTTTCTAGATCATTTTCAAACCCTATTGTAACGAGATGGTTCTCCGACAAATGGGGAGATATAAAGAACGAACATGAGATAATAATGCCACTTGGAGATGGAATGAAACGCCCAGACCGTGTGATGATTGCCGATGATTGTGTGGAGGTTGTAGACTATAAATTTGGACTTGAGAGACGTGATAGCTACACGTATCAGATGTTGACCTATAAGGATATACTATTTCGAATGGGATATAAAAACATCAAGGGTTATGTATGGTACATATCACTTGATGACATTGTTGAAGTTTAAAGCAACGACCCTACCCTATCGCAACTAAATACCATAATAAATTATTAGAGCTACTACTCCAGTGAATCGGAATAGTAGCTCTAAGTATTTTACTCCTCTGTAATAACAGATTGGAATGTTGATGCTGGAAGTCCAGCTTTGTTTACTAGATTAGCTCTTGTGAATGGCTGCCATGCGTAACGCACATAACGAGGATTCTTCACCTTATCAGATGTCAATCGAATCTTGCCATCTATAACATCAGCCTTAGCAGGGTAGAATACACCAGGTATTTCAGCTACTTCAAAGGTTTTAATCGCCTTGCCGTCAACACTCTTCATCCCCTCTCCATAGGTAAATGTAAGCCAAGCCTCATCACCTTTCGACACTGCCTCTTTAAATAGAGGACCGTACGGAGTATTGCTTCGCTTGTAAGTTTGGCTTAGGCTGGCTAGTGCGAGTCTCTCCCCTATCTCCTTTTTGGCTCTAGGGTGCACATCTAAAGAGTCACCCTTATCACTACTCACCACCATTCCTACGGCAGGGATTGTATTTAACATCTTACGTTGGCTATCTCTAAAAGCTGGCCAGCTAGGGCGGTTAAGGCTTGAAAGTTGAACATAATAAAAAGGCAACTCTTCACCCCAATTTGCTCTCCAGCTCTCGACCATCAATGGAAATAACTTCTCATGTAGCTCTACATTGTGTGCATTACTCTCCCCTTAGATCGGAAGAGCACACG
>CAMRBL010000107.1 GCA_947040435.1 uncultured Rikenellaceae bacterium
GAGTGTAGGTTTCCCGGGATGGCATCTTGAGTGCTCGGCTATGAGTACAAAATACCTTGGTGCTAGATTTGATATTCATGGAGGTGGAATGGATCTGATGTTCCCTCATCATGAGTGTGAAATTGCTCAGAGTGTTGCCGCTTGTGGACATGATGCTGCGAAGTATTGGATGCACAACAACATGATTACAATTAATGGTCAGAAGATGGGTAAGAGTTTAGGTAACTTTATCACACTTGAAGAGCTGTTTGCAGGTAGTCATGATATGCTTGTTCAGTCATACTCTCCTATGACGATTCGTTTCTTTGTTCTTCAGGCGCACTATCGTAGTACATTAGATTTCTCTAATGAGGCACTACAAGCGTCAGAGAAAGGGTTAGATCGTTTGATGAGAGCGGTACAGACACTATCTAAAATAGAAGCTAAAGCGACATCGTCAATAGATATTTCCGATTTGGAGCTTAGGTATTTAGAGGCTATGAATGATGACTTGAACACTCCGATTGTAATTTCTGTTCTTTTTGATTGGGTAAAAGTTATCAATCAGCTACACGATGGACAACAGACAATAAATAGTACGGATTTGGATGCGTTGAAATCTTTGGTTAATAAAATTGTTTTTGATGTACTTGGTCTTAAAGACGAAAAGGTTGACAAATCTAATGATTTAGTATCTCCATTGGTTGAGATGTTGATTGAAGTTAGAAGTGAGGCTAAAGCGAACAAAGATTGGGCAACGTCAGATCTTATTAGAGATAGATTGGCAGCAATAGGTGTACAAGTCAAGGATCGTAAAGATGGATGTGACTGGGAGATCATATAAATAAAATTTAAGAGAGAGATTAATCTCTCTCTTATAAGTTTTTTGGAACATAATATATTTGATGTCAAATAATAAGAGTTATATCACATACAGTTTTTGGATAGCATTAATAGTTATCGTAATGCTTTTTAGTGCTACGATAATTCCACGTGTGGAGATTGGTGAGTACAAGACTAAAAAAATCAATATCATTAGTGATATAATCACATTTGAGGAGGATTCAATAGAGGTAAAAGATAAAGAGTTGGTTTTGGATACAACATTCATGGTCAATACCCCAGACTCGCTACCTAGCTATGACTCTTTGTCAAGTGGGGTAGATAGTACGGCTAGTCCAGATAGTGTTGAGGTTGTTGAGCACACGTGGAGTATGACAACGTCTAAGACAAAACCCTCTGCCGTTAAAAATAGGGGTATCTCAAATATAGATACAACCTCAATTTATATTGAAGAGTATGATACGATTGTATCTCCTAGCTCTGTGTCTGAGTTCTATGCTAAATTGAAAGATTCAACAGAAACTGATATTCGAGTCGCCTTTTTTGGAGACTCATTTATTGAAGGTGATCTCTTTACGGCAGACGTTAGGGAGTTGTTACAGAGTAAATTCTCGGGTCGAGGTGTTGGATTTGTCCCTATAACGTCAATGGTCTCTCAATTTAGAGGGAGTGTGAAACATACATTTAAGGGGTGGAGTAGACATTCACTCTTAAAACCAAAATCTATTCCAGAGGAGTTGAAAGATAAATTCTATGTATCGGGAGAGCTTTTCGAAGCTATGGATGGTGCAACGGTAAGATATGAGGGTGTTAATTATAGGGAGTATCTAAATGAGTTCTCTTTAGCACGGTTTATATTTATGAATAGAGGAGAGAGTACTATTAATGTTATTATAAATGATACTATCTCTCAATCGTTCACTCCGAAAACAAGTGATAAAATTCAGAAGATAAATATTACAGGAGATATTAAGTCTATTGAGATAAAGATAGATAATCCTGAAGGTTTTATTGGATATGGGGTTGTTTTAGAAGATGGTGTAGGAGCAGTTGTTGACAACTACTCTCTGAGAGGTAACTCTGGACTATCTATATGTGGAAGTAGCCACGCAGTTAATCGACAGATCAATGAATCGTTGAAATATGATTTAATTGTTTTACAATATGGGCTAAACATTCTTACAGCTGAAGTGAGTGATTACAGAGGTTATGCTCGTTTAATGTGCAGAGTGGTTGACCATGTGAAGAGATCTTTTCCTAGTAGTTCTATTATATTGATGGGAGTTAGTGATCGAAGTATTCAAGTTGAGGGTGAGTTTATAACTATGCCAACGCTAAGGAGTATGATTACTGCTCAACGTTCTGTTGCGGATAGTTGTGGGATTGCATTTTGGAGTACATTCCAAGCTATGGGAGGAGAGAATAGCATGGTAGATTTCGTAAATAAAAAGTGGGGTGCAAAAGATTACACGCATTTTAGCCAAGCTGGAGGTAAGTTTTTGGCGAAGAAATTTGTCTCATCTCTATTTATGGGAGCTAAAAACTCATCAACGAAGGTTAGATATGACTATGGAGCAGACTCTACGCTAATAAATAATTTTCACAATGATTCAAATATTAAAAGGGTAGTGCATACTCCTATCTCTTATAATATATCTCCGATACCTGTTCGCCATAGGGTGGTTTTGAAAAATATTAATATATAATTGAATGAAAATACGTTGTTTGTATCTATCTATATTTATACTCGCATTTGCACTATGTCTTCTTAGCTTTGTATCGTTTGAAGATGAGCCATGTGACGGAATAGAAGTGGATAACTATCCTTATATGTGTAAGGGTATTGACTCTCTATCGCCTATTGGAGATTACAATAGTATAGATATGGGTTTAAATACTATTGGAGGGGATACAACTTCATTAAGTAAGTTGTATGATAAACTTCTACGTATCAAAAAAGGTAGTGATGAAGTCGTTTCTATTCTTCATATAGGGGATTCTCATATTCAGGGTGGATATTTTACGAATAAGACTAGAGACCTCTTAGCTTCAGAGTTTGGTTTTGCTGGTAACGGGTTGATTATGCCGTACAGAATTATCAAAACAAATGGTGAGCTAGATTACTCTATAAAGTCTGTTAATGATTGGACGAAATATGATATAACAAGATACGCACAAAGAGCTAAGGCTGGATTTACGGGTTATACTATTGAGTCAAGTAACAAAGCTGTTGAATTTGTAATAAACTCAGATAGCTCATATAATTTAGTAAGGGTCTTGCATGGGGAGAAGTCACCATTACTTATGGTTGAGCCCTCATTGGCAGACTTAACAATTCCTAATATTGCAACAACAGAGAGTACAGATATACTTTTAAATAGAGGTGTAAATAGTGTTGTGTTGCGAGGGCGTGTATGGAACGAGTACAATAACCATAGTTACTATGGGTTTATCTTAGAGAATGGTAAGCCTGGAGTATTGTATCATACACTTGGGGTTAATGGTGCATGTTTTAAACACTACAATGATTCAACTAAATTTAAGTCTCTTTCAATACTTGATCCCGACTTAATTGTAGTGTCATTGGGAACTAATGATAGCTTTTACACTCCGATCAAAGATTCGGAGCTAAAGAGTGACATACAGGAAGTTGTGAGTAATCTTAAAAAGATTGCTCCTCAGCGCCCGATTATATTGACTACACCCGTTGAGAACTTTAGGAATTATAGCTCTAGCGGTCGTGCACGAAAAGAACCTAACATACATATTGATAATGTATCTAATATTATAGAGAGTGTTGTTGTGGCGGATAGTTTGCTGTTATGGGATTTTCGCTCTGTTATGGGTGGTAAAGGGTCAAGTAATTGGTTGACTCAAAAAGGAGTGATTCGTCGAGATGGTATTCATTTTACCGTAGAGGGGTATGAGATCCAGGGAGAGTTGCTTTATGATGCTATTGCTAGAGGTTATAATAGTTATATTCAAGGTTTGTAGTTGTTTTATGAAATTGTCCTGTACGGACTGTGCTGCGTGATCGCAGAGAACAATAATTTTTATATATTATGATAGATTTTACTTCGATTGGGAGTGCCGTTCTGGAGCAACTAAAATATAACCCAAGTAGTCCTTTGATATTTTCTAGCGGATTATTTCTGTTTGCTTTTTGTCTGTTTGCTCTTTTTTACCCACTATTCCAAAAAAAAGATATAGGTAGAGTTATATACCTGACTCTATTTTCGCTATTCTTTTACTATAAAACGAGTGGAATTTTCTTTCTCCTTCTTGTCGGCTTGTCATTGTCAGACTATACACTTGGTTATTTGATTGCAAGAGCAAAGAGTGAGTTGAAGTCTAAGTTAATTGTTGCACTAAGTATCTCTATAAATTTAGGGTTGCTATGTTACTTTAAATATACAAACTTCTTTATAACTATTCTAAATGATGTGTCGGGTGGGGATTGGTTAGACTTTCAAAACATATTTCTACCAGTAGGGGTCTCATTTTTCACCTTTCAATCTATGAGTTATATTATAGATATATATAGAAAGGAGATTACACCCGTTAAGAGATGGATTGATTACCTCTTTTATCTCTCATTTTTCCCTCAATTAGTTGCAGGACCAATTGTTCGAGCAAAAGATTTTATTCCTCAAATATATAGAGATACCGTTGTTACGAAGGAGATGTTCAACTATGGATTCTTTCTAATCATTACGGGACTCTTCAAAAAGGCTATAATTTCAGACTATATAAGTCTTAATTTTGTTGATAGGGTATTCGATGCCCCTCTTCTATATAGTGGATTTGAGAACTTGATGGGAGTATATGCGTATGCGTTGCAGATATATTGTGATTTTTCGGGATATTCAGATATGGCGATTGGTATTGCGCTTATATTAGGTTTCCACTTTCCAAAGAACTTCGACTCTCCGTATAAGTCGGCAACTATAACTGAGTTTTGGAGAAGATGGCATATATCACTATCTAGTTGGTTGAGGGATTATCTATACATCTCTTTGGGTGGAAACAGAAAGGGGAGACTCCGCACGTATATAAATCTATTTATGACTATGCTCCTTGGTGGGTTGTGGCATGGTGCTGCGATGCGTTTTGTTTTATGGGGGGCATTACATGGTACGGCACTAGCGGTGCATAAATTTTCGATGACAATGTGGAGCTCATTTAAGCCCGATGGTTCGTTGATGTCTCCATGGCGAAGAGTAATCGGAGTACTTATTACATTTCATATTGTATGTCTAAGTTGGATACTCTTTAGGGCAGACAGTATGACTGTGGTGAAAAGTATCATATCTCAAATATTTACTGATTTTAGGTTTGCGCTTATACCAGAGATTATACTTGGTTATAAGGAGGTCTTCTTACTATTTGCTATTGGGTATGCTCTTCACTTTACACGCTCAGGATTTACAGTTCGTTTTCGCTCTTTGATGGATAAGATGCCGTTGTTTATAAAGGCTCTTATGTTGGCACTCCTTATATGGACAGTTATGCAGATCAAATCATCAACTATACAACCGTTCATATATTTTCAATTCTAAATATATACATATTATATTCCACAGCGTCGCCAGAGCAGTATAGTTTTAAAAAACTACCCTCCTCTGGCGATGCTGTGTGTTGTCGGGCGGAAAACACTCATTTAATTATGATGTTTTTTCAGTTTTAATTGCTATATTTGAAACGATAAGAGAGTTATTATCTAAATAACGTCATATGGATTGTAATTTCAGCGAGAAAAATAGATGGAGTGGCGAAGTGATTG
>CAMRBL010000108.1 GCA_947040435.1 uncultured Rikenellaceae bacterium
CGAGATTCTCCGGAGTGACTGGAGTTCAGACGTGTGCTCTTCCGATCTAGTACCCAGACGCTATGAATGATTTTTCATTCATAGCATGGAGTACAATACCCTTGTAGTCAGTTTTTACATATTAAGAGATCATAATATTGTATATAGTATGAGCCGAAATGGTAATTCTTGGGACAATGGAGCAGGTAAGAGCTTCTTTAAGAGTCTAAAATGCGAATTGATCTACGTAAACTCTCCTATTTCACCTAGACAAATACGAACTTCATTGCATTTTTAAGATGGAATAATCCCCAACCCAAAGGTTGTAACTGCAAAGAAAAGGAGAATAAGTACTCCTACTATAATTGTAAGTGGTTTATTGCGACAGTCGTCAAGAAACTTCTTACGTCCTAATATTAAGAGTATAATGGTTAGGAATGGCACTACTAAGGCTCCAAAATATGAGTATAATTTTTGAATAGTTCCGAACTTAACGAATAGGGAAATCATAGGTATAAATACTATAAATGCTAACCACAATCGATAGTATTTATTTTTATGAGCGTCATTAATTTGAGCCCTCCCAGCAGTAATAAAATCCAAAAGGATATAAGGAGCACTCTGCCACACGCCCATCATACTACTAAATACAGCACCCCACGCACCAACTAAAAAGCAAATCGCAACCCATCTACCACTTTGCGTTTGGAGAACATTAGATATATCTAATAATATATTAAAACCCTTCACATCCTTAAAATCCACCTGCGAACCGATGATAATCATAGCCATTCCAAATAGAGCAGTTAAGAAATATCCAACCGCTAAGTCGATACGACAAGTTTTTAGATCTGACAACGAACTACGATTACTCTCCTTAATCCAGTAACCATAGCAAATAACTGTTAATGTTCCGCCTACGCCACCAATCAGCCCATAACACACCCGAACCAAGGCGTGATCCCACAAGCGATACGGTAGCTAAATCACCCACACCCGACATAGCCACAATAATACCCGCCGTAATAATTAAAATTAATCTCTTAAATACCTTCATATGTTTTAATTATATTTATTTTGACCTGCAATAATGCGATCCAATAATTTATTGAGTGCTAATCTAAGTAACACCTAGGCTGAATAGTTAACTTTCTCCGCACATAAAGTTAAGCCGCTTTATTATTCATTGCCTTGAAATGTTGGCTTCTAAAACGAGTTAACATTGAAACTTCCCAAAGATTTGAGTACTCCTTTTTTTGCCCCCCCAAACATTCGACATATTCGAATAATGATATGTGCTACTATTCAAAAAAAATATGAGTGCAATTATCTAATACGACATCTCAATAATGTAAAACCATTTATTAATTACAACAAAGGGGCTTAACCTATTCTCTAATTTTCCCGTGAACTCCACATAACTTTTAGGTTAAAAAAAATTAACAACGATCTCGAATATACACACGAGATAGCGATATTAGTGGATTAAAAACATTAATGTAATACCCGCATTAGTCGGCCCAAAGTAGTGTTTTGTTACGTTACGATCTACAATTTCGCCACAAGCAATATTGTCATATCTATCGTACTCCATTCGAGTATACCCAACGCCTACATTAAACTCAACACTCCAACGTTTATGAATAGGGAGTTGGTATCCATATGAAAATTTTGGTACTTGTAATTATCATTTATTAACTGTAATTTTGCAGCTTGCTGAGCATCAGCTATAACAGATAAATAATTTGTTGTTTTTCATATTGAGGTCATTAAAATGCCACGAAAAACAACAGTAACTTGACATTAACTATTTTGAAATAAAATAAAAATAACTCATTAATCCCCTACAACTCACTCCATGAAAAGAAGTCATAAGATAGTATTAATCAGCTTATCAACCACTACTATACTTGCTATTATTGCAATGATGATAGTCGTAAATATTGTTTTAAACCCTAAAAAAGTAACCCCTATTGTTAACTCAACCCTTGCAGGTATGGTGGATGGTACAAGTAATCTAAAAAATTTAGATATTAGTATATTTTCATCATTTCCACATCTTGATATAACGATTGATTCACTCGCCTTTACCGACTCACTAGATGTCAGTTTACTAACTTTAGACGAACTAAAAATAAGCGTAGACTTAATTCAATACATAATAAGTAGAGATGTTGTAATTTCGAATATTGAGCTTAATAAGCCACGTCTAAATATCATAACAGATACGAGTGGGGTCTCAAATATCATGATATTTAAATCTTTGTTGGCTCCAACAGAAGATAACTCAACTACAATAGATACAACTGAAGTTAAACTAGCAAACTATGTAAAGTCGATAGAGATAAAAAAAGTAACTCTGATTGATGGAGAAATATATGCTAATGACAAGTTGATAGGGAGTAGCATATCAATAAAAGATATATATATGAGTTTAGCTGGAAAATTCGACAGTAAAGTGTCGGATTTAAATATGTCGCTATCGTGTGATAGCATCAATTATACGGCAAATGATAAAAGGTTGTTAAATAATTTAAGAATAGGTATCGACACTCAATTTAAGTATCATAGCGACTCTATACTCCTAACAATCGACAATGCTGATATTAGTGTAGGTGACATAGCACTCAAAAGTAATGGCACACTTAGAGGGGATAAGGCGAACATGGCATTGATTACTGATTTAGATTTTAATCTATCCACCCCATCTTTGGATAACATAATTAAATCACTTCCTGGAAGATTGATAAAAAAAGGTCAGGAGTTTAGCGCTGATGGAAGCGTTGAGCTGCACGGCAGTATCAAAGGTGTATACAATAAATCAAAAAAAGAGATCCCATCTTTCGATATAGATTTTTATATTAATGATGGTGAGTTCAAATTTGATGACATGAAGTATGGAGTCGAAAAAGTCGATATTGCAGCTAAATTAGTTATTGACGGTAAGCACATTGAGAAATCATTCCTGGATGTAACTAAACTTGTAATCTCTAGTGACGCAGGTATTGACGTAAACTCAGAGATAAAAGTTACAGACATACTAGGTATATGTAACATAAGTTTTAATTTAAATTGCGATACAGATATCTCTAAAATTAGAGAAGTTATACCTATTGCTGATGGGATAACCCTAAAGGGAGAGAATACTACTCACATGCGAGGTATGGGGCGAAAAGATGATATAATTAATAAAAACTTTGGCGCACTACATTTAAGTGGGGAATCAGAGTTTAAAGATCTTCTTTTGATTGTAGATGGCAGTAAATTACCCGATACTACAGCTAATAATACCTATCTGTATGCTAAGATGAACAGAGGTAACTTTAATTTTGGGAGTGAACTAAAAAGCACTAAAGAGTCAGAAAATGACAAAAACCTAAATGCAGATATATCCTTTAGTGGCGTTGGATTTAAAAATAAGAGAGGTTTAGAGATATTTTTATCCAATGTAAAACTTAAAGCACAGTCTAAGTTTGTAAAAGACACAACTCAAGTAACACCAATATCAGGAGAGTTGGTACTTGACATGTTGAAGGCAAATATTCCAGATACTTTAAACAGTTATATTATATCGTCTAAAATATCATTTAAAACAGAGCCATCAAAAGACGATAAAACTAAAGCAACTACGACACTAACAATCAGTGCAGATACTATTGAGGCGAATGCTATTACAAGTAATACCAATCTAAAACTAAATACTGCAGATGTATCTGTTTGTATTACACCAGACACTAGTCGTACACGTGGCTACTCAATGAGTGGCTTTACTGAATTTGCTGGACTGCATGCCTTTACACCTGCTATACCTCTAAATATATCTATGAATCACTCGAAGCTATCGTTTGAGAATAACCGTATTAAGTTGTCAAACTCTAAAATTCAAATGGGGAGAAGTAATATCACAGTAACAGGATGGATGGAAAATCTCATTGGAAGGATATTTAGGGTAAATGATAATAAAATTGTAAGTGATCTATCATTACTATCTGATAATATTGACTTAACAGAGCTATACTACGCAACTATTTCAGCAGATAGCTCTTTGGCTATCAATCCAGAAAATAAGATCCAGACTCCAGATACTACTGTTGGTATGCAGATTGTTATGATTCCTAAAGAAATTGAGTCCAAATTAAACATTGATTTAAAAAAGGTTACTTTTGGGAGTCATACAATTGAGAATGTTAGTGGTCACATTGATATTATAGATGAAAAATTGAAATTAAATAATTTAGAGTTATACAGTTCCAAATCTAAAATCAATACTTTAGTACTCTACAATCCAGTATCAAATTCTCTTGCACACAGTATATTATCTATAAAAGCGAAGAGCATAGTACTAAAGGATGTATTTGAGATGATTCCATCTATAGATTCTCTTATGCCAGCTTTAAATGAGATTGAAGGTGTTGTAGATTTTGATATGGTCGCTAAAGTAGATATTGATAGTACCATGAATTTTATCCTCCCCTCCTTAGAGTCTGTAATATCATTTACGGGAGAGGATCTCGTTCTACTTGATGGTGAGACTTTTACAACAGTATCTAAGATGCTCATGTTTAAAAATAAAAAACGAAACGTGATTGACTCTTTAGGGATGAATATTATAATTAGAAAAGATGGACACATTGATGTCCCTCCATTTGAGATCTTAATTGACCGCTATCGTGCAATAATCGGTGGGACACAAAGAGTAGATTTTAATAATTTCGACATCGATTACAAATATAATGTATCAATAATAAACTCCCCTTTACCGATAAAAGCAGGAGTTGATATAAAAGGTAAAAATGAAGAATTTGATTTTAAGATAACGAAAGCTAAGCTCAAACGGAGCAATTTCACTAAGATACAAATGCACACAGATAGCTTACTACAGCAATTAGAACAAGGGTTATAGATAGGATTAGGGCAGGACTTAGCCTACTACTCTATTGAACACGCCTTATATATAGAATGCTAACAAAGGAAGAGAATCCCGTCCTTTGTTAGCATTCTATTTTTCATTAATTACTTATACCTATAAGCCCTTATTTTGCATATACGGTAATAGTATCACGTGCTTTAGCCACAACATTCAATAGATTTAAATAGTAACGACAATCAGATCCTTTTGCAAAACAATGATCGTTTGTATACCATGTAGATGCACAACCTGTAACTTAAGAGAGCTAAATTAGGGCGTATTTTAGGTGATTATATAAAATAAAATCACTATATTGTAAAGCAGTGTTTAAATCGGAACCAAACATTACTTTTTTATTACAAACTTAGACATAGAAATTATGAACAGATACTTAGTAATATTTATCCTGGCATTTTTCGCTCAGAGCACATGGGCAAATGATGATGATGACGATGTTCAAAGACTACTTAACTACTCAATAAGAGCGACAAATTTTACACGCTCCTACCCTCCGCATGAAAAGGTATACCTTCATATGGATAATCGGTCCTATTTTTTAGACGAAACATTATGGTATAAAGCATACGTTGTAGATGCTGACAGCAACAGACTCA
>CAMRBL010000109.1 GCA_947040435.1 uncultured Rikenellaceae bacterium
GTTCGTATATCGTAATTTAGATATAAAAAATACGATTATAAATACATCATATACACTTATGAATAGTGTGCAAAATAAGCTCTCAAATAATTTGATGCCGATTTCTGGGGAGTATTGGAACTCTAGCTGGGATGTCGGGCATATACTTAATATTAGCGCAATCCACAAATTCAAAAAAAATTGGAGCTTGGGTGCAAAATGGTTCCTCGTTGGAGGACTACCCTACACTCCTTACGATTATGAATTATCCTCACAAATAGGCGCTTGGGACGCACGTAACCGCCCATACACAGATGCTGCGCTCTACAATAGCGAATCATCTGATGTATATCACCAATTAGATCTGCGCCTAGATAAGGTTTGGTACTTTAAAAATTGGCGAATCGGCTTCTATTTAGATATACAAAATGCATATAATATGAGCTCGAGTAAACAAGATCTAATTACTCCAAAGTTAGATAGCGCAGGAGATAAAATCATTGATGTAGCTCGTCCAGGCCACTACAAAATGGAACGAATTGAGAGTGATTATGGAGGAACAATATTACCAACATTTGGTATAACTATTGAGATTTAATTAATCACTAATAAAAAATATTTTTGTGCACACAAAGCACTAGCACCATATCTACATGTGGGTGGGGAGCAATCTATTTAGATAAAATTAACGCCGTTGAAGTTGCTTTAGCAAACACTTCAACGGCGTTATTTTTTAAAAAATAAAACCTATTGTACGCTCCAAATTACAAGACCATCACTAGTTTATAGGCTATCTATATTTAGAAACTATTTAAGAGCGCTTGCCCTTCAATAAGCATATCAGTCATACTCTGCTTACTCTCTTCTAACCCTTTAATAGTAAATTTATTTACCATATTATTTAGCTTAGTTAGATTTTTTGTATCACCAGCAGCTTCGAACTCCTCTCTTAGAATACGAATTTTTTCAGCATCTTGCACACCCTCTATAATTTTTTCCATGCGGATACTGCTACGAAAGCCCGGATATACCACATATGTATCACCCGCTGCCCAAGTTCGGAAACGAGAGTCACGCAATGGATCAATTGTCCAACTGTTAAATGCCCAACGTAAATAGCCATCATAATCACCCGCAATTGCATGCCACATAGTCCAAGCTGTCTCTGCAACAGGCGAGAATGTAAACATATTTGGGCGTGCCTCTGCACAACAAGTATAAACCGTACTTATTTTACCCGCTGCCCTACGCTCCTTTAGAACATCTGAAGGGAATGATTTTCCATAAGCAAGACTAATATTATCAAGATCTGCTTGGATCTCTCCATGATAGTGTCCAGCCAATGATATTTTAAACTCAGGATCTGCTTTAAGGATCACATTAATTGCCTCCTTCATAGCCTCTTTTGGACGCTCATCCATTGCTATAGATGTCTTCTCAAACCACCCTTTTGCACGTAAATGCTTAGAAAAATCACTAAGGAATGAGCCCCAATAGTCAGCATATGCAGCCTCACCCGGTCTTGATTCAACAAATAGCACTCGGTTTGTAGCTTGATCAAAATAATCAAACTTTAGAGCCCATGGAATTAGTGTATAGCAATTTATATAATCAGTGATACCAACATCATTCATCATAAACTCGACCCACTTATCAAAAACAGTATAATCGAATGTCCAAGTTCCATCGATGTTCTTCATACGAAACACCATATTATCGAAATGATCTTCAGTCTGTCCTGCCCAAGGTTTGTGCATGATAGATGTTGTTATTACTTTTTGCCCTGCACTCGCCAGCTTTTTCATAATAGGGCGCAACGCATCAAAATGCTCCTTACTCCATAGTGGCACTTGGTGATAACGAGCCACGGCATAAGGATTCTGCCATAAATCTAAGTGAAAAGCCCAATCCTTAGCTTCGGGCAAGATACGTTTGTCTACTTTTAGTTCAACACGTAGCACAAGAGGCTTCATATTTTCACTTTTCACTGTAAGCGTACCACGATATGTCCCCGACTTAGCATCCGAAGGAACTGCTATATTCATCCAAATAGGCTGTGCCGTACGAGCAACAATATCTCTAACTTTTACAATATCTAACGGGTCTGCCACGACTGAAGAGTCCCATTGCCTTTTATCTGGACGTCCTCCGCAACCACCTCTGCCATCTTTATTCAATTCGTCTGTCATTACATAGCCGATGAAATTGCTTGTAATATTACTCGCTGAAATTAGGTCTTTCCCCTTTTTCAAGTCACTGACTTCTATTTGTACACCATCTAATTGTTCATTACTCCACACAATAGCTTGTGCATTTACACGCTCACCTCTCCATGCGTCACCTCTCCATGTAGTTGCGCTAACATCACGTGGCACACTTAATTTGGTATAGCGTTCATTAGAACTGCCCCACGCTATTTTTGTGCCAACTTTTGCCCACGTTGCAGCATTATCATACGGTTTTGTATCAGTTAACTCTGTGTATTCACCTAATGGGAATTTTTCTGTTTGCTGTGCACTTAGGGAGTGATTGAAGAGTACAAAGGCAGCAAGTGTAAAGATTAATTTTGTGTTTTTCATTCTGTGTGTGTGTTTAACTATTTTTTCATTAATTAAAAGAGTGAAAATATAAATATATAATGACTATGTTATTTTTTCTCTATTTCCGTAAATGGTTTATAAGGGCTTAAATTAAATGTAATATTACCATATGAATCTGAACCTTTATCCCCTTTAATCACTGCTCTTAGAGTGTATTTTGCCTTTGGGTTATACTCTGTAACCTCTAAGTCATAGTTATATGGGCGAAATATACTCTTTCTCTCTACTGAAGTAGCTTGGTGGTTATCCGTAGATATAACCTCACCATCCTCAAGAAGTTGAACCTCCTTAATATTTAAATTATTCTCCCCTTTTGTCATATAAAAACCAGCAATCACTCTACCTGATGCATATACTTTGTCAGTAGCATCCCACTCTTTTGTCTGGTAACTATCGGTAATATCACTTGGGCTCCACTGATTCAAAATATAACCACCTTCACGGTAGTAATCTACTTTTAAGTAGTCTAAACGATCTTTATTACACTCAACTCTATTGTTAAACTCTTCAAAATCCTTACCATCTTCACTCGACCAACCAATCTCTGCAACTGCTAGCAAACGAGGGAAATTTTGCACATTTATATCCTTAACTTCTTGTGGTACTGCTGGCCACATATTCGCCTGAACTCCTAAGACATACTTTATATTTTTAGGGTCGACACCTTGGGTTGGATTGTAGTTATAAGCCGCCTCTAAAGAGTTGATAAATCCATAATTAAGATCACACATTGTACCATCATTTCTGTCGGCTTGAGAGATGTCGAAATACAACGGATATGTTGGAGTTGCAACAGCATAGTACTCGCTATTTGCAGCCTTTTTAATCGCATTCTCGCCTAACCAACACATGATTGCAGTCTTCTTGGTCAAATCACTATTAACTAATACATCATTCCAACCAATTGGTTTTTTATTTTTAGAGATAATAATATCTGCTACACGTTTCACAAAATAGTTTTGCAGCTCGATAATCTTCTCCATATCATGCTCTTTCATAAACTTTTGTACATGTTCTTGCTCCTCCCAAAAGCGGTGCATTACCTCATCTCCACCAAAATGGATGTAGTCTGCTGGAAACAACTCTGCAATCTCTGTAAATACATCATCCAAGAACGTGTAGACAACTTCGCTTGTCGGATCTAGTGAGTTTGGTGTAAACTGATTACCCCAATGACTCCACGCTGCAAGAAATGGAAATACGTGATCTGGAGTATTATTGCTATTTACACCCAATTCTGGGTAGACTAATAGCGGCGCCCAACTGTGTCCCGGAACATCAATCTCAGGAATAACTTTTATATGACGATCTTTGGCATACTTTACAATATCCTTAATATCCTCCTGTGTATAGAAACCACTACGCTCTTTCGGTTGGTTATACTGCTCTGGAAACTCCGTTGTTTGCGGAGTAGTTAACTTTGGGTACTTTTTTATCTCAACTCTCCAACCCTGATCATCTGTTAGGTGTAGGTGAAGTGTATTCATCTTATAGAGAGACATTACATCGATATATTTTTTCACTACATCTACCGAGTAAAAAGTTCGGCTAACATCTTTCATATACCCTCTCCATCCAAAACGAGGTTCATCTTCTATTGAAATTACAGGAACTTCAAATGATTTGTTACCTATTAAAACCTCATCACTCTCAATTGAAGCAGGAAATAGCTGGCGAAGTGATTGAACTCCATAAAATAGACCTGCCTGAGTTCCTGCTGTAATGAAAATGCCAGACTCTTTAACATCAAGTGTGTATGACTCATTATTTTTGTTGGTAGCCATTGGCTTTAGAATGAAGTTAATCGCTCCCTCTTGTTCCGCTCCAACTTCAACCTTAATTCTCTTACTACTTGACTTCTCGAGAAGATCACTTAGGTATGTTGCAGTGAGTAGTGACTCTTGATTGTTTGCAATAATAGAGACCTTTTTTCCTATCTTAAAACTACCTATACCAACTGTAATCTGTTGTGGTTTGGGAATAATATTTACACTCCGCACAACTTCATTGGCGTGCGTATAAACGACTATACTAAGTAATAGAAGTGAAGCAATAATTTTTTTCATATTGTAATTTTATAATTAATATGAAACAATGATACGAATAATTGAGAACAAATGCAACTCTAAATTGTCAATATAGTGGCATCTTACCGCCTATGTGTACTCACGCCCAAACCTATTTTATTTATACGATAGACTCATTCTACTGAAATTAATTATATCTTTACACCAAAAATATAGCACTATTACTTATGTTCTACAGCGATGATATACCATTTTTTACAACAAATTTAGAAGATAAAACTGTAACACCACTCTCAGAGGATGGCTCATCTACGGGATCAATGTCGCAGACGAATAACACCATCAAACCTCCTCTAGATTTGAATAGTGAGCTTATAACTAGCCCTGCATCTACTTTTTTTGCACGCATACAAGATGAATCAAAACAGAACGAAGGCGACTTACTAATTATAGATAAGAGCACGGAACCATATGATGGATGTATGGTCATGGCATTTATGGACGGTGAATTTATTTTAAAACGCTTTAAAATTGAAGCAAATACAACTTGGCTAGTATCTGCGAACAAAGAGTGCAAACAAATAGGAGCTGAAGTAGACAATGAATATACCGTTTGGGGCGTTGTTAAATACCTAATTAAGAAAATGTAAATAATAATGATAGGACTTTGTGACTGTAATAATTTTTTTGTCTCGTGTGAGAGGGTATTTAGACCAGATTTAAATGGTAAGCCAGTTGCGGTATTGTCAGGCAATGATGGTTGTATCATTGCGCGAAGCAACGAGGTTAAGGCACTAGGGATCAAGATGGGGGTACCTCTATTTCAAGTCAAAGATATTGTCCAACAAAATAATGTACTCCTTTTCTCTGCAAACCATAGGCTATACAGC
>CAMRBL010000110.1 GCA_947040435.1 uncultured Rikenellaceae bacterium
CTCCTATACTTGATGAATTAGAGCAGTGGATGCAGGATTCCTACTCTATGGTATACCCTAAGAGTCTTATTGGTAAGGCTATCGCATATGCTTATTCTTTGTGGTCAAGGATGAGAGTTTACCTTAAAGATGGACGGATAAAGATCGACAATAATCTTGCGGATAATGCAATTCGTCCGATAGCCCTCTCAAGCAAGAACTTCTTGTTCTGTGGCAACCACGAGACGGCTGAGAATACGACTATCATATGTTAATTGCTGGGATCGTGTAGGGAGTCGGATGTTAATCCTCGCACGTGGCTAAATGATATTATTGCTAAAATGCAATATCTACAAACTTTAAATCAGAAAATAACTGAAGAACTACAAAAACTATTGCTTACTCGATGGAAGCCAATTAGTGAGTAATATTACACATCAAATAATCTATATTACATGACAAACAAGGGGCACTTCCTCGGGGGGTTACTTACAATGCATATGATTTCTGCCTTTTCGGATGCTGAGAGTCTCATATATCTATGATATTTAGTGGTTATTCCAGAATCTGTAAGCTTTTTTTACTATGTCATACCTAATCACAAGGTCTGCAAGAGACTCTTTCAGACGGGAGTTCTCTGTTCTGAGTTGTGATACTTCATCACTCGTTACTTGGCGTGTTATATCACCAGATAGGCGAGACTTACCCGCTTAGATGAACTCTTTATTCCATGCGTAATAGGTGGCTGCGGAGATGGAGTGCTTTCTGCACAGCTATGTGATAGACATCTCTCCACGAATACCCTCCATGATAATGATAGTTTTTTGCTAGGACGAGAAGATTCGTCTGGTGTTACGACGAACATCTTTGATTAGGTTCTCTGACTTGCTGGTAGATGAATTCTTTGTAGCTTTCACTACAGTAAAGTTTTAGTCTTTAAATATATTAAAATAAGACTAAAACCGCAAGGCTAAATTAGACTTAACTGGTAAATATTTCGCTGACGTTATACACTTGAGATATTAAAAAATAAATCATTCTACGATAGTAAATATAACTATTGATGATTTTTTGGAACAATGTAAAACCATTCATTAATTATAAAAAAGGGGCTTAACCTACCCTCCAATTTTACGGGAAATTCCAATGGCCCTGTAACTATATGGATAGACTCTAAAAATAGATAAGTGCCAAATATCTCTATTGAATTTAATTTTTATCATCTATTAACATTAGTGGGAGTAATACAAATACACCTATTATTGAGACGATTAATCCACCAATAGAACCTGCTGCCAGAGCAAACCAAAAAGATTCTTTATCTAAACCTACCAAAAAGGGAATAAATCCGAGTATCGTAGATACGACAGTAAGTAATATAGGGATAATTTTGCTATTCCAAGCCTTTAAATAGATACTTAATGGAGGTAAATTAGTTTTTTGTTTTCGTAAATTATTATACTCATTTAAAATATAAATACTTGCATTCACTGTAATCCCCGATAAAAGGATGAAAGATGTAAATCCTCCTTGGTCAAAATTGAGGTTAAAGAGGTAGAATGTAAGGAAGACTCCAATGAATGAGACTGGAATAATCAATATAACTACAATAGGTTGTCGGAGAGAGTTAAACAAAACGGATGTAGTAAAGAACAGAATGACTACAACTAGCACTAACAACCAATATTGCCTACTATTTTGCCCACCCCACCAACCAAAGTTACTACTTGCACCCTCAACTAAATAGCCCATAGGTAGAGATTTACTCAATTTTTCAACCTCTTTTTTCATAATCCTACGACCTTGAGTTCCCAAATAATTGAACTGTACCAACAATTGATATTGTTGATCTACTTTGACAATATCCTGAGGTAATTGCTCCTTAGATATTGTTGCAAGTTCACTTAATTTACAATTACGACCTTCAACATCAACTCCTACATGGCGTAATGCCCATATATCACTCAATTTAGACTGTTTACTTGTTAGTTTAATCTGCTCCTTCTCACCATTTACAAGAATTGAACTGACCAATAAATCTTTAGTAAATGAGTTGGACAATGCACTAAATAATTTCATAGGAGAAATTTGATTGACAGCTAAATTAGACTTATTAAGGTCAAAAAAGTACTCCTCATAATCACCCTTGTATAAGCTAAAATCCGATTTTACCTCTACATCTCTAATACGGCGGTACGATAACAATCTACTTTTTAGAGTGTCAGCCAAATCATATAAATCATCATAATTATAGCCTAATAATTTTATCTGTAACTCTCCCGCAACCTCTTCCGCACTATTGTTAAACCCAAGACCTACTCCCCTCACACTCCAGCTACCTCCACCCAACTCTAAAGCTTTATTAATAATCTCATTTTCTAATTGATATGGAAAACTACTGTCTTCAGCAGATTTAGTAAAATAAATAGATATTGAGGCATTATTGGCACTACTGACACTTGTCTGAAACTGCTTGATTTCAGGAAATGTGGTTAAAAAACGCTCCATAGTTATCATCAATCTATTCATTTGAAGCAACGTAGTCCCGTTAGGCATTGAGGCATATACTTTAAGTTCCGTCTCTCCTCGACTAGATGATGAAGATCTACCAGACCCTATACTCTCTACAAATAGCCTTAAAGTCCCACCAAAAGCTATATCTGTAATAGCTCTCACATGGTTTTTATATAATTTGCTGTCAAAGACTTTATTATAACAGTTTGCATAACAGCTATCATCATCAATTTTATTGGGCAGCATAAAAATAGGAGTACCAAACAAGAGAATAAATAGAGTATATACAACCCATTTACAACGACTAAAAGTCGTGATCAATTGACGGTAAAATCTAGTGAAATATACGACAAATCTCTTATATATGAAGCATTGTATCTCACATCTCTTTAGGTGCATTTTTTCAATTAATGCAGGCACAAAAAATAGGGCAATCAATAGAGAGACAAATAGATTAATCATTACGACAGCTGCAAAATCTTGTAGATTGAGTCGTACTCTCTCATCTAGAAAAAAGATAATAGACAAAGCCCCAAGCGTTGTAAGCGTTGCTGCAAGGGTTGGAATGAATATCTTCCTATTATTATTGTGCATAATATGGTCACTCATAATAATCGTATTATCTATAATCAAATTCAAGGAGATAGTTATACCAGCTAATGAATATAGTTGTATCTCTAAATCTAAAAAATAATAAAAGATCACTGAGATTGACAAATTAACCATCAAACTCATAATAATAAGAGAGAGATATTTAGTATTACGAGTTATAAAAAAGACAAATAACAACAGTATTACAATGGTTAATCCACTACGTAAATAGATACTATTTAACTCTGCACGTATGTGATCCGTAGCATTATAACTTTGGTAGAGTTCATATCCAGGTGGTAACATGCTCTTAACATCGGCCATCACCTCTTCAATCTCACTACTCAACTCTAGTTGGTTGGCACTCTCCTCTGCCGTAATAGATAAATAGATTGAGTTTAACCCATTAATACGATAATAACTACGTGGTTGTTGCTCGACCCTCTGTATCTTAACCAATTGACTTAGTCGTATCAAATCACCACTCTTACTTTTAACAGAAATAAGTGATGTATTTACTATACTTTCATCTGTATCAGAAGATAATATCACACGCATCCACGATCTATTCCCATTTAAATCTTCAGTCTCTCCCATTCCTAAAAATTCAGTATGATAATGTAGTTGTATTGCCTGTTTAATATCATTTACCGTAATCCCTAACGATACCAACTGGAGGGCATCATACTCTAATTGCCACTCCATAGGAGTTGCACCTACAACCTCAACACTATATATCCCTTTTATATCGCTTAACTTCGCTTTAATAACATTCTCTGCATAATTCTGAATGACAATAGGTAGTACAACCGAATTTATTGTATAGTTAATGAATGGACGACTAGAATTTGCATCTGAGCGTCTCACCGATAGATGCGGATATGACACACTCTGAGGTAACTCTTGCCACGTTTGCCGTATAATCGTAGAGGCTTCAAAACGAGCCATGTCGATAGATGTATGTTTATCTAGTTCAATGGTTATACGTCCCCAGCCACTTCCTGAACGAGAATTAATACTTTTCACGCCGCTAACTCTCGATAGCATAGCCTCCAACTTGGAAGTAACCTCCATCTCAACGACACGAGCAGAACTTTCGGACATTGAAAAAGATATACTCAACTCTTGCATAGAGTGTGAAGGTTCTAACTTTATCGGCAATAGTGGCACAAGGGCAATGCCAACTAGAGAGAAGCATAAGAACAATACTATAATCGAAAAATTTGATATGTTTTTTAGTGGGGACATATTCTATACTCTTATTTTCGATAAATCATCCAATATATCAAAGGAATTATAAACAGACTAACTAGAGTTCCGATAAGCATTGTTCCTATCATAGCAATTGCAAGAGGTTTCTGTAATTCAGATCCCATATCAAATGCAAACAATAGCGGAACCATTCCAAGTATAGTTGTTAAAGATGTCATAAGAATTGCTCTCAATCGTTTAACTCCTGCTGTATGTATAGCCTCCATAATTGGAACTCCTTGTTTTCTTAATTCATTTATCATATCAATCTTTAATATACTATCATTAATTATTACACCACAAGCAACCACAATACCGATTGCACTCATTAAATTCAGTGTGTGTCCCGTAGCCCATAGTAACACCAGAGCGAATGAAATATCAATAGGAAGCTCTGTCAAAACAATAAGAGGCTGTACAAAACTCTCAAATTGGGCTGCAAGGATAAAATACATCAATAAGATTGAGACAAAAAGAACTACTACTAGCTCACTCAACATTTTTTGACTAGAGAAAAAGCTACCCGAAAACTGTACATCCCACTGGTTATCTTTCGATATAAATTCCTTAGTTTTATCTATTAGCTCTTCTGGCAGAACTATATCTGAGTATATAAATGGAATATACTCTCCATTTTTCCCTGATACGATACTCTTTATGCCCTCCCCCTTGCGAACAGTTATTAATGATTTTAACGGAATCTGTATCTTCTCTCCTGCATTGGTTGCATAAGAGTAAATTAGTGTCTCTTGCAGTATCTCATTAATTGTCTGTTCTTTACACGAGAGCGTAATAGGTAAATAATACTGATATGAACGAAGTGTAGCTATTTCATTATCCTTGAACGCAGCTTTCAATACCCCTTGCACTTCACTATACTCTACACCGAAACGCAGTAAGTTCTCTTTGTTGACAGTAATTAGAAACTGCTCATCAAAAGCGACCCCCTCTGCCTTTTCGTTTAACGTGTTTGCTAAATCGGTCTGTAACTCTCTAATAATATCTGCCTCTGGCATATCCTGCCGATTACTAACATAAAGTTCTGTAATAATTTCAGGCTCATCTGTGTCAAAAATCTTTTCGAAAACACTCTCTGGTGGAGCAAAAGAGAGTAGTGCCAATGGGTAGT
>CAMRBL010000111.1 GCA_947040435.1 uncultured Rikenellaceae bacterium
TAGACATATTACTCTTAATAGTTAGTGCATAAGGAGCTGTTGGACTTGCCGTGGCACCATAAGTCGCAAGTGTTGTTGAGCCATTGATTTTCCAAACAGGAGTACCTTTTAGCCTTGTCACTTGATTGGTTCCAACCCCCGTTACATAGACCTCTGGTGTGATTATCAGAAAAGGTGATGTGACCCAGTTAGGGGTGTAGCTACTATTTTCCTTATTGAAGATCTGTGTTGTTGGGCGACTACTGCCTAGATATAGGTTGATTGATTTACCATCATTTAGGTCTACGATTGTGATTTGACCTCTTGAAATTACTGCCATATTCTTATATTTTTTAGTTGATTAGTACTTCACAATTAAAAGTTGCTTTGCGATATATATCCTCCTCTGTGATTGTTATTGTGTTTCCGATACCCATATGTTGTTCGTTCCAGATTATATCACCAGCTTCATTCTCAGAGATGCGAATCCAATTGAAAAGATTATTTAATAGAGTGTCGGTTATCTCCTCTGAACCTTTGTACACCTTTGCTGTAAGAGTGGTTGATATTATATTATTGATAAAACTATTTCCGTTAGATGAGAAAACTTGTACAGATATCACCCCTGCTGCATCTGTTATATTCTCTTTGGTCTCTTCATCAAAATCAATCCATTTAAGGGTCACATCTTTTAGCTCAATACTATCTTTGGTCCATTTAAAGCGACCATCTGAGAAATGACCTGTGCCATCAGCATTGATAACAAAAGAGTTGTCAAGAGAAGAGATAGAGCCATCATCATTGAGTTTAAGTAGTGGATTTTGAATAGTGCCACCGATACCACCCTTTGAAAACCATGCTCCGTAATCCTCCGTTTCATTTAGATGGGTATCGGTAGGTTGATACTGCGATATGTTCTCTCCATATTCTAACTGAGGAGCTGTCACGAGGGTGTTTGAATTAGTCCCCATCAGAGTAATAGTCATCTGTGGAGCATCGGAACTCGTTATTTTGAATGCTAGTCTATATCTATTCCAACCCTCACCATCTATCACTATAGACCCTATACGATGCTCGTTCTGATAAAGAGTAATATTACCTTGACCTGCTTTAATCCATATAGAAAAGGTGTAAAGTTTATCTATTCTCGCCTCTCGCCACGAAGATGATTGAACGATAAGGGTTGTGTCGTTTGGAATCTGCTTAACTTTACCAATACCCACAGGAGAGGATTTAGTTGAGATTATAGAGTTACTAAATCCACATTCAACAGAGTTTATGATGGTGTTTTTGTGGATTTTGCCGACATAAAAAGTCGATGCAAAACCGTTCTCATCACCTGCGGTTAGAGTTCCTGCGATATTGACATTCTTCGTTGCATATAGATTCTGAAAGTATGCACCGTAACCCTCTAACTTACCAAATATAGGATCTACAACTCCTGTAATCTTACCTATACGAGCCTTTGATGCCTTTGAAAAAGTGGCGATATCTGAAAGCCTTACAACATTCAAATTCTCTATTTCGCACCAATCTGATTTGGCAGGTGTGATTTTAAGCTCTCTTTGGTATTGCGCTGGATAGTCTGCAATGATTGTAGTTAGTTTATACTGCCAATCGGTTGTGATATTAATACTATCAGTGCCATCAGTCTCATCATTATAACCAATCGTCAGGGTTGCGACTGTACCGTGTGAAGCTCTTATTTTGTATGATACAAGTAACATTTCAGGGTTGCTAATCTTACCAGAGATAGGAAAAGTGAAGCTTGTTGCTCTTTGTTTTTCTGTTAGATGTAACAATGAGTGTTCAAACCCTAATCCATCAATCACATCCATATATGGCGAATCACTATCTGATGCTGTTAGATACAATGCACCTCCACGAGATTTGTCTGTAAGGCTTGTTACCCTTACAAAGTCCAGTAGTTCACCACTCTTAGGGACATCACCCTCAAGTAATGCACCCACAAAATAGTGAGACTCTTTATCGCCAATAATATCAACACCAGTCTCTAATACTACCATCAGAGAGTAAATTAAGTTCGGAGTATCAAAATACTGCCGACGAACTACATCACCAATGCGCAAACCCTGAGTCTTTTTAGATTCAGGGTCGATGATTATTTTATATCTATTATATTCGTACTTCGCCATTCTTTAAGTATTGTTTACCTTAAAGAATAGAGGTTTTTATAAATAGTAGGTTAAAACTTATTGCAATTCTATTACAGTATCGCCAGAACAACTATCACTAACCCAAAGCGCACCATTTGTAGCGGATAGTTTTTGCACCTCTAATTCGTAAATACGCATCTTTTTACGTATCGTCAATTCATCAAAAGTTGCAGAGGTGTTGCCTGTGGTGCGATTATGTAGGATGGACCAACCAGCACCTGCAAACCCTGATGCAAAATATTCCGAGCTGAGATTTTTTGTAAATATAGAATTACCATAGTGTTTAATGCCTCCTTCTATCGATTGGATATAACTCTCATTTGTAAAGTAGAGAGCCTTATCTGTAAGGCGTGTGTATGAGCCATCAATACCTATATGGTCCAGTGCTTCTAATGGTTTGTTAAATGTAACGAAGTCTGCGGAGGTCGAGATGTATGTAGAATCAGAATCTCTATCAAGTGGTTTATATCGGCTAGTAGATGGCTGATGTGAGAGGTGTGTTCTACAAATGATATATAAATCTTTGTCCGTTTTGTGATGTAGAGAGAGTGATGAGAATGTAATACTACTGTCGTCACCAGATAAAATAGCCCCACTTGATGAGCCAAAACGTAATCTCTTATGAATTATCATACCCTCATCTATGCTATCTGTGCGATAAGATGATAGCAAATCTGCACCATAGTTATGACGTACTCTAAGAGAATCAGGAAAATATGCAGCTCCATATTTGGAGATAAGAATATTATCTCCATCAATATCACACAACCCTGCAAAGAGTCGTATTTTATTAGTTTTATCACTGCCTAAAAGTAAATCCGCTCCCGATGAGCTAAGTTGTATATCTCCATCATTTACCCTTACCAATACAGGAACTTCACCTATCTTAATACCATAACTTGCACCAAAAGATAGAAAGGCATCTGCTGAGATACCATCTTTGGTGCTGTATAACATAGTATTGTTATTGACTCCTAAGCGAAAACCGTTTAACGCTCGTAGCTCTGCCGATAAAGTTACAACCCCTTTAATATTCAGAACCCCTGCAATGGTTGCATCTTTCATTGTCCAATCCACCACCGAGAGATTTGCATTACCCTTATGGTAGACTTCATTGCCTTTTATATGTATTGTAGTTGCAGAGATAGACACCCCTGTTTTCTTGTCTACACCAAAAAGCATCTCACCACTACTTTTTAATGACGCAGATCCAAACTCGATTACAGGGGCGTTAAATTTTGCGACACCATCAACACTATTATAGCTTAGTAACTGTCGATTTCCAATATAAAGATTATCGCCCCCAACACGCAAGTCACCATTTAATCGTACTCCATATTTATTATCTTCAAAATAGGTAGTTATAAGAGGTGTATTACCGATGCCAGCCTCAAAGCCATAGTTAGCTCTAAAGTGACCTGACATATCACCACCAGACTTTTTAAGATAATCAATAAGTACACCACCCTCACCAGTTCCACCATCAACAGAACCTGCAATAGCATCCGCAAAACCATAAGCTGTGTTGTGTAGACGAATAGAATTAATATCACCCTCTGTTATTGTTCCAGAGTCCTGTGCATTAAAAAAGTTATTGTAAAGCTGAATATATATTGAGTAGCATAATGAATCTTTATCAAGTTCACCAATGTTAGGTAGTAGTTGTATGCTCATTTTGTGTAAGATGTTTTAGATAGAAACTTCTGTATTTTTGAAGCGAGAGAGGGAAACATTGGAGCATTAATTGCTGGCATCGTTCCCATAAGTGTAGGTGTCATAATTTTACTACACTCAGTGATAAAATCTAGCATAAGTTGTGCAAGTTCATTACCCAATACTAACGGCTCTGTGGCGTTCTCATCTCCCAAAGTCACCTTTTTATCAGCTATGACTATGGTTGTGCTATTTACCTTTTGAACTATCTTATCGGTTGTCTGAGTAACCTCTGATTTATCAACTGTGTGAGTGATGGTTTCGGCATCCATAGATATAGTTACCTCTTTATTATCCTTGTTCTTAACGCTGGTTAGTATATTTTCAGCGGTATATTTTGTTGTTGCCTCATTACCTGTTGGCTCTAACTCATTGTAATCAGGTGAATCATTACCATCAGGATCTAGCTCCTCTGTCTCGACAACACCAACAATCGTCTCTTTATGTGAGTGTAGTTGTATAAAGTCAGCGTGTGAGACATTTACCACGTAGCTATGCTTTGTGGCTGAATCACTAACAATCGTTACATCTGAAAAGAGCGTGGGGATAACCAGGAACCCGCCTGAATTATCTTTAAGTCCAGCAAGTAAAATCCCCTTATGAATTATCGTCTCTGTACTCGCTGTCTCATCAGGAAACTCACCCACATCAATAGTGCCTCCATACTCTTCAAACTCACTATCTGCTGGATCATCGTGAACCTTTGCCACATATCCATGTATCATACGTGCAGTTCCAACACCACCAGTACCCGATGGTGACATTGCAACTCTATCGTGACTATGCCCTAGTGCTATTTTTCGTATCGCCTCACTTATTACTCGTTGGCTGTTATTTGCTTCCATAGTTTTGTTATTTTATAAAGAATAGAGGTTGTTATATTTTTGAGGTTATTTTTATTTTATGTATATTTACAATCATTTAAACTTAAATTAATATGAAACTAGATAAACTACAAAGCCTATATCGTTCGATTAAAGAGCATGATAGAACATATACAACATTTAAATTCATAAAGAATAAAATAGAATTTGATATATTCTACGACATAGGCAGGACCCCTCATAGACTAGGATTTATTCTTATTAGGAGTGATTTTAGTATGTGGATTGATGTTACAAATGGTTTTAATATTAGCACTTACATAGAAAAGTCTACGCTAAAAAAGTTGTACGATATTCTAGGTATTACAAGTGATCCTACCAATAAATTTAGTACAAATAGTTTTTTTGCAGAGTTTAACAGTAAAATTCCAACTATATACAAGGCTACTGAAAAAGAAATATGTGAATATGTTGCAAAAAATGAGTATAAGATTGAAAATCCCGATAACTTATATTATCTTAGAGAGATGCCTTGGTATCAAAATCAAAAAAGAAGTTTAAAAAACAGTGAAAAGACAATGGTATTATATCCAGAATTATGGGAGACGATTAAAAACAACCTTCACGTTTCTATTGGATATACAGATAATATTCTATTAAGCAAAAAGATGAAATAATCACTTAAATCGTTTAGGTAAACTAATTTTCTGTCTATATCCACTTGTGCCAAATGTAGTTATCACCTCATCGACAAGGTAGACCCCAT
>CAMRBL010000112.1 GCA_947040435.1 uncultured Rikenellaceae bacterium
TACACGTACTGACACACTCTTTCCCTACACGACGCTCTTCCGATCTGTCAATCACTACACAGCAAATATCAGACTACGAAGTAATGATGCATATACACCAGGTGGGAAGGCTGGATTTCGTCCCGACTATGCCGTTACAACATACACTAAGATACTAAAATCACTATACCCACATATTCCTGTTATTATTGGAGGTATTGAGGCGTCTCTGCGACGTGTCACACACTACGACTACTGGAGCAACAGACTAAAGCCATCTATTTTAATTGAGAGTGGAGCTGATCTGCTAATCTACGGAATGGGCGATAAGGTTATTGGAGAGGTTGCAAAGGCACTAGGTAATGGATACAATGCTAAGTTGCTACGCAAAATAAACCAAGTTGCCTTTATTTCCGACAATGACTTTGTTGATAAAATAGAGAATAAAATTACACTACACTCTTTTGAAGAGTGTGAGAAGGGTGATGACCTATTTGAAGATAACTTCAAAGTGGTTGAAACGGAGTCTAACCGTATGACACAAGAGAGTGTTATAGTAGAGCCCGTTGGAGATAAATTTGTGGTTATCAACCCACCAAACACAATCCTTACTCAAGATGAGCTAGACAGAAGTTTCGACCTGCCATACACACGACTTCCACACCCTAAATATAAGGGTAAAGGGGCAATCCCTGCTTACGAGATGATTAAATTCTCGGTTAATATACACAGAGGATGTTTCGGTGGTTGTAGTTTCTGTACAATATCTGCGCACCAAGGAAAATTTATTTGTAGTAGATCCGAAAAATCTATACTTAAAGAGGTAGACAAAATTGTAGAACAAGAGGATTTCAAGGGTTATTTGAGTGATGTAGGTGGACCTTCGGCTAATATGTATGCAATGTCGGGGAAAAACTTAGATACATGTGCCAAATGCATTAAACCATCTTGTCTATTCCCTAAGATGTGCCCGAACCTAAACAATGACCACACAAAGTTACTCGAGCTATATAAAAAGGTACGTAATCGAACTGGAATAAAAAAGGCATTTGTCGGAAGTGGAATACGATACGATCTGTTTGATCAGAGTGAATACCTTCGAGAGGTGGTTGTGAATCACACTAGTGGCAGATTAAAAGTCGCTCCTGAACACACTGAAGATAGCGTACTTCAGATTATGAGGAAACCGTCTTTTAAACTATTTGAGGCGTTAAACATAGATTTCAACCAAATATGTAGCAAAGAGGGGTTAAAATATCAACTAATTCCATACTTTATATCTAGCCATCCTGGTTGTACTAGACAGGATATGCAGGCACTATCTAGAAAGACACGTTCACTGAACTTTAACCTAGAGCAGGTGCAAGATTTAACTCCTACACCAATGACTCTTAGCTCTGTGATGTTTTACACTGGATTTAATCCATATACAAACGAAAAGGTATATGTGGCTAGAAGTCAAGATGATAAAAGAGAACAAAAGAGTTACTTTTTCACAAAAAAATAGTACTACGAACCGTGCTTAGTGATTGCATAGAAGTAAAATCACGAAAAATTTGATCAAACTTTATAAAGTTCGTCGCCAAAGGCAATTTTTGCAAACTAGGCTACGAACTACCCTCCGCGGGCAATGCTGCTTGATCGCAGGGAACATATATTAACAATAGAATATATTACAGAAATGGCTAAAACGTTCACACCCTCGCAGAAAAACAAAGAGGCATACGATGATTTAACATCCATAAATGCAACAATACCACCTCAGGCCGTAGAGCTTGAAGAGGCAGTTCTTGGCGCATTAATGCTCGATAAAGATAGTATTGTAGCTGTTCAAGAGTTTATTACGCCTAAGGCTTTTTATAAAGAGATTCATCAAATTATTTTTCAAGCCATTACAGATCTCTCAATCGAACTAAAACCGATTGACTTATATACTGTTACAGATAGATTAAAACTAAAGAAACAACTTACAATAGTTGGAGGAGCATCATATCTAGCACAACTAACTCAAAAGGTTGGTTCTGCGGCGCATATTGAGTTTCACACAAAGATTATTGCACAAAAATATGTTCAACGAGAGCTAATAAGAGCTGCTACAAAGATTCAGAAGCAGTCTTATGATGAATCGATTGACATTACAGACCTTATAGATTCTGCTGAAAGTGAGATATTCAAGGTTGCTGAGGGACACATAAAACGTGACGTTCAAAAATCTAAAGATATATTAGCAAAAACACTGGCAGCAATAGAGGAGTCCTCAAAAAGAGAGGGTGGATTCAGTGGTTTAGCGACAGGATTTACACAACTAGACAAGCTGACACTGGGATTTCAAGCATCCGATTTAATTATCATCGCAGCTCGTCCATCTATGGGAAAGACCGCATTTGTACTCTCTATGGCACGCAACATTGCTCTTGACTACAATAATGCAGTTGCATTTTTCTCTCTCGAGATGGGTGCTGTACAACTTATGATGCGTCTTATTGTTGTAGAGTCTGGATTAGATGGTAGGTTACTCCGAGGTGGGCAACTATCTCCAGAACAGTGGTTACATCTTGGTAGTTCGGTAGAGCCTCTATCAAACTCACCTCTATTTATAGATGATACCCCTGCCCTATCTATTTTTGAATTTAGATCTAAAGCTAGACGACTAAAAAAGCAACATGACATAAAGATTATTATTATTGACTACCTTCAGTTGATGACTGGTAACGTAGAGACTAGAGGTAATCGTGAACAAGAGGTTGCATCTATATCTAGGTCACTCAAGGCAATTGCCAAAGAGCTGGATATTCCAATAATCGCACTCTCGCAGCTTAACCGTTCCGTAGAGTCTAGGACGGGAAGTAAAAGACCACAACTATCAGACCTTCGTGAATCTGGAGCAATTGAGCAAGATGCGGATATTGTATCGTTTATTCATAGACCTGAGTACTACGGTATGACAACAGATGAAGAGGGGCTTCCGACAGCAGGTATGGCGGAGATTATTATAGCAAAACATCGTAATGGTGCAGTAGATACAGTTAAGCTTAGGTTTAGAAAAGAGCAGGCTCGCTTCATGAACTACGACGAAGATACATACGATAGTGGTGGAGAAGAGTACAGTGCGATTGAGAGTAGCCTAAATTCCGATCCAAAACCAGGGAAGTTATCCTCAAATGAGTTTGACGTAACGCCATCAGCAACTACGAAGAATAGTGGGTTCGATAATAGACACAATACACCTCCTCCACAGTTTGATGATGCACCTTTTTAACTATTATACAAAAAACAACATAGATATACTACACACTGTGTAATAGAGCATATGATAGAACCTTTAGATTAAAATATTATGTTTGTAAAGTGCTACACAAGTACCATATATGGCATAAGTGCCAATAAAGTTACCGTAGAAGTAAATATCTCTAAGGGTATTGGCATGCACTTAGTTGGTCTTCCCGACAATGCAATCAAGGAGAGTCAAGAGAGGATTAGATCCGCTTTTGACAACTCAGGTCTAAAGATGACAGGCAAAAAATGTGTTGTCAACCTTGCACCAGCAAGCATCCGAAAAGAGGGGTCAGGATATGATCTCCCTATCGCAATCGCAATACTTGCAGCATCGGGGCAGTGCCACGTAGACAAGCTTGAGAACTACATTCTTATAGGCGAACTCTCTTTGAATGGAGATTTAACTCCGATCAAAGGGGTACTACCAATTGCCATTGAGGCGTTGGCGGATAATTTCAAGGGTATTATACTTCCCGTTGAGAATGCAAATGAAGCCGCTGTTGTCGAAGGATTAGATGTTATAGGTGTGAACAACTTACTTCAAGTTATACAATTTCTCAATGGAGATTGTATAATCGAACCTGCAAAGTATGAGATACTAAGTAGTGATTTGTACTATGAGCTAGGTGAGTATGAAGATGATTTCAGCGATGTAAAGGGTCAAAGACACATAAAACGAGCAATAGAAATTGCCGCATCTGGAGGTCATAACGTTATAATGATTGGCTCTCCTGGTTCGGGTAAAACTATGTTAGCGAAGAGAATACCAACAATAATTCCCCCTCTTAGTACAAACGAAGCATTAGAGACAACAAAAATACACTCTGTGGCAGGGAAGCTAGGAGCAGAAAGTGGGCTATTAAAAAAGCGTCCATTCAGAGCACCTCACCACCTCACCTCACAAGTTGCTCTTGTAGGAGGAGGGGCGAGTCCTCAACCTGGAGAGATATCTCTTGCTCATAACGGAATACTATTTCTCGACGAATTACCAGAATTTGGACGAAATATGCTAGAGGTTTTAAGGCAACCACTAGAGGATAAGAAGATAGTTGTATCAAGAGCAAAATATACTGTGGAGTACCCCGCAAATTTTATTTTGGTAGCATCTATGAATCCATGTCCTTGCGGGTATTTCAACCATCCAACAAAGGAGTGCGTCTGCTCTCGCAACTCCGTACATAGATATATTAATAGAATTTCAGGTCCTCTTCTGGATAGAATAGATATGCATATTGAGGTTACACCTGTGGAAAATAGTCTAATGGTTGGCGACAGCGTTGAAGAGTGTAGCCAAGATATCTTACGACGCGTCGTTGCTGCTAGGACTATACAATCTCAACGCTTTTCAGATTGTAGTTATGTCCATACAAATGCTATGATGAATAGTAAGATGATTCGTAAATATTGCAAATTGAGTAGTGAATCGTCATCCCTACTAGAGAGAGCAATAGCTAAACTTAGCCTATCAGCTAGAGCACACGACAGAATTATAAAAGTTGCGAGAACAATAGCTGATCTGGCTGGAGAGAGAGAGATTCTTCCTACCCACATTGCAGAGTCTATTGGTTACAGAAGTCTTGATAGAGAAAATTGGGGCAGATAGATATGAGGTTGCGTAATTGGATATTATTGAATCCCTTCTCTATTATATTTATAATATTAGCATTGGGGATTATTTATGGCTATTACTGCGAATTATCACTACTTGCTGCGTCAATAATCTGTGCACTGAGTGCTATGACTCTAGTGGTCTCTATGTACATACGAACAACAAAACTATTCATAAGCTACATCTATACAGCAACATTCATATTTAGCATAGGTTTAGTCACCTCCTCAATTCATACACCTAAGAACTTTCTGCCAAGTGGAGAGTACATTAATATGAGTATTGACATTGACGATAATATCTCAACTCGTGGCAGATGGCAAAGAGTGTACGGAACACTCAAGAGCTACTCTACTAATAGTGTAGATATAGTATCTGCGGAACAAAGAGTCGAAGTCAATATAGATACCTCCAACATAGTAAAATATGGCGATATAATTGAGTGTAGCGGATACCTAAATGACATATCACAAGATAATGGATATGGTAGGCTCATGGCAAAACGAGGAGTATTTCGAAAAACATATATCACTTCAAATAAAATTACATCGGTATCTAACACCACAAATAAAG
>CAMRBL010000113.1 GCA_947040435.1 uncultured Rikenellaceae bacterium
CAATGAAACAAAATAATAATGTAGTAGAATTTTCATACTACGGTCTATCGCTATTGTCTTTCCTAAGACTAAGCCATCCACACAAAGCAACAGACACAGCATTTATTAAGGCTCGTGCAGAACTTGCATCGGAGATATTCTCAGATGCCATTATTGACGGCTCTACACATATTCAAGCCTCTGAGCTTGCAAACGAAGCACTGTATCGAGGACTACACTTCTCACTACATGATACCATCGTAGAGATACTTTGGAATGAGTTTACAGATGAAGTTCCAACATCATTAGCGGCAGAGTTTGCTATAAAACTATATCCTAATCTCGCAGATGTCTTTAGTAAATATAATCTTACTGACGATTTTGCAGGTAGTAGTGAATATATGCAACTCTACACAGAACTCACAGGTGCTATTCTAATTTGGATTGAGGATAATGGCGTACAATAAAAAGGCACATCTCAAAGCCAATATCGAGGCGATAAAGGTAGCCTTTACCCTCGAAAGAGAACAACGCACAGCCACAAGCGAAGAGCAATCAACACTAAAAGAGTATTCAGGTTTTGGAGGATTGAAATGTATTCTATCCCCTGCATCATCACTTGCTGATACTGTACACTGGAACAAATCGGAACTAGAATTATTTCCATTAGTCGCAGAGCTACACACTGTAATACGTGATAACAGCAAAGATGAAACGGAGTACAAACGTTACTTTGGCTCATTAAAAAGCTCAATCCTTACTGCATTCTACACACCTACCGAGGTAGTAGAGAGTATTGCCAATGCTATTAGTAACGTTGGAATAGTCCCAAACAAGATACTTGACCCATCGGCAGGTATGGGTGAATTTGTTTCTGAATTTCATAAAAATTCTGCACCAGATAGTAGTATAGTGAGTTTTGAAAAAGACCTACTTACTGGGCAGATGTTACGTGCCTTACACCCCGAATCTAAGGTCAAAGTAAATGGTTTTGAGGAGATTGATAGTCGTTTTAATGGTTATTTTGATGTTGTATCATCAAATATACCATTTGGAGATGTCGCAGTTTTCGACCCACAATTCTCCAAAAGTCAAGACTCTGCCAAGAAATTAGCAACACGCTCACTGCATAACTACTTCTTTGTAAAAGGTGTAGACTCTATTCGTGAGGGTGGAATACTTGCGTTCATTACCTCTCAAGGGGTAATGAACTCTACACAAAATACACCCATACGTGAGTGGTTGATGAACAGTTGCGATCTTGTGTCTGCTATTCGTCTACCCAATAATCTATTTATTGATAGTGCCAATACTGAAGTTGGTAGCGACCTAATTATACTACAAAAGAATAGTGCAAAAACGGAGCTTAACGAAGATGAGCAACGATTCGTCAAGACCAAACCACGCTCTAATGGTATGATGTTTAATACCTACTTTCGTAACTTATCTCGTATTATTCATACAGATTGGAAAGCAGATACAGACCCTTACGGCAAACCTGCTATTGTGTTTAACCATAGTGATGGTGTAAAAGGTATTGCAACAGATTTAAGCCGTATGTTATCAGAGGATTTAAACCAACAATTAAACATTGATTTATATAACAAATATGCACCATTACAGAAAATTGAAGTCACAGAACAACCAATAAAAGTAGTTGCAGAACCAGCAATTGCCCAATCTCCACTAATGAACCTATACGGTATGTTTGGTATGAGTGTGGAGCAACGCCCCGTCAAACCAACAACAAAACGCAGGAAAAAGAGCAATAAAGAGGTAGCTGAAAAACCGAATCTATTTAACACACCACAACCACAAAATGAGACTCCCACTGCATTTGGTATGCATGAGAGTGGTGAGCTATGGTGGCAACTTGACAAAGAGAAAGGTATGCAACCAAGAGAGTATAATGGCTTACGTGGAGATTATATCAAAGAGGGCTCTTTGGTTGATTCTGATTTTCAAGTGGGTGTCTACTCTAAAAACATGGATGATGAGATGTTTTTTCAACCTCTTGACCTACCTAGCGACATTCGACAAAAAGCACTTTTGTACATAGATATTCGTAATACATACCACGAGCTATACTCTTTTGAGCAAGATAATCGTATAGCAGACACCCCAAAACGAGATAAGCTGAATATGCTTTATGATCGCTTTGTGGATAAATTCGGATACCTACATAAGCCTAAGAATAACGACCTTATTCAGATGGATGCAGGAGGTAGGGAGATTCTATTTTTGGAACGCATAGTAGATAATCAGACTATTAAAGCTGATATTTTCTCTCAACCTGTGGCATTTTCGCAGAATGAAATAACCGCAGTCGATACCCCACGAAATGCACTATCTGCATCACTCAACAAATATGGAGAGGTTGATTTGGAGTATATGACCTCACTACTTCCAGAGATGGAACAGAGCGAGATGTTGCAGGAGCTACAAGGACAAATTTATTACAATCCACTTGTGAGTAGTTATGAGATAGCCGAAAGGTTAATTTCTGGTAACGTAATTGAAAAGGCTGAGAGCATAGAAACTTATCTAATTAGCAACCCAGATGATAAATTAGCAACGGAGTCACTTTTAGCTCTTAAAGATGCAGAACCTGAGCAGATACAATTTGATGATCTTGATTTTAACCTTGGCGAACGTTGGATACCTACGGGCATCTACTCTCAATTTGCATCATATTTATATGACACAGATGTTAAGATCGTGTATAATTCAAGTGCCGATGAATATGCCGTAAAATGCAACTATCGTAATGCAAACATTTGGGATAAATTTTGCGTAAGGGGCGAACATCGCACCTATGATGGTTTGTCGCTACTAAAAAATGCACTACTTAACACGACACCTGACATAACCAAAAAGATTATGGTAGGTGACAAGGAGGTTAAAGTGCGTGATAGCGAAGCTATACAGATGGCAAATAGTAAGATAGATGAGATACGAGGTGGGTTTACTGAGTGGCTTAACGAGCAGAGTGACGAGTTCAAACAACGACTAACAAATCTCTACAACGGTAAATTCAACTGTTTTGTAAAACCTATATACGATGGCTCACACCAATCATTTCCCGACCTCAAGATGGAGAGTCTAAAGCAAGAATTTGGAATTGATAGCATTTACAACAGCCAAAAAGATGTAATTTGGATGCAAAAACTCAATGGTGGCGGTATATGCGACCATCAAGTTGGTACGGGCAAAACTCTGACAATGTGTATCACTGCATACGAAATGAAGCGTTTAGGGATAGCCAATAAGCCCATGATATTAGCATTGAAAGCCAATGTGCAAGAGATTGCTCACAACTTCCAAACTGCATATCCGAACTCAAAAATACTATACCCTGGCAAGGAAGATTTTACACCTAAAAACAGAGAACGTATTTTTAACGATATTAAGAATAACAATTGGGATTGCATTATTCTAACACACGACCAATTTGGCAAAATACCTCAATCACCAGAGATACAAGCCAATATTTTACAATTGGAGTTAGATAGCGTGGAGGAAAATTTAGAGTTAATCAGAGAGCAAGGAGGCAATATCTCTCGATCAATGGAAAAAGGACTTGTAAAGAGACAAATGAATTTAGCAGCCAAACTACAAGAGATACAGTTTACGATTGAAAACGGCAAAGATAATGTAGTAGATTTCAAAACTATGGGCATAGATCATATCTTCGTGGATGAGAGCCACCAGTTTAAAAACTTAATGTTTAACACTCGCCACGACAGAGTGGCTGGACTTGGAAATACGGATGGTAGCCAACGAGCTTTGAATATGCTTTTTGCTATACGCACCATTCAAGAGCAGACAGGCAGAGACTTAGGAGCTACATTCTTGTCAGGTACAACCATATCAAACTCCCTTACCGAATTGTATCTACTCTTTAAGTATCTACGTCCGAAAGCACTTGACAAGCAAGGTATTAAAACCTTTGATGCTTGGGCGGCGATATTTGCAAAAAAGACCATAGATTATGAGTTTTCGGTAACTAATCAGATCGTGCAAAAGGAGAGGTTTAGATACTTTATCAAAGTTCCTGAGTTAGCCAACTTCTACTCTGAAATTACAGACTACAGAACTGCTGCAATGATTGGTATTGATCGCCCCGAAAAGAATGAGATACTACATAATATCCCACCAACACCACAACAAGAGGAGTTTATCCAAAAGCTAATGAGGTTTGCTGAGACTGGCGATGCAACGATACTTGGACGTCCACCACTATCACCAACCGAAGAGAAAGCAAAGATGCTTATTGCAACAGATTATGCACGTAAAATGTCGCTAGATATGCGTATGATAGATAGAGATTATGAAGACCACATAGACAATAAGGCATCTCATTGTGCTGCCAAAATTGCCGAATACTACAATAAGTACGATGCTCACAAAGGAACTCAATTTGTGTTCTCCGACCTTGGCACATATAAGCCAGGCGTATGGAATCCATATTCTGAGATAAAACGTAAATTAGTAGAGGATCATAATATCCCTGCACACGAAATACGCTTTATTCAAGAGTGCAAAACAGAGAAAGCACGAAGAGACGTTATCGCATCTATGAATGAGGGAAACACTAGAGTACTATTTGGCTCGACATCTATGCTTGGAACAGGTGTAAACGCTCAAAAAAGAGCCGTAGCTATCCATCATTTAGATACTCCGTGGCGACCTTCTGACCTTGAACAACGAGACGGACGAGCGGTAAGAAAAGGTAATGAAATAGCTAAACTGCACGCTGACAATAAGGTCGATGTGATAATATACGCAGTAGAGAAATCATTGGATAGCTATAAATTCAACTTGCTCTACAATAAGCAACAATTCATCCAACAGTTAAAAACCAACAACCTTGGTTCACGTACCATTGATGAGGGCACAATGGATGAAAAGGCTGGTATGAATTTTTCAGAGTACGTTGCTATACTTTCGGGTAATACGGAGCTACTAGAGAAAGCTAAATTAGAGAAAACGGTTACAGCTCTTGAAAGTGAGCGATACGCCTTTAACCGTAGTAAATCATCGTCTAAATCTAAGTTAGAGGAGATAGTAAGGACAATTGATAGCTATGGCGAAATTGCATCTCGCATAAAGGGAGATTTTAACACCTTCAATAGTCGTGTACAGCTTGACAAGGATGGAAATAAACTCAATCCAATAACTCTAACAGGAGTAGAAGGAAGCGATCCTAAAGCCATTGGAACAAAGCTCGCAGACATTAACAGCAAGGCTCGCACGAATGGCGAAACCCTACCAATAGGCTCATTGTATGGCTTTACAATCCTAGTAAAAACGTAAGCGTATCCGCGATACCATCTTGTGAGACGAATTAATACTTTTTACCTTTG
>CAMRBL010000114.1 GCA_947040435.1 uncultured Rikenellaceae bacterium
TAAAAATATACACGATAGAACATACGGGAACAAAAATGTAATAATTGTAGATGCCGAACCATTCATCGGATAGTCAAACAACTTATAATGTATCCCTAAAACATACAAAATAGAGAGTGCATATATCGCTAAATAGACCACCGTTTTACCAAATACGATTGGGAGTGTTGACACACGCTTCTCTCCTGCCAACTTCAACTTACTGTACCCACCAAACTCTCGCCATGTACCTCCAATCATACCAATACCAACAAGCAAAGTCTGCTGAATTAGTAGTATTATGATTGCGGGCATTATGAAAGTTCCATACCCTAAGTATGGATTGAAAAGATTCTTTGTCTTATATACAATAGGCTCAGAAATAACCTCTGCTTGATATTCGTTAGCACCCCCAATAATAAGGTTATTCTTTTTTACGACTGCACCAATATCAGTTATCACCGCAACGACATCTGAAAATACTTGTCTATACATCAAAAAATAACTCGCATCAGCATAGATACCAATCGTAGATCTCTCACCTCTTAGTAAAGTTTTCTCATACGTCTTAGGAATATATACTATACCGTAAATCTCTCTATTATATAGAAGTTTCTCGGCCTCATCCATACTCGAAGGTGAGTACGATGTAAAGATATTTGGCGCAGCATCTATATTATCTATTAATTCACGACTCGAAGTAGTCTGGCTATGGTCAACCACTGCTATCGGTATGTTTCGCAACACCTCATTGCTATACGCTAGAGAGTATATGGTTGCATATATCAACATCGCAAATACTAGAATCAGCAATATACCCTCATCCTTTCGGATATGGTTAAACTCCGTGGTGACAACAGAACTAAACTCTTTATATTTTACTCTTAATCTATTGGTCTTCATAAACTATAATTTATGGGCATAAAAAACTTGTTACGTTACTGCAATACACTACAACTTACCCCAGTAACGAGAATCGGTTGCTATTTTCTTCAATCTAGGTAGCAATATGACAGGCAACACGACAAAGATTATCATATAGCCAATGTTCTTCAATGAGTACATAACTGGAGCTCCTCTCAACGCTTGATCTATAAAAATGTCGGTATAAAAGGTAAATGGAAATATTAAACTAACCCATTTTATCCACCACTCCATTGCGATTAAAGGGAATGTCAACCCTGAAAATGTGAATGCTAATACTGAGTAACCTCCTCCAAGGGAGAGCGCAAGTCTCAAATTTGAAACTAGTGTCACAATAAATATAGCTACTGCTTGATATGATAATACAAATACAAACGTTGACAAATAGATCATTAAACGACTACCATTCAACGGTATTCCACACCACGTATACATAATTACATTCATAAAGATACTCATCAACATCATGACTAACGTATACGGTAGTAGTTTACCAACAAGGGCGGCAATAATTCTATTATCCGCACTCTTCATCCAATCTCCCGCCGTTGAGTATTTAAGCTCCTGTCCAATTGCGAGTATAGTCAATAATATCGTAAAAATCATCAACATCATCGGCATGAAACTAGGCAAAAGATAGTAGCCATAATTCACATATGGATTAAACAATATATGTTTATCAAACGCGATAGGCATCATAGCAACATAGGCTTGTTTCTCAGACATTCCTCTTTTTTGCAACATCTGGATCTGTATGCCACTTGAAAATGTTGTTACAGCAGTTTGAATATCCTTGCCCAACATACCGTTAGCAGAGATATTTAACCCACTTATATACGCTACAACCTCTGTTTTTGTGATATTATATATGTTCTGCTCAAAATTCTTTGGTATTAACACAAATGCTTGTATTTCACCACTTTTGACCATCTGCTCACCCTCCAAAGTACTGGAGATCTCATAACAAACATTGGCACTTGGAGTCGCCCCTATCATAGAAGTTAACTTCCTTGACAACGTTGTGTTATCATAATCACACACAGCAATTGGAATATTCTGAGCGACACCCTCCTGAAAGAATAGAGCAAAAAATAGTAGCGACAGCACAGGGAGAACAAACATCAGTACACGAAGTGCAATACTCGTGCGAATCTGTTTGAGTTCTCGATTGAAAGCACTTTTTGTCGCTTTAAGAAAATTCATATTCTAAATTTTATTTATATTACATTTGGTCACTAAGACTACGCAGTGCCTCCAGCATAGAAAAGTTATCTCAATTCTAAATTCGAAAACAGACTACTAGAACTTAAGATTAACAGAGTCTGTAATCCCCCTCTTTTGTAGAGGCTACTGAATCTTATCCCAATCTACAATAACACTCATACCCGGACGAAAGTCTGGAATGGTTGCAGATGTACGAGCCTTTACATTAAAAGTTCTAACATCAAAACCACCTTGTGTTCTTGTAGCCGACCACGTTGCGAAACTCGCTTGTGCAGCGATATAATAGACCTTAAATTCAACGTTCACATCCAGTGCTGGAACATATCCAACAAGTTTTGTCCCAACTTTTATTTTCGGTAGAAGGGTCTCCTTAATGTTAAACGATGTCCACACGCTACTCATGTCAAGAACTGTAATAACTGGGTAGCCTGCACCAACCAGTTCACCCTGCTCTGCAATGATTGTAGAGACCTCGCCATCGACTGGAGAGTAGACACACGCATCTGAAACATACAACTCAACCTCTGCAACAACACTCGTTGCCTGAGCCAAGAGAGCTTCTGCCGCAATTTTGTCCTCTTTACGAGTACCAGCCAACGCCATGTCATATTGTGATTTCGCCGCTTGCGCTGTCGCTTTGCTCGCCTCTAAGTTCGCAAATGCTTCATCATATTTTTGGGCTGGAACAACTCCATTGTCATATAGATTTTTAATCCTTTGGTAAGTTGCATTCGCTAAAGTAAGTCCTGCAATAGACTTTTTCCACATACTCTTAGCTCCCGCAATCTGCTGAACTCGTGCACCTACCGATGCCTTCTTGCTCTGCGCTCCAGCAGCAACTTGCACCGCTTTTGCCTGATTTAATTTAGCATCAATCTCGGGAGTGCTTAGTGTATATAGAAGCTCTCCCTTCTTGACAATCTGACCTTGAGTGACAAATATCTCATCAATACGCCCTGGGATCTTTGAAGATGCTTTATAACTTGTAACATCAGCCTCTCCTTGGAGTATCGTTGGTGCTTTATCATTGATAAACCATCCCGCAAAAACGATTACTGCCACACAACCCAATACAGCAATAATTAAACCTACAATATTACTTTTTTTCATACCCAAATTTTATTATTCAAATTTTATTTTATTCGCAGATTGACCATTTGCATAGAGATTAAACTCTCCACTTACTCCAGATGCCTCTAATAGCTTGGCTAGAGTAACATCGTATAAATACGCTGTCTTTGCATTTTCAATCCTTATTTTTGCTAGATTAAGCTCTGCATCAATAACATCTGATGATGATGCCATACCCTCTTTAAAAGCCTCCGTTTTAATCCTCAAATACTCCTGCGCAAATGTCAATGACGACTGGATTGATGGCACTTGATCGTTATAAGTCATCAACTGACTATATAATTTCTCGATCAAAAGTAGAATATCACTCTGCGCACCTCTCTCAATTGCATCTACTTGCTTTAAAGTCTGTTTTGCAGCACGATGTTTATACTCTCTGTGGAGACCATCAAAAAGAGTCAGCTTAATTCCTAGTCCAACACCCCATTGAGGCACCAAACTGTTGACCTTATACTCATAAAAGTTATACCCTCCCATAGCAACAATCTCTGGAAGATAGTTAGAACGCTCCATCTTAACACCCTCACTTGCCATATCTCGTTTAAGTGCGACTTGATTCAATATTGGATTGTGCTGCATTGCAAGATCTTGAAAGTGATCCAACTCCGCAATATTTTCCAAAATAAACATGGTAGATATTGGCAAAAAGTTATTTCTCTCATTCATAGTGTTACACATAGCACTATGAATTGTATTCACATCTAAAATTGCAGTGCGCAAGTCTCGCTCTGCTTCTGCCATTTTAACCTCTACAAAAAGACGTTCTCCCTTCGCTATAATTCCATTTTTTTCTAGTTCAATAGCATCATGCAGGTGTAGTCTAACTCCATCTACAACCTCTTTTCTAACCTTCACAACCTCATTAGACAGCACCAAACCATAGTATCGCTCAACGAGTTCAGATATTAGACTATTTGTCTTCTGGTCACCTTTCTTTACGATACTAGCTAGATTTATTCGTGCTACTCTATTTGCAACATTTATTTTACCACCCAAATATATTGGAAGGGTTGCATTGACTCCTATGAATCCAAAATCTTGATTTTGAAGCGAGTAACCACCCCAGTTTTTGGCAAATGCCTGTCCAACTTGTTGTAGTATTTCAGGGGGCAATGGTGGTAAGAGAGGGGTTAATCCATCTACAACACCCTTAACCGCTGGCTTAAACTCATTGAAATCAACACGTATATCCTCACCTAAATGAGTATAAGCTCCTGCAATGCCAATCTTTGGCATCCTAAGTCCAATAGCAGACTTGCGCTCAAAATCAGCAGCTTTAGCCTCATACTCATGCGCCTCAATATTTGGGTTTTGCTCTAACATTAAATTCAGAGCCTCTTCAAAAGTGAGTATTCGCTGAGTCTCTTGACTAAAACCTATTTTAGTAACAAATAAAACTAACGTTAATAAAATTATTTTCCTCATAATTTATAACTTATTTTAATATTTACACTATTTAACGACTCAAAAATCATACCAATAGTTTGCTATAACTGCCCTACGTGGGTAACGCTGCACACATGCAGTGAACAGATTACATACAAATTTAATCCATTTTAAGTACTGCCAAGAAAGCCTCTTGTGGTACTTCAACATTTCCAACTTGACGCATACGTTTCTTACCTTTCTTCTGCTTATCAAGAAGTTTACGCTTACGAGAAATATCTCCTCCATAACACTTCGCTGTAACATCCTTTCGAACAGCTTTAACAGTCTCTCTTGCGATAATTTTAGCTCCAATCGCTGCTTGAATGGCAATATCAAACTGTTGACGAGGGATAAGTTCCTTTAGCTTCTCACACATTTTTCGACCGAAATCATATGCATGGTCACTATATATCAGCGACGACAAAGCGTCAACTGGTTCACTGTTCAGTAGAATATCCAATTTAGCCAACTTACTTGGTTTATATCCCGTTTGGTGGTAGTCAAACGAAGCGTACCCCTTAGATATACTCTTCAATCTGTCATAGAAATCGAATACGATCTCAGCAAGTGGCATATCGAAGTTAACCTCAACTCTATCTTGAGTAAGGAACACCTGATTATGAAGGACTCCACTCTGATCGATACACAACTTCATCAC
>CAMRBL010000115.1 GCA_947040435.1 uncultured Rikenellaceae bacterium
GAGTAGTGCGTGTGGAGCAGTATCTTGAAGATAAAAATGGAGAGTACGTAATGGGTCTGAGTGACGAAAATGTACCGCTGTTTTTGGATAACATCAAGGAGTATGAACTCTGTGCGTGGAGAAATATGCAAGACGTAAATATGCTTATCAACGGTAAGTATATGGATCGTTATGTCTCATTTGTGAGTAGTGACTACTGGAAGATTAATAGATTCGATTTTATTGCTGGGCGTCCTTTTACTGAGCAGGAGGTTACATCAAAGATTCCTGTATTAGTGTTGACTAAAACTTTTGTAGAGTCTAATTTTAAGACAGATGAAATTGTTGGTCAGAAAATAGAGCTTAATAATATTATCTTCACTGTTGTTGGTGTTATTGATGACTATCCTACTTGGTTCGAGTATGGTCAAGTGTGGGCACCATCTACATTGAATAAATTTAGAGGCTCTAACGCTGCTCAAACGTTATTTATTCTCCCTATGGAGGGGGTTGACGTGGATGATTTTAAGGATGAAGTCGCCTCTGCACTGAAGTATCATTATAAAAATAGATCTATTGATATTGATCTAGAGAGTGATGATCTGGCAACACAGAGAGAGAAGTTTATTGGATCATTTGGTAGTGATAGAGTATCTTATGGCATACCTATTATATTATTGATTCTGCTCCTTATCCCTGCAATAAACATTGTTGTAATAAATATTGCAATCATAAATAATAGAGCAAAAGAGATCGCTATTAGGCGAAGTATGGGTGCAACTATCTTCTCGTCGTTTATACAGATTATGGTAGATAATCTACTTCTTGTTGTCGTTGGAACTATTATTGGAGCTCTACTGGCTACCCCTATCGCAACCCTAATAAGTATCTTGTTTTTAAGTGATGCTACGGCAGGGAGAGAGTATTTAATTACAAATATTGATTTTTCAACATTGATTTGCGGGATTCTTCCACTTTCACTACTATTTACCTTGATCTCAGGAGGTATTCCTGCATATTTAATTGCAAAAAGTAATATTTCAAATGTATTAAAAGGTGATTTTAATCAGAGTAGTAGTATTGTAAAAAGATTCTTAGGCATCTTTATTGAGCAAGCATTAGTTTTTATCATACTCATGCTTAGTATAGTTTCAATATCTATTGCAGTCCATAAGTATAATGAACCAGGTATGTTAAATACTGCTGATGTCATAACTTTTGGATATACGGAGACTAATCGGAAAGATTCAACTTTAGTTGAGGTGAGACGTAAGATGGCTATTTTAGTAGATGATTTAAAAGAAGATTCTAATGTAATAGCCTTAACAAAGAGCCACAAACTTCTCCCGTACTTGAATAATGCTGAGTATAGTAATCTTGACTCAGTTGTTTTTGATAATATCAAATTAAAGGTTGTTGCAAAGGGGGCTGACAAGTACGGTATGAGGGTCTTTGCTCCTGATATGGTTGAGGGGGATTGGATCTCTGACAGTAAACTTTCCGATGGCTCTTGGTCGGCAGTGATAACCGAAGATATTTCTGAGACATTAAAATGGGATAGATCTGTCGGTAGGAAATTTAGTTTTAAAAATCAAAATTTCACGATAGTAGGTGTTGTTTCTGGACTTAAAAACTATGTATTCTCCCCATCTATCCCATCCATAGTTATCCCATTAGATATTGGTGGAGTGAATATGTATGGAACTAAGGTTGTAAAAGTACATGACAAAGATCTTTTTGTGTCTGATTACTTTAGAGAGTTTAATAAGTTAATGAAAAATAAAAATGTATCACCATATACAATGGATTCTGATGAGTTAAAAGTTACTATGATGTCAGGAGTCGTAACTGATATTGCTTTCCAGACAATCCCAACTCTATTTTTGCTTATTTTCGCTTTTATAGGTACATACGGTATTTTTTGGCTAACATCACAAAAGAGGGTTAAAGAGTTTGCATTGAGAATTGCTGTCGGTTCAACACCAAGGAGATTGATGTGGTTAGTCATAAAAGAGAGTGTCGTTGTAACTGCACTATCTATGATCCCCGGGCTGATATTAGCCCATTTTATCTGTGAATTTACCATTGTGAATGTTGCCGCAATTGGGATAACAGTTATTATAATGTCTATTTTTGCCGTTTTCAGTGCTTGGCATCCTGCTTATGTTGTATCTAAAATTCACCCCTCAAAAACACTTAAATATGAGTAAAATAGTATTAATTTCAATTTTTACATCATTTTTCATCCATGCTTCAGCTCAGTCAATCATAAAAAGAGTAACTCTTCAGCAGGCGATTGAGATAGCTAAGGAGAGATCTGTACGGGCTATGGAGGCGAAGAATAAGCTTCATATTGCTCATTGGCAATATAGAAATTTCAGAGCAGATCTTCTTCCTAATGTGAGCCTTAAAGGTACTGTACCACGCTTAAATAGATCATATAATAGGTATCAAAATGCAGATGGTTCATATAAATTTGTATCCAATAGCTCCATAGAGGAGAGTTTGGAGGTGTCGATAACCCAAAATATAGCCCTAACTGGTGGTGCTATATCTTTTAACTCTCAAATTAATAGGCTAGATGGGTTAGACGGTGATAATACTACAAATTACCTAACTTCACCTGCAATGGTGACGCTTTCTCAGCCTATATTCTCTTACAATCGCTTGAAGTGGGATATGCGTATTCAGCCAATAAAGAATGTAGAGTCACAAAAACAGTACATTGCAGATCTTGAGGCTGTATGTTTACAAACAGTGAACTACTATTTTGATCTTCTTCTCTCTATGATAAATAAAAATATAGCTGAACAAAATTTAAAAAATGCAACGCAGCTATATAAGTTTGCTCAGAATAAAAAGAGGTTAGGATTAATATCAGAAAATGATCTTCAACAGCTACGGTTTGGCTATACAAATGCTTCAGCTTCGATTATAGAAGCGAACCAAAACTATGATGGGCGTATGTATGAACTCCGAACATTTCTTGGTTATGACGACTTAGTTGAGTTAGTTCCTGAGATGCCAGCAGACTCACCCGCTCTATCTATCACCTATGATGAGGTGATGGCAGCAGTTAAATCGAACAACCCCTTTTTTGAGAGTGTTGGGCGCAGGTCAATAGATTCAGAGAGACAAATCGCACAAGCTAAATCCAACAGAGGTCCTAAAATAGATGCTTATGCTTCATTTGGATATTCGGGCAATAACACTACTTTTACAAATTCATATAAAAATTTACAGAATATATCAGTTGTGAGTCTAGGGATTAGAGTTCCTATTCTTGATTGGGGTAGGGGTAAAGGAGAGGTCGTAATTGCAAATTATCAAAAAGAGGTTGAAGTTGGGCGGATAACTCAAGATGTACAAAATTTTGAGCAGAGTGTAAGGATATTAGTTGATAAAATTGAGACTCAACCTCAATTGGTTGAGATGTATAAGCTGGCGGATTCTATAGCGCAGAATCGATATAAGATAGCCTATGAAACATTTGTAATGGGTCAAATAAATGTTCTAGATATAAATACTGCACAAATCGAGGAGGATAATGCAAAACGTAATTATATTAATCAACTATATTACTCATGGATATATTACTATCAATTGAGAGAAGTTTCGCTTTATGATTTTATTAATAGAAAAGAGATTATTAACAATATTTCACAGACATCATGGACAAAAAAATATCTAAACAAGTTATTAAGCAACGATTAAGAAAGCGAATAGTAAAAATCAGTATTACGATCGTATGCGTTGTTGTTGCCTTTTCATTGCTTGTAAATTTTCTTAAACCATCTATCTCCCTATCGGATATAAAGGTTTCGACTGTTGATCAGGGGGCGTTATCTATCTCTATCTCAGCATCTGGAAAAGTTGTGCCGCTATACGAGGAGGTGATAACATCTCCTATATCCACAAAGATAATTTCAGTGGTCAAAAGAGCTGGTGACTATCTTATGGAGGGTGATCCTATATTGGAGTTGGATTTAGACTCTTTTAATGCGGATGTTGAGAAACAAAAAGATGCATTAAGTCTAGAGTTGTTGAGGTTAGAGCAGTTTAAGTTAATTACTCAAAGTACTCTAAATGATACCGAAATGCAGATTAAGATAGATGGTATGAGGTTGGAACGTATGAAAGTACTACTTAGTAATGAGATATACTTGGACAGTATCGGGTCAAGTACTCCCGACAAGGTTAAGCAGACTGAGTTAGAGTGTGAAGTGGAGGTGATGAAATTTGCACAACTTAAACAGAAGTTTGAAAATCAAAAGTTGAATGCAAAGATTGACATAAAGGCAAAAGAGTTAGATTATAAGGCTGCGGAGAAGAAAGCTATGCTATTAAATAAAACAATTAGAGAGACTTCAGTCTCTTCGCCTCGAGAAGCGACGCTAACGTGGGTTAATGATCAGATTGGTGCACCAATTTCAGTGGGGACACAGTTAGCTATTGTGTCTGATTTGAATGATTACAAGATTAAAGGTGAACTAACAGATAGTTATTCAGATAAGATCTCTCCAGGTAACGGAGTCGAATTTAAACTTGCAGGCGAACGGCTCTCGGGTATTGTTGGTAATATTGCACCATCTGTTGATGCGGGTATAATTCACTTTACGGTTACTATAGATAAAAGCGATCATGAAAAATTACGCTCTGGATTACAAGTTGATTTACAGATCGTAAACTCCATTAGAGAGGATGTATTGCGTTTAGATAACTACTCATATTATATTGGTGCTGGAGATTATGAGTTATGGGTTGTAGATGGTGATAGAGCTGAGAAACGAAAAATTACGTTGGGTGAAAGTAATTTTGATATGGTTGAGGTTGTGAGTGGATTAGAGAGTGGTGAGGTGGTGATTCTCTCTGATATGAGTAAATATAAAGATCTACATACTATTGATGTAGGTGAATAATTGGAGGCACAGTAAAAAATATAGTGTAAACATAAATCCGAGTCGTGAGATTCGGATTTATGTTTATCTTTAACTGGAATTCCAAGTTGAGTTGTATGGAGAGTCGATCCGAAAGAGCAAGGCGTAAATGGATAGTAAAAAGTATCTGCAATTATTGGTGTGTAAGCGTCTCCGCATTACCCAAATTAAGTCAATCTTCTCCTCAATCTTTGGCTTAACCCACTTGTCAAGGAGTAATTCCCTCAATATGTCATTT
>CAMRBL010000116.1 GCA_947040435.1 uncultured Rikenellaceae bacterium
GTAAAACGGATAATATAGAAAAAATAGCTAAAGCGGTATTTGTGTAGTTATATATGCTATGAACTCCCCGCAAAGAAGAGTTCAAATAAACTAAACCATCATATCACTTGACACAAGATCTATTTCACACAACATTGAAAAAATGGTGGGGCTATAATGAGTTTAGACCCAATCAGTTAGATGTAATAAAGAATATCTGCGCAAAGCAAGATACTATGGTTTTAATGCCTACTGGGGCAGGTAAATCTATATTGTATCAAGTTCCAGCTATGATGCTTGATGGTGTCTGTATTGTTGTGACACCGCTTGTTGCGTTGATGAAGGATCAGGTCGATAGGCTAAAATCTTTGGGTATTCTTGCGTCTGCGATACACTCGGGAATGACCTCAAGACAGATTGATCTTGTGTTGGATAAGTGTGCATGGGGTGGTACAAAGTTTCTTTATATAGCCCCCGAACGTGTACAAAGCGCCCTATTTCGCACGAGGCTTCGTACGATGAACGTATCTTTGATCGCTATTGATGAGTCACACTGTATTTCACAGTGGGGGTACGATTTTAGACCATCGTATTTGAAGCTTGCAGAGTTACGAGATATTCAACCCGACGCCACAATATTAGCCGTTACGGCATCTGCAACCCCTAAGGTTGTTGATGATATCATGGCACGTCTGAAGATGAAAAGGAGTAAAATATTCAAAACATCTTTTAGACGATCTAATATATCATTTGCCGTTAGAGAGGTTGAGGATAGGTTACAGCAGATATTAAGAGTGGTTAATAATGTAGAGGGGTGCGGAATTATATATGTGAGAACTAGAGCAAAAACAGTCGAAATTGCGGAATTTCTCAGAGAGAACGGTTGTAGCGCAGAGTACTACAATGGAGGTATGAAGTATTTGGAGCGCAGCACTAGGCAGGAGCTATGGAGTAGTGGTAAGGTTAGGATAATGGTCGCTACAAATGCTTTTGGCTTGGGAATAGATCAAGCAAATGTACGTTTTGTGGTACATTATGATATCTGTGGATCTCTGGAGGCTTACTACCAAGAGGCGGGTAGGGGAGGACGAGATGGAAAGCGTGCATATGCACTTCTCCTCACCACACCAGACGATAGATATAAAGCGCAGAAAAGATTCGATATGGAGTTTCCCTCTATTGAGAGTATTAAGAAGTGCTATGAGGCACTATTCAATTATCTTAAAATTGAGATCGAAGGTGGCAAGTACGCCACATTAAGTTTTAATATCTTTGATTTTTCTGCCTCAATCAAACTATTCTCAACGCAAGCGATCAACTCCCTTAAAATATTACAGTTGAATGGCTACTTAACATTGACAGAGGAGTCTGATAACCCTCCACGAATTATGTTTGTTGTTAGTCGTAGTGATCTCTATAAAATTAGAATAGAAAGAGATGAGTTAAATTACATAATTCAAGCTATTTTGCGTATGTATCAAGGTGTTTTTGGAGATAAACTAGTTGCCATTGATGAGCAAGAGATTGCACATCATACAGGGTATACAGAGGAGCGTGTACATGAATTATTGAAGATGTTGTGGCAACTGCGAGTCATAAGATATGTGCCTGGGAACAGGTCTCCACTGCTAATTCTCCATGAGGAGCGTTTGCGTGTTCAAGATCTATTTATTAGTCCCGAAAGCTATGAGTTCAGAAAGAGGATGTATGAGGAGCGAGTAGAGTCTATGTTGCGGTATAGTGAAACGTTGGATGTTTGTAGAAGTAGATCTATTCAAGAGTATTTTGGAGAGGTTGTTGATAGTGACTGTGGTAGTTGTGATGTATGCATAGCTCGTAAAAAAGATCGAATAGCTACGGATACATTACCTGAAAATATCAAAAAAGCACTGTCTGATTCGCAGAAAAATCTAAAAGAATTAGTTGCATTGATAGGCGGTGATAGTAGTAAAATTATTTCAGAAGTCGATAAATTACTCTCAGATAGTGTGATTTCAATTGATAATGTCGGAAAATTGAGAATAAATTAGATACCTTTGTGTAATTATGCAAAATAAATTTAAAAATAAAATATCAAACGAAGAGCTTGCGGAGTTGCCAACGATCCACTTTCAAGGAGAGATTGTTGTTGTAGATACTTTGGAGGCTATTGATGACGCTTGTAACGACTTGCTGAAGTATAGCGTAATTGGCTTTGATACAGAGACTAGACCCTCTTTTAAGGCGGGTGTTTCACATAAAGTTGCGCTTCTTCAACTCTCCACTCCAACTAAATGCTACCTATTCAGATTGTGTTGTATTCGACTCGATAAGGCTATTATAAAAATAATAGAGAGTAAGAGTATAGCCAAAATTGGAGCAGATGTTAAGGGTGATATTAAGGCATTACAGGAGTTAAGGCACTTTAAGCCTAGTAATTTCGTTGATTTACAGAGTATCGTAGCAGATTGGGGTGTCGAAGAGAAAAGTGTGAAAAAGATGACAGCACTGATTCTTGGATATAAAGTCTCAAAAGCACAAAGATTGAGTAATTGGGCAGCTGTATGTCTCACTCACCAACAGCAGTGTTATGCTGCAACGGACGCTTGGGTCTGCGCATTTATATACGATAGATTGCAAGAGACAGATAAAAAAAATATTAATAATATAATTTCGGAGTAATTTTTTATATGAGTAAAATAACAACTTTTGGTAGTAGGTTTGGAACAATTTCCGTTGTAGGTAGTTCTGTAATTGGACTGGGTAATATATGGAGATTTCCGTATATTGCAGGAGAGAATGGTGGTGCAGCATTTATATTGACATATGTGATAATAACACTTATGATATCAATTCCTTTAATGCTTTCGGAATTTGTGTTGGGGCGAGGTTCAAGACGTAACTCAGTGAGAGCGTTTAGGAAATTTGACGAGAAAAAGAGCCTTTTTTGGAGGTATTTTGGCGTTGTGGGAATTGCTACTGCAATTTCAATACTCTCATTCTATTCTGTAATTGCGGGGTGGGCTATAAAGTATTTAATTGAGGCTGTAAAGGGAACATTCTTTACACAATCGCCAGAGCAACTTACATCTTTGCTCAATAATTTTACAACTAGTGGTTGGCATAGTGTCTCATTTACACTCTTCGTTCTCGTAGTATGTTGTGGAGTCGTTTCGCTAGGAATGGAGAAGGGAATAGAGAGATATAGTAAGCTATTAATGCCTATTATGTTTGTAATTTTGGTTGCTATGTGTATAAATTCATTCACTTTACCTGGATTTAATACTGCAATAGAGTTTCTATTGACTCCTGATTTTAGTAAAATTAATACAGGTGTTGTCATGGAGGCCCTTGGACAATCTTTTTTCTCTATGAGTATAGGGCTTGGAGCTATGATTACATATGGTGCATATCTTCCCAAAACAGAAAACTTATTTAAAATCTCAGGATATGTTGCAATTTCAGATCTTACAGTAGCTGTGCTATCAGGTTTGGCAATCTTCCCTGCAGTATTTTCGTTTGGAATTAATCCTACCTCGGGTCCTGATTTGGTGTTTTTGACGCTGCCAAATATATTTGCTCAGATGACAGGAGGATATATTATCTCTATAATGTTCTTCTTCCTGCTTATCGCCGCAGCTATGACATCAATTATCTCTCTTATTGAAGTATTGACTAGATATATATGTGAAGAGTTTCAGATAAAGAGAAAGAGGGCTATTGTTATCGTTTGGGGGCTTATATCTATATTAAGTTCTATGTGCGTAATCAGTCAGATGCCCGACTCTAAAATAGTTGTTGCTGGGATGAATTTGTTCGACTTCTTTGATACTATATCATCAAACTATTTAATGCCTATTGGAGGAGCAATTACTGCAATATTTGTCGGATGGTTTGTCTCTAAAGATAAGATATGCACAGAATTGACTACTAATCGTACTTATGGCGTGCTTATTGTAGGCACTATTTATCGGTTAGTAAAGTTTGTAATTCCAATTGTTATCGCATTACTGTTTTTAAATGGAATTGGACTATTTAAAATGTAGCCGAGTGTAAAACAAGAATATATATATATCTTTAGGTCTATTTTATTCTGTAAATATAGTGCATATATATATATGCAATTTACCTTTAATTAAAAGTATAGAAAAATAGAGCAATGGAGCCACTAAAAATAATATCAATAACCTTATTAATACTATATTTTGCTACGCTCCTTTTCATCGTCGCACGAGAGAAGAAGAGTAACAATGTTATGGATTATTTCTTTGCTGGACGTTCATTGCCCTTTTGGGCTCTTTCGATCACATTTATCGCCTCGTGGTGGGGCGCAGCATCTGCAATGTCAACGGCAGATCTAGCATTCGATGAAGGGGTCGGGTCATATTGGTATTATGGTGCGCCAGTTCTTTTGTCGACATTTATACTGATCTTTTTCTCTAAATTTATTAGAAGAGTTGGCTTTTTAACACAAGGGGAGATGATGGAGGCTAGGTACTCAAAACTTGTAGCCAAACTTCTGTCACTCTTGATATTCCTATTTATGACAATAACGGCCGCATCACAAATGGTGGGGATGGGAGATTTATTAGGGATTTTTCTTGGTTGGGACTATGAGGTCTCAGTTCTTGTAGGTACGTTAATAGTGCTCGTATACTCATTTTTTGGAGGGTTCAGAGGAGTCGTGCTAACAGATATAATTCAATTTGTACTGCTCTTAATATCGCTTATTGCTGTATTTATAGTTGCATACGACAATTCTGGTGGTTGGGACTCAATAGCCGATAGGGCTATAACTCTGAAAAAAGATAACTTCACTAATATATTATCTGGTGTAGATAAATATTTGGTTTACATTATAACCTTTGGTTGTGCGTGGGTGATCCAAGCCAATGTGTGGCAACGTCTATCTGCAACTCGTAACTCTAAAGATGCAAAAAAGATGGCTCTGATGAGTTTCGTTATCTATATACCTCTCTATTTATTGGTCGTTCTAACGGGTATGGCAGCTCTAGTTCTGTATGATACGCTTCCGATAGGTGGAGTCGTTCCTGCAATAATAGTAGATTATATGCATCCAATAGTTGGTGCAATCACTTTTATTGGTATCTCCTCGGCAATCATGTCTACAATGGACTCTTTGATAAATACTGGTGCTATGACTTTGGCGCTAGACTTA
>CAMRBL010000117.1 GCA_947040435.1 uncultured Rikenellaceae bacterium
AGATTCTCCGGAGTGACTGGAGTTCAGACGTGTGCTCTTCCGATCTGATGTTCTAGTGAACTAGCAATAAAGAATATGATTCTACAAACTGAGTTGACTGTCAAAGGCAATTTAGTTGATAAATTAAGAGAAATATTTAGTTAATGGGAAAGATTACTGCTTCAATTAAAGGAGTCGGAGCATATTTGCCCGACTATGTATTAGATAATGAAGAATTGAGTCGTATGGTTGATACGTCAGACGAGTGGATTATGTCTCGTATTGGTATCAAAACTCGACGCATTCTAAAGGGTGAGGGACTAGGCACTTCTTTTATGGGCGAAAATGCCGTAAAAGATTTGTTGAAAAAGACTGGAGTTGATCCAATGGACATTGACTTGGTTATATGTGCAACGGTTACACCAGATATGTTTTTCCCATCTACTGCAAATATTATTTGTGATAAAGTTGGAATGAAAAAGGCATTTGCTTATGATATTTCAGCTGCATGTAGTGGATTTTTATTCGCATTAACAACAGCCTCTAAATTTATTGAGACAGGAAGTTGTAAGAAGGTCATAGTTATTGGTGCAGATAAGATGTCATCTATAATAGACTATTCTGATCGTAATACTTGTCCAATTTTTGGTGATGCAGCGGCAGCTGTTTTACTAGAGCCAGATACAGATGGTTTTGGTCTGATTGATTCTGAATTACATTCAGACGGATCGGGAGCACAACATCTATATTTGAAAGCTGGAGGATCTGCGTTTCCATCAACTGAAGAGACAGTTGCTAACAAGTGGCATTATGTTTTCCAGGATGGTAAGGTTGTATTTAAGGCAGCTGTATCTAATATGGCAGACGTAGCAGTTAATGTTATGGAGCGCAACAACTTGACATCAGATGATATTAAATATTTAGTACCACATCAAGCAAATTTACGTATTATTGATGCGACGGCAAATCGCATGGGTCTTGATAAGAGTAAATGTATGATTAACATCGATAAATTTGGTAATACTACTGCTGCAACGCTACCATTATGTTTGTGGGATTATGAATCACGTTTGAAAAAGGGAGACAATCTAATATTAGCTGCATTTGGAGGTGGATTCACTTGGGGTGCTACATATATTAAGTGGTCTTACGATGGAGATGTTTCGACAAAAGAGTAAATAAAGCTACTAGTAATATAAACTATTTTCATTAGTTTTTTAGTCTGGTTTCATAGTTCAAGGGATAGAATGGAAGTTTCCTAAACTTCAGATCCAGGTTCGAGTCCTGGTGAGACCACAAGTGTAAAAGCAATAGGCTGTATATCAGTTTATTGCTTTTTTTGTATGGATATATATTCTCTTAGATCCACTATGCTATTCTCATTTTGTGGTTACATAGGGGAGTACTTAATATTTATTCCACTTAAAGTGATTTAAATAATATTTATTATTATATTGTGATATTATTAATAATAGACCTATTGTATATGGTATATAACGTGCTAGTTTCAACTACAAGTTCAGTCCCTAACATGACTATTTTTAAACATATCGATTTAGTCTCAGCAAACGTAGTAATAGGAACAAATATATTTTCTGATATTGCAGCGACATTTACAGACTTCTTTGGAGGTAAATCGGCTACATACCAAGGAAAGCTACAAGAAATTTACAAGGAAGTAATAGATGAACTCAAATCAAGAGCAGCAACTATTGGAGCAAATGCTATAATTGGACTTAAAATAGACTTTGATGAGATCTCTGGTGGAGGAAAGTCTATGTTTATGATCTCGGCAGTTGGTACAGCTGTTCATGTTGTGAGTTGTAACTCTAGTTTGGATCAAGTGTATGAGTCCGAAAAGAGTTGTATTTCATCTACAACACTTGCAAATGAGATCACTAAAAATAGAATCATACAGTTATTAAAACAAGGTATTTTCCCAACGGAAGAGTATTGGCAATACATGTTGAATTATCCCAATGATGAAACAACTATACTATTATTAGATGTGCTGTGGAGAGGTCAAGATAAATTTGATTATAATGTGACAATTACGGATCAGTTGAAAGATAATATATTGAATTATTTGAAACGAGTTGATTCTCTTTTTGCAATTACTATTCTATACCCTAAAATAATTGACATAAAATGTAGAAAAATAACTTTTAAAATATTAAAAGACAATAATTTATTTTCCCCTAAACATGTAATTGATTTGATCCAAAAGAATGAGTTATCTGCTGCTATCTACTGTTTAGAATTAGATAAAGTGACCTATACTATGGATGATTTAGCTCAAATGGTTGAAATCTCAGATATGTTAGGTAATATTCCTAATACTGGAGAGACACTAGTTGTTAAAAGTGGATTGTTGTCGAAGGAGAAGGCTCGATATATTTGTGAGAATGGACATACTAATAGTATTACTTCAGAGTATTGTGACTCTCTTTCATGTCTAAAAAATATAAAAGGACTAACAAAAATAGAAGTATCTAAGATTGATGACTTTAGAGTAAAAGTTGATTCTCTCAAATCGTTATTTGCGTCGCAAAGTAATTAGTTAACTATATATTTGTTAGTATATAATGAGAGGTCACATTGTTCTGCTTTAATATTGAAGAGTGTGTAGTTAGTGTTGTACGAAACTAAAGTGCATAAAAAAAGATCCCTAAAGGAATCTAGCTACATTTAATTTAATACGGCTTACGTCATTAATGTTTTGGACGTATTTTTACTCTCGGAAATCTTTATGCTCTATTTGCGATAAGTTGGTAAATTCTTGATGCACAAATTGTTACGAAAGATACTGCGAAAATTGCTAAAGCTACTAAAATTGGTTCCATTTTTTTTTATTTTTAATTTAACGTATGAATTCTTCTCTTAGAACTCGATACAAAGATAGGGTATTATTCCTCTTTTGGTGTGACCTTAGCGTTAAGTTTAGGTATTGTTTACTTTAACCAAAGTTAAACTTTAGTTAACATTGAGATTTATAGTATGATAAATAAATAGGCTATCTCATCTATTTGAGATAGCCTATTTATAAAATAGTTGAATTATAAAAGTACCCTGCTCGATCCCGCAGTTCCGCCCACTTAGGGTATTTTTATTAAAATAGAAATACTATATTTCTCTATTTTCGTAACCAGCATCACGCAGTAGTTCCGATCCATACGCTGCTGCAACCGCAAGGCGATCACAACGCTCATTCTCTACATTGTCTGCATGTCCTTTTACCCATACTAAACGTACATTGTGTTCTCTGTATGCTTTAAGAAATCTAATCCATAGGTCAGGATTTTTTTTATCTTTAAAAGATACCTTTTCCCAACCAAAGACCCATCTCTTTTCGACTGAATCTACGACATATTTGGAGTCTGAGTATACGGTTACATCGCACTTACGATTGAGTGACTCTAAGGCTACACAAACGGCCATTAGCTCCATTCTATTATTTGTTGTCAATAAGAATCCACAACTCAACTCTTTTCGATGAGGAGGAGACATTAAAACGGCACCATACCCACCTTTGCCCGGATTACCCAAAGCAGATCCATCTGTATATATTATCACATTTGCCATTTTACGACCTCTAAGAAACTTATAAAAAGTTGTTATTATTATCGCTCCCCTGCAAGTAAACTACGCAGACGAACTATATATATATATTGTACGTGTAAGTTTAAATATCACACCTTTGCACCTTGATTATATCACCTGTAAACAGTATTGATTGTATCTGTTAACTACTTTGTCAACATATGCAATTGTCTCCTTACTACCTCTAAACACGCCGCTCTTCACGACATCATCATAAGCATATTTATCTACTGTTTTATTTTGTAGGTAATATGATATGTCACTCCAGCTATTTGGGTCTCTACCATACTTATTAGCCAATCTCATGGCATCAAGTACGTGTCCAACTCCAGCATTATATCCAGCCATTAATATCTTCAATCTATCTGATTCAGATGTAGAACTAGGGAACTCTAGCATCTCATTCATCTTGTCTAAGAGCTTCGTAGCAACCATAATGTTGACATCTATATCCATAATGTCCTCTTGGCTCACATTAAACTGTTTGGCAACAATAGGCATAATTTGCATTAAACCCTTAGCTCCCATATTAGATATAACATTTGGGTTAAATCTCGATTCATTGTATGCCATTGCAGCGAGTAGTTTCCAATCATATCCATACTCTACTGCGATAGACTCCATTACGTCATCGTATATTGAGATAGCTTTATTTTGGTCTTTGCTCTCTTGAAAAGGTCGATTCCCAGCGTATGCAGTCTGTGTATACAAGAACTCTAGAGATGCAAAGTCACTACCTTTTTGATACTCAGAAAACCAAATATTAAAGTCATTCATTAGTGGTAGATTTTCATCTGACATCACTATGTTTATCTGGTTTTTAGATTCAAAATCAAATACTTTTCGTACGTTTTTAACCGTTGAACAGATTAATTTGGCTTCACTTTTTTCGCAAATCATGTAGTCAAACTCTCCCAAACCCAATAGCTGAGCCTGTTTTAATGGATCTCTGTGATCGATATAAATATGACTTTTACTCTCATTGTCAAGAAGCTCGTCATAATCACTACTTAGTTTAAAGTCAGCAGATACAATTGTGTTTATATCCTCGTTTAAAGATAAATTGTCAATAGTGAATTTACAACCGTCCGCTCTGAATTGTTTTTTAGAGGTCAAAATGACATAGTTTGTTTCAAATAACTCGACAGCATAAGGCTCTTCAATAGAGTGATCTGATAGGAAAACCATCATATGAGCCCCCATTTCCGCTAGTGTTTTCTTTGAGTTATTGTCATAATCAAACTTTAGTGGTAGACCAACATAGTCGGAATATGCCTTTAGTATGTCATAGCTATACCCAAAATTTTTACCCTCAAAGTTAAAGTATCCTGGGAAGTCCCGATCTATAACTACGACGAGTTCATTCGTCAAATCAATAGTTTCAGAACTTGGTAGTTTCTCTTTTTTACAACCTGAAAAAGAGATAAAAACAGTTAAAACAAATAAAATAAATTTACCGTGAATCATATATTAATGATTGTCGGGAAAGATCGGAAGAGCGTCGTGTAGGGAAAGAGTGTGTCAGTACGTGTAG
>CAMRBL010000118.1 GCA_947040435.1 uncultured Rikenellaceae bacterium
CTCAAGAGTTTGAAGTTGTAACGGGTGATGATATGGTTTTATGGAGCGCTAAGCTTAAGGTAGATAATTCCTACATGAAATTTCCGACAGCAGGGCTTAACGATGGATCTTTTAGAGTTATATTTAATCCATATTTGATAGTTGGTAACGACGTACATACGGCAGAGGTAATCTTAAAACGAGATATAGGTGATGTTCCACCTGTTGTTCCTGTTCCAGATGTTGTACTAAAATTTACACAAGAGAGCCAACCCGATTTTAGCATTAAAATGCCATATACTGTGAAAGCAGGTGATCCTACAGTAAGTTTAGATATGATTCCTTTGGGTAGTCATAAAGATGACTATGAATGGACGGCTACTGTGTCAGATATTGATGTGGTTGGTGAGATTATCTTACAAGTGTCAAACGATAATAGTTCTTGGCATGAGAGCGTATCAGGTATTGCAGGGGACATATTATATGTAAGGGCACCGAAAAGAAATATGGATGGTTCTGAGGATAAAGTAACGTTAACGATAAATTTTAATAGGAAAAATAGTGATCGAATAGTCCATTCGACAATAAAGAGTGTGGACGTGACTTCTGATTGGATATATAAAGTTGGTGATCTTTATCCGAACAATGCTGATCTCGGTAATGAAGAAGGACTTGTCGTAGTTGCATCTCCACTCCGTATCTTAGAGCGAGTGAAAACTTATGGTAGCTTTATCGACGCCGAAGTGAAATGCGGGAATACAGACGCAAGTCGCCTTCCTTATGAGTCTGAAGTAAGGGCCTTGTGCGCCACAATTAAGTATCCTGAACCAGAATCAGTATCAGTATCAGTATATACAATGTATATGTTCAGTTCTTTCCAGTTCATGTATGGGGATGATGTTAATTCAGATTATGCTTACAAATTCCTGAAAGGCCCACTCTTTAAACGGTCGTATGGATACAACCCTGATGACCCGACTACATTGAATTACCGATGCACTAGAACGATCGTTGAGTAGTCTTTCAACGCAACTACAAAAATGTGGCATAGTTAAAAAATTATATAAACAGAACTAAAAGAGTGACTATTACCGAATGTCGTGTCCCACGGCCATTGGGCTTTCAAAAAATGGTCAACAATAAACAATAACAAAAAAACTGTCCCAAAATAGACTTTTTGGGACAGTTTTTTTGTTATAATTGTTTAATTATTTTGCAACATTTATTGTGTATATTTAACATATTGATAAATAGTTGATTGAGTGATATTTAGAACTTGTGTGCAAACCCTCAATACCTTATTTCGTCGTAAGTGTCTCCACAATACCATCTTGTGAGCAGTATTAATAATTTTACCTTTGTGTCAATACTTGCCCACTTATACAATTTGATGTGACAACAAAGATACCTGCCTGTGAGGTGCTATATTTGAAAAACAAAATCGAGGCATAGCCTTACGGCTACCCTCGATTCTGTTTTATGTTTACGCAATATTTTTTATAGTGGTTTTTATCGAATAATACTAATTTTATCTATTACTGTTCGATAAAGTTTGGTAGTCCACATTTTAGTTATCATATTTTGCAACGTATAGTGATTTTGCATGTGGAGCAACTGCTACACCAGCTTCAACCAATCTAGTCCAACTTCCGTCTGAACTCTCTTTATACTCATAAACTCTACTCGGAGCGTTGTCTTCATATCTATAGTCAATGAAAAGTAATGTTCCTTCTTTTGTCATTTTTAAATCACAAACTAGTCCTGTATGTTCCTTATGTTCAAATGTAGGGTCATCTGGGAAAATAGCTTTATCTACATTAACTTTATAGAACGCCTCGTGTGTACGAACATACACATATTGACCATCATTACTCATCGCAACAGCTGTTGTGTTAATAGTTGAGCCACCGGGAACAATTACCTCATGTATGATAGCCTCTGTTACTGGGTCTATGCAACATAGGATAACTTCATAATTTTGATTCTGCATAACAGTCCAAATCTTTTTGTTTTTGTCAACCTCCAAAGATGATTTACTATTATCAAAAGATGATTTCTCTGAATCTATAGTTCTCATTCCTTCAATGGTAATATTATCTGTATCAAAGAATAATATCTCTGAATTAGGAAATTTACTCACAACAACTATTTTTTCATCTACCTTAATCGCTGCCCTTGGTTTGAAATCTACATCAAAAATAGATTCCATTGGATTTTCCGATGTTGTGTTAATTGTTCCAATGCTAAATATTCTATTATATCCAATTTTATGAGAACCTACAACAAATATTTTATCATCATCAAGGTTCGTGATACTTGAGATCGCTATTTTACTACCTAAATCAATTGTTTTAACCTTTTTAAAAGAATTAGCATTAATTATTTCAATTTTATTTGAACCGTAAAATGATCTTATTGAAACAAGTAAATTATCTTTTGATTGTAAAACGTCATTTGGAGCATCTCCAATATCCTCCCCATTTGCATCTTTAAATTGATTTTCAACTACAGTTCCATCATGCTTAATATAAGAAATAGATGCTCCTCCAGAATTACCTCTAGGTCCAAAGGTAATATATCGGAAATCTACTTGGTATATTTCCTCTGGAATATCACCATTTTCGGTAGTGCTTTTTTGCTCTATTGTTATAGTGATTGGTGCACTTAATTTAGTTGATTGTAAGATAATTGATGCAGTACGATCTGCGCCAGTAGCATTTACAGCTGCATTAATAATAATCTTGTTATCGCCACTCTCACCACTTGTAGCGCTCAATGTAAGCCATAATTTGGTTGTAGATTTATCCGCATTCTTATCGGCAACTTTGGCTGTCCACGAAGATTGAGAACTGAATAAAAATTCAGAACTAGACTTGTCGGCAAAAAATAGTTGTTGAAGTTTTTCCGAATCATAATTCGAAAAATTAGGAATGTCACCATTTTCGGCAGTGCTTTTCTGCTCTATGGTAATAGTGATTGGTGTACTTGATTTAGTTGAATGTAAGATAACTGATGCAGTACGATCTGTGCCAGTAGTATTAACATCTGCATTAATAATAATCTTGTTATCGCCACTCTCTCCACTTGTAGCGCTCAACGTAAGCCATAATTTTGTTGTAGATTTATCCGAATTCTCATCGGTAACTTCGGCTGTCCACGAAGATTTAGAACTGAATAGAAATTCAGAACTAGACTTGTCGGCAAAAAATAGTTGTTGAAGTTTTCCCGAATCATAATTCGAAAAATTAGGAATGGCCTTTGGCTCACTCTCGGAACAAGATATTAACCCCATAGCTGTGAGCAATACCATTAAAAAAGAAAAAATTCTCATGTGCATTTAAAATTAAATTGTTAAAAAAAAATGCAAGCAGAGAAAAGAAGTACATAGATGTAATAAAATAAAATACGACAACTACCTAAACTGCTTTTTCCCCGAAGCATAAAACTAGTAATTGTATTTTAGTCGGTCTTCTGGCTACCTCTTAATTGAACGCCTTCTCATTTTTACAAACAATGGCATAATGTACAATTAATAATCGAGGATTACAGCTGCGGGTACAGCTCCGAAATCTAATCGGATTCCCAAATATGTCTTTCAACATAAATCTAAAATACTGATGCAAAGGTATACAAATTTTTCTACTATGCAAATGCATAAATAAAAAGAATTGTTTTTGAATTCCTATCTTTGCCTGCTGACGTAGTTAAACAAAAATAATTAACTTAGCAAAATGAGTATAAGAAGGGTATATGACCATAGTTTGATAGTTTTTTAACCTTAATGATATGACTTTTTATTTGTTATATTTCTAAATCTGATAGCAGTTTCTCCGTTTCCTTGATTTTATGCATCTCATCTGTTAAACGTTCGTTGCCCTTACTTGTAAAACTATTTGAACCGTAAGATTCAAAATCTTTTCGACACTTACCTAGAGACTATCAGAAATGCAAATGCAACATCTGCATTTACTCTATATCACTCTGTTGAGATTGCAACGTCAACACTGCCCGTTATATGGTGTCTTCTTGTCATATCTTGTGATGAGTTAACGCTCTCTAATACAGCTAGCTTAGATCGTTTCATCCTATCATTATTCTTTACCGCTGCTCTAGGAAGACCATAAGCAAATACCGCCAAGTATTTGGTGTTATCATCGCCTTTATATACATTTATTCGCTGCCCGAAACTCTCTACTACGATACATAGTAGGAGTCCTAAAAATAGTATTTTCTTCATATATTAACTCTTTTGCACATGGCAAATTATTTTAATTACTCGTCTAATTAAGTTTTATCCTACAGGCTTCCACCTACATCCAAGTCTCTAACGCACCTAACAAATTGAGAGTCATAGCCTTCATTTTTGACTTTAGCGATAACTTCACCTGACGTTACATTTAGTGAGATTACGTGCCCTACATTGACACAACCTGTGCTCGGAGAAGCCCAATGGGAGAATTCTGATGACGTTAAGTAAAATGGCGAGATTGGATCTTGACCTAGTCTATAGGCAGCGTCATCTGCATATAAATTATAGTTTATCCAGACACCCATAATTTGGTTATAAGCGGGAAGATACCAATTTATAGGTTCACCAGGACCTAATATACCATCACCATTGGTATCATTTTTCATATAGCAATATTTTACTGCATAAGGAATATCAGTGGTCGAATTACCTTACTGGCATATGGATATTCGTATAGGTATACCGCCTTGGCAACGGCAGTCTCTGTACCCATCTCAACTAACTTGTTGGGAGTGTGGTTAAATACAAATCCATTATCTACATCACCTTCTACAGGTTCGAATACAGTATCGTCATTCGTAGTTATATATGATGGTGTTTTAATCTCATCAAAAGCAATATTTCCAGATGATGCAACATTATAAATACCCATAGATACATTCTCACTACTAAACGCGTGGTATTGATCAATGACTATGCCATCTGCAATTGAGAGTTCAATTTTACACGCTTAATTATTCGTCAATGTCACTAGATAGCCTATATGCGCTTATATATGTATTTAGTGCCTTTGGTGTTTATAAATTTTATAACGGCAGAAAGGTAAGCGTATCCGCGTTACCCAAATTCAGTCAATATTCTCCTAGATCTTTAGCTT
>CAMRBL010000119.1 GCA_947040435.1 uncultured Rikenellaceae bacterium
CACTAATAACAACAGATGGAACGACACTACTTGGAGCTGACGACAAAGCGGGAGTTGCGGAGATTATTAGTGCTGCCGAGTGGTTGTTAAATCACCCCGAAGTTAAACATGGAAAGATACGTATTGGATTCACTCCAGATGAAGAGATTGGTAGAGGGGTTGACTATTTTAACGTTGAGTCGTTCGGTGCAGACTTTGCATACACTATGGATGGTGGATTCGAAGGGGAATTGGAGTATGAAAATTTCAACGCTGCAAGTGCTAAAATATCTATCCAAGGTAGAAATATACACCCTGGATACGCCAAAGATAAGATGATTAATGCTCTCGATATTGGGTGTGAACTAAACTCTCTACTACCAATAAACCAACGTCCACAACACACAAATGAGTATGATGGATTCTATCATCTAGTTGAGATGGGTGGAGTTGTAGAGAATTCAAAACTTGAATATATTATTAGAGACCACTCAAATAGTAAATTTGAGGCTAAAAAGAGCTATTTAGAGGATGTAGTTGCTCTTTTAAATAAAAAATATGGTGATGACACAGTAACGCTTACCATGGTAGATCAGTACTATAATATGAAAAAAATGGTTGAGCCACACCCACATATTATTGAACTTGCATATAATGCGATACAAAATGCTGGTATCACTCCAAAAATAAAACCAATAAGAGGAGGAACAGATGGGTCTCGTCTATCTTATATGGGACTCCCTTGTCCAAATATATTTACTGGAGGGATGAATTTCCATGGCAAATATGAGTACTGCTCTTTAACTACAATGCAGAAGAGTGTTGAAGTAATTATAAACATTGTAAGAGTAGTGAAATAAAAAATACATATTATTCTCTGTAACCATGCAACTCCGCTGGCGGAACTACGTGGTTACAGAGAATATATATTTTATACGAATTGATTTTTATTACTATATTTCACCTCATCAATAAACTTCTTTATACTCTGCTCATTACTTTTTGGGCAAATCATTAGAACATCCTCCGTATCAACCACAATATAGTCTTCAAGTCCTTCAACTACCGTTAGCTTATCTTTTGGACTCTTCACTATTGAGTTTTTTGTACTATACAGTAGTGTGTTATCAGAAACAACATTACCATTCTCATCTTTAGATGCATATTGGTACAATGAACCCCACGTACCAATGTCCGACCATCCAAAATCACTAGTACGCACATATACATTTTCTGCCCTCTCCATTAACCCAAAATCTATCGACACCGCTTTACACTCTGGGTAAATTCTATCTATATATTCACTCTCTATCGGGGTGTTATAGTGCTCCGATATTGAACTAAACAGTGAGTGTATATCTGGAAGATGAGTCTCAAATGCCTCCAATATAGTATCAACACCCCATATAAATATTCCAGAATTCCACATAAACTCTCCGCTCTCTAGAAATACTTTAGCAACATCAAGGGTTGGCTTCTCGGTAAAAGTTTTAACTCTATTTATATTTGAGTATTTCTCATCCACTTTCCCTATCTGAATATATCCATATCCCGTATCTGGTCTGCTTGGCTTTATACCTATTGTCATTAGAGATTTATTCTCACGTATAAAATCAACAGCCTCCGTTACGACACTTTGAAACTCTGCTACATTTAATATAAGGTGGTCACTTGGAGTGATAATCATATCCGCATTAGGGTTCATAGCCCTCAGTCGCATCGCAGCATAAGCGATACATGGCGCAGTATTGCGACCTATCGGCTCACAAAGCACTTGATCTTCATTCAACTCAGGGATATGCTCCAGAACAAGCTCTTTGTACTCACGATTTGTAACTATAAGAAAATTCTCCTGTGGAACTATCGCCTCAAATCGCTCATAAGTAGCCCTAATAAATGACTTTCCCGTATCTAAAATATCAAGAAATTGTTTAGGCTTTGCATTTCTACTAATAGGCCAAAAGCGACTTCCAATCCCTCCTGCCATTATTATACAATACTTATTTTTATCCATTTTAAACTTATTATTTATATGTTTTTAGTCTGTTAGTGCTCACAATATACACCATTTTTAGATATAATTGATATAAATATGAAAGAAAATATCTAAATTTAGAAACTCTATATTTTTTTTGTATTGTTTACTATAACATAAAGATCAAAACATATGCCATAGATATAAAATTAAAACAACTACTAAAGTTTATGTAGTAAATTTAAAGTTAAAACATTATCTTTGTGCGATAAAACAAGATGATTATGACAATAAAATTATTTACAATACCAAATATACTAACACTTGCAAACCTTGCGTGTGGATTTACTGCAATATCGTTTACACTATTAGAAAAAGATCTCGAAATGGCTCTACTATTTATTATTATAGCAGCCGTATTTGACTTCTTTGATGGCTTTGCCGCAAGACTATTAAAGTCATTCTCTCTATTAGGGAAAGAGCTAGATTCATTAGCTGATATGGTCAGCTTTGGTATCGCTCCATCTGCAATTGTAATGGTTATGTTTATGGAGATGGATAGCCAACTAGCTCCACTGGCTGTAATTATTGCCCTATTTTCTGCCCTAAGACTCGCTAAGTTTAACATTGACGAAAATCAAACATCTGAGTTTATTGGACTTCCTACGCCAGCAAATGCACTATTTTTCGCCTCGATTGGATGGATGTACCAAAATGATTTAATTTTCGTAACGCCAAATCAATGGTCACTAGCTATTATGACAGTGGTAATGGCTACAGCGTTAATATACAATATCAAAATGTTCGCTCTGAAATTTAAAAGCTATGCAATAAAAGATAATTATGTGAGATATTCATTCCTATTAGGTTCGCTCATAACACTTATTATATGGCAAATAAGCGCACTACCTCTCATCATTATGGCTTATATATGTATATCTGTCTTCTCTAACCTCATCTGCAAGATGAAACAATAAGAGTAAGAGAGATAACGTTTTATAAAGATAGCTCGACGAATAGAAACGGAGAGCAATACTCGACATAAATATATGCGAAAAATTATCAAACTTTTTTGAAAACTGCATTTTCATGTCCGAGTTTAAAAAAAAATACTACCTTTGCCTAGATTTCACTATGTGTAAACTAAACAATTGTAGAACAATAGGAGTCTTTTTAAAAGCAAATTATGCCCAATAAATTACTGAATATCAATACTATTATATTTGTAGGAGTGGTCTTAATAGGACTAATCCTATCTCCGTTGAATACATATGCACAAAGAGGTACAAGTAATACCGTTCAAAATAACTCAACATTAGGAGTCAACCCATATAATACTCAAAACCAAGATGGTGAAGAGGATCAAGTGGAGAATAGTGACTCAACGAAAAAAAAAGTTAGAAAACCATTAGAATCATACCTATTTAATGATTCTATACGTAATATGCCTAATTTCTCATGGCACGTAGATCTATACAAAAACAGTATCAACCCTGCACATATAGACACACTACTAAACCTCTTACAACTAGATTACCCATACCAACGAGAAGGTGTAGGTGACGCATATCTAGGGCAATTAGGTGGAGCTTCAATCCCTCTAAATTATATAGATAGACCAGAATATCGCAACTTTGAGTTCGCAGACGCATTTAACGCATACTATTACACCCCAGAAAATGCACCGCACTATAACGTAAAAGCACCATTTACACAGTTCCAATATATGACTTCTGGTCAAAAGAGTAAACTAGAAGAGAACTTTCAGATTCGACACGCACAAAATATATCTCCATCTACTGGATTTAATATAGACTATAAAAGTAGAGGGGCTAAAGGGATATATAATTGGCAGAGAGCTAGGGATAAAAACTTATCTATGGGAGTATCTCACACTGGTAAACGATACACTGTACACGCTGGCTATGTGTACAATGCCGTTAATGTACGTGAAAATGGAGGACTTGTTGACGATTACGACATCACAGATACTATACACGAATTGCCAGCCAATATCCCTATGAGATTGAAAGATGCCGAAAATAAACTTCGAAATCACTCATATTATGTAGTACAATCTTATGGTATTCCTCTGAGTAAACTGACAGAAGAAGACTTCTCTATCGCAGATAAATCATCAATATTTTTCGGTCATGCCTTTGAATATCATGGATGGAATAAGCAGTACTCTGATACCAAGAATAATAGTAGTGACTTCTATGATAATTGGTATATAAGTCCAACTGAAACACATGACTCAATTGCAGAGAGGCTGATCTCAAATAGAGTCTTCATTCAGATGCAACCGTGGGACAGAGATGGGATTTTAGGAACTCTCGATGCAGGGTTTGGTATGGATAACCACCACTACTACTACTTTAATCCTGACGATTACCTAACTGGTAACCTCGAAGGAGAGAACAAAAATAGTTACTACGTATACGGAGGACTAGATGGTAAAGTAAAGAAATATGTCGACTGGAGTGGTGATATCCGCTTCCACCCATTCGGCTACAGAGCTGGAGATATTACCGTAAATGGTAAAATCTCACTGAGTGCCTATATCAAAGGCGAACCCCTAACTCTTTCAGGTAAGGTCTTTTTCGAAAGTAAAAGCCCCGGATACTGGAATGAGAACTACTATTCGAACCACTTTGTTTGGTCGAACTCCTTTAACAAGGAGAATGAAACACGTTTTGAAGTCTCACTAAATGTTCCCTCTATTGAGTTAGAACTTGGTGGCTATCAGAGTCTCTTGGTTGATAAAATATACTACAACCACGAGAGTCTACCAACACAGAGTAAGGAAGCTGTGAGTGTAACGGGTTTGTATGCTAAAAAGGATTTCACCCTTGGTGGATTCCATCTAAATCATCGGGTATTGCTCCAATGGAGTACGTCCCAAGATGTAGTACCAGTCCCTTTGGCTAGTGCGTTTCTGTCATATTTTTATGAGTTTAATGTTGTGAAGGATGTTTTGAGAGTGCAAATTGGTATCGACGGAAGATATAATACAAAGTATTATGCCTTCGGATATAGCCCTGCAATTGCTCAATTTTACAATCAACGCGAAGCTCAAATTGGCAATTATCCTATGCTCGATGCTTTTCTCGGTGCAAAATGGAGACGTA
>CAMRBL010000120.1 GCA_947040435.1 uncultured Rikenellaceae bacterium
GGGTATTGTACTCCATGCTATGAATGAAAAATCATTCATAGCGTCTGGGTACTATGTTTGATTGCCATTTCAAATGTATAAATTACGGGCTAATTACTCTTAAATCCCAGCGTGTACATATGCACAGAGACCGTATAACTTGATAGTTGTGATGCCGAGACTCCTAATTTTAGTGCTAAAGCATATAAACTGATGCGTTGGTAGCTTAATTTGGGGCATTCTCTTTGAGTGACTTGTCGTAATATTCTGTTCCCAGAAGGCGAAGGTAAGGTTGTTTTGACCTTAACCTACTCTCCAATTTTACAGATAACTCCAGTTATATATTTATAGTCACAGTTAGATTTTAGTTAGTTAAACTAAAATCATCATAATGAGGGGCAGAAATCCAAATAGAATTTCTGCCCCTCATTATTTTTGAGAACTCAAAAGCGTTATTACACAAGAGTTGTTTTCATTACTCTATATTATTTTACCCTCTAAAGTGACGTAAATTGTAATTTCATCTCCAAACCACTTATCAAGACCAAGTTCATATAGTGACTTAGTTGGAGTCTCTATAACTTCTACATCATCAATTTTATATGATGAGTATTTTGATTTTTTGATGATCTTTTTGATCTTTTCAGGGAGTTCAGATCTTTTTATGTCATATTTTGTTGATTGCCAAATCCCCAATTTGTTAAATACTAAATCTTTCCTCTTCTTATTGTGGATAATCTCAACCTCAATATTGATACCATCCTCCTCTATCTCGAGAATAAGTGCATCTTTGTATTTGGTCTCTATATACTTTTTAAGCTCAATCGTCACATCAATTGTCTGAGCTTTTGCAATAGATAGTGTTGTAAATAGTAATAGAAGTGTTGTAATAAATTTCGTTTTCATAGTCGTTAGTTTTAAATTAAATTATAGTACAAAGATGGTGTACAATACTGAAATCAACCTGAACTATTACGCGAAAATGATAGAAAAGTTGTGTTTGTGGTCAATATACTCGTATTTTATCTCAAAATTATTATCCTTGCATATAGAGTGTACAATCGCTAAACCTAATCCAGTAGAGTTTGGGCTTCTATTCGCTTGGTAGAATCGTTTGAATATTTGCACTGAGTCCAAACTACTATTACCACTATTTCGTATAATTAATTTAGACTTCTCTATCTGTACAGCTATCTCACCTTCAGATATATTATGTACAAAAGCATTCTTTATTAGATTTGTTGTCAGGATTTTAGCAAGATTGAGATTCATATATACTACTAAGCTTGCCTCTTCTATAATATTGAGCTTTATATGCTGTGAGGCATAGATATCTTTAAAATCATCTACAATACTACTTACTATCTCGTTTAGGTTTACTCTGTCTTTATCTATGAACTGATGATTGTCTATTTGTGATAGTAAAAGAAGTGTTTTGTTCAATCTTCTCATGTAGTCAATGGTGTTTTGAACCTTTAAGATTTCGCCTAATTGATACTCCTTTAACTCTGTTTCCAATAGGGCTTCTAATCTGTTTTGACAAACTGCTAGTGGGGTTTGCATCTCGTGAGAGGCATTGCCAATAAAATCTTTTTGAGCAAGATAACTCTCCTCAATCCTTATGATACTAGAACGTATAGCATCGTTTAGTCTCTTAAACTCTACTATATCAGTAGTATTCTCCAAAGTGGTGTTAGTATCTCCAATCTTATAGGCTTTTAACCAATCCAGAATCTTATACATAGGTGACATACTTGTCTTATACACCCATATATTTATAGCAATAATACTAAGTAGAAGAAGGATGAATAGATAGATTATGGAGTATAAAATTGACTCTATTAAGTCCTCATTCTCAATGCTTGGCGTGTAGACAAGTAAGAGATATGTTTTGCCATTATTTGCTCTGAAAATTGTTTTCAGCACTCTTGCTGGCTCTGTTTCATCTTTAGCCTCAATGTATATCATCTCATCTAAGAAGAGAGAACTCTGCTCTACATCGATATAAATAGAGGATATAAGCTCAATATGATATGAGTTATTTGTACCATTATCACGCTCTGGTAGACTGTCCCCAGAATTAAATCGGTTTATGATTGTCTGGCTATAATCCTCTAGGTTATCATCTATTTCATCATATACTTCGTTGGTGATTATAAGGTAGAATACACTTGTCCATATAGATAATATAATGGTTAGAGTAATAAATACTCTTGCTACAATACGGTATATTAGTTTCATTCCTCTTCACATATTTTATAGCCAAAGCCATAGACTGTTTTTATGGTGGTCGTAGATTCTGCTTTAGTCAATTTACTCCTTAAATTTTTTAATTGAGTATATATAAAATCATAATTATCTACTTGGTCTATGTAGTCTCCCCAAATGGCCTCGGCGAGCATGCTTTTTTTGATTAGTATATTGGGACGCTCCATCATGTAGTGCAGTATATCATACTCCTTCTTTAAGAGATCAATCTCTTTCCCTTTGACGCAGACCCTAAATTTATCGGGTTCAATCGAGACGTTCCCTAAATCGATAGTTAAATGACCATTATTGTTGTTGCGCCTCAAAACACTCCGCACACGTGCAATGAGTTCAGACATGTGAAAGGGTTTTGAAACATAGTCATCTGCTCCCAACTCCAATCCTTCAATTTTGTCATCTAGTGAGTCACGAGCCGAGATAATAATTACACCCTCACTCTTGTTCATCTCCTTCAACTGCTTTAAAATAGATAAACCAGATCCGTCGGGAAGCATAATGTCGAGTAGGATACAGTCGTATTCATAGAGGTGGATTTTAGATAGTGCCTCTGAGTAGTTACTCGCTAGCTCTACAATAAAGCGTTGTAGTTTAAACGCAGTCTCTATCATCTCAGATAATTCAATGTTGTCCTCTATAATCAGTAATTTCATAGCTGTAAGTTCGTTAATAAAAACAGATGGATAAATATACAATTAATATATAAATATCCATCTGCTTTTTGTGAAAAAAATTTAGTCGTCCTATAAATATTATACTGTTGCTTGTTTAATATCATTAACTATCACACATATTATACTAGAATTTTTGTCTAGATAAAATTCAATTTCATACTCATTGCCACCACTAATGTAGTCATCAATTTCTACTTCATAGTAGTAAGTGCCTATATTGTAATCATCATCAATTTGAATACCTTCTGTAATATCAACTACTGTTCCTGCATTCGGGATGGGAGCAATAGTTGGATTGTTTATAAACCAACTATTAATTGTTGAGAAATTTGATGGCAATTGGTTGTATGTGTATTTCATTTCGCTCTCACTTGATAGTAACTCATATCTCAATGTAAATTCTAGCTCAACCTCTTTTATTACACCATTTAGAGTCGTAATAGCATCTACTTCAATAACATTATCATCAATTGTAGCTCCAATTATTGTAGCTCCAGGAACTGCGAGTTCAACAGCGGCTTTTAAATCTGCGTTGACTACAAATTTATCATCGTCACTATCGTCGTCACTATTATCTAGCTCCTCTTTTGATGCTAATAGAGCTCCTGTTGTTGCATTAAATAGCAGTTCAGCTTCAAGTTGCGAATTAGCCTTATTTATCAACTCTACCTCATAATAGCTCTTAATACCATTGCTATTGTAGTTCTGCTCTAGTTCAACGTCTGTTAAGCTCCATAGCTCACTATTACTATACGGTGTAGATGCAAATGCCTCTGTAATGATGTCAGGTATAGTCGTTCCTAAATCTTCAGAATCCATCTCTCTAGTTGCAGTGTTTCCACTTACAGAGTACCATGCGGTAATCGATTTGCTTTCAGCTTTTGTGGTGATATTGAATTTTGCTACCTGATATGTACGCTGAGTAGACCAAGTGATATTCCCGATAGTATAGGCTTTATACTCCTCCATTAGCTTCGCTTTTGCAACACTGTATTTAGTGTCATCACTTGTTCCGACCAATACGTCATTAACTACAACTGCAATGATCTCAATCTCTGAGTTTAAAAAGAACTCAACGTCATATTCAACTCCATTGATAAAGTAGTCTGCAATGTCAATATCATAGAAGTGTGCACCGATACCGTGATCGTTCTCAACTTGGTTTCCTTGCTCAATTTCAACTCTTGTAGTTGCTGTTGGTGTAGGTATGGTAGTCGAATTTTCGGAAAACCATGTTTTAATAATGCCAAATTTTGTTGGTAATGTGCCGTATGAAGTGTGCGATTCGATCTCGTTGTCATTGCACGATATAAGTGTTGGCAATAGAAATAGGCTGGCTAGTATTAAGTTGTTGAATCTAATTAATTTTTTCATTTTATCTAGTTTTAATTTATTTGATGCTACAAAACTACAGATCAATTCTGAAATGATTCTGAAATGTTATCTTTTAGATTGTATTTATTGAAAAAGTGTTGTCCTCAGCACAAATAATCGATTCTTTTAGATAGAATACTTTGGAATATTGTAGGCGTCTTCGTATTAGCCAAATTTAGTCATTATTTCCTCATACTTTGGTTAAGACTACCATAGGGCTTTGCAGAGTGATAATATGGTAAATCAAGCTGTTTCGGTCGCGACGTAGAGCATGTTACAGGTCCAGATGGGCTTGTCAAGGAGTTATAGTTGCATCCTAGTAGATTGGAGTTATATATATAGTGAATTTATGACCTCTCCAAAATATACTATTCAGTACAATATAATTAAAATAAATAACGATTACTTCTTATCTTGAGTTTGGTATATTTTAGCATTGTGAGGAGGAAACACATATACTATACTACACATATCAAATTCTACCTTTTGACTATTTGGAATAATCAAACTTCGTAAGTCATTATAGATCCTCAATATTTGCTTTTCACTGAAAAGTAAATCGTTTTTTTTCATCAATATTTTTATTCGCAAAGCCAAAATCTTACCATTTGCATCATAAGTCACAAACAAGAGTATCCTCTGTTTTTGGAGGCCTTTTTTTATATCACTTGGCAATTTTACAATAATACTGTCTACTGCCTCACGCAAAAAACTATCAGTTTCATTTATAAATTCATCTCCAATACGATTAGGTTCTCTTATTAAATTTTG
>CAMRBL010000121.1 GCA_947040435.1 uncultured Rikenellaceae bacterium
ATTTGATATGCATTACACAGGAGAAAATTGGGATTTGTTGCGACAGCATATTTGACTCATCTATTTGCTGTCGCAACAAATCCCAATTTTCTCCTGTGTAATGCATATCAAATAGTTTGCGCTCCTCTACATCTAAATACTCTTAAATATACCTAATCAAGCTATTACCTCTTTGTTTTGATAGCTTTAAATTGAAATCATAACTACCATCAATCGAAGATGTTCCTACTAGAACAATCCTATTTAGCTCAAGTCCATAATTTTTCTGGATGTATTTTATCGCTATCTTAACCTTTTCAAAACTTTGTTTATTACTTAAATAATCTAAATCAATAATGCTGGAATTTATTCTAAAATAAAATGGAACTCCGTTATCTCGATAAAGCTTTAAATTTTCATAATCATATGATTCTTTGTTGTAGACAAATGGATATGATTTTGTCATATTCGGCGCAATCTCCTCTACAATAACATCTTCTATCTCCATCTTTATATCACTAAGAAGAGTAGTGCTAGGTGATGACGCTACAAATTCGATTGTCTTTATCTCTGGGATAATAGGTACTAAATTATTTTCTCGCACCAAATTTGAACTTAACAGCTTCTTGCCACAAACACCAATCTGGGTAGAGATCTCTAATGAGCTATTTGCCATCCATTTTTCAAAAGCAATCGTCTGTTTATAAGTTATACTATTGCTCTTACCAACAACAATAGCATCACCATAGCCGTAATTTGACCTCATATCCTTAATGCGCTGAATACGCCCAGAAAAGATCATAGATGGCAGATTTATTGTATCATTATTGCTATATAGTTTTGGCGCAGCTACAATACGATAATTAGTTGGCAATTTATCTAATTTTGCCTCAAAACGCACTACGACGCTATCTTTAACCTTTGTCACAGAACTGTTGACGGTGGTTAACTCTTGAGCTTGTGCTGCGCTTGTTGCGCTTAGTATTAATGTTCCTATTATATATAATATATTCATTCTCATATCGCTCATTATTTAAAGTAGAAACATTATTGTTATGCCAGCCTTTGTAGGTCCAAAGTAGTGTCTTACGACATTTTTCTCAAGTAGCCGCCCACAGCGTGATTGCTCCCACTTGTCGTGTTGCATACGGATATAACCTACACCGATGTTAAATTCTAAGTTCCATCGCTTTGCGATAGGCAACTGATAACCATAAGAAAATCCACCTCCTACAGCATGACCCTCATAGCGGTAATCCTTTGACCCTTTACCTAACAGCAAAGGCATTTCATACTTACCTATATTATACTCTCCTCCCTGTGCGTGAATACCAAAAAAGTGACCTGAAAATCGTTCGCACAGAAAGTATCTAAATTCTGTCTGAGCCAACCAGTGAAGCTTTTTTTTATTATTCCCCGGCTTACCATCCAAGTTAAACCAATTATATCCTCCCGCTAGTTCTAATGTGGTACGACTCCCTAAACCTATCTCCACACCCAAATTTGGGCTTTGCGTAAAACCACCATACAATAAATTGGTTTTTATGGCAATATTTTCCTGTGCAAAACTCTCTATGTGTGTCGCAACAAGTGCCACAAGCACAATAAGCAATACTTTTAGTTGTCTCATTCTTTTTATTTATTTAAAATTCGCTGAATTCAACTTTAAAATCGAGCTAAATTCTAATTTATTATTTGTTTAAACTTTTTCTTGCCTATTAAACAATATATATACGCCTCATAAAGTTATATTGACGCAATAACTTTATATAAAAACAGACTTCTTTCTCATCCACTTTTTTAATAGACACATGTAATACACTTAAATAGCAAATACTTCTGAACTATATTAACGTTCTACTAACAATAGAACGTTAATATAGTTTACACGCACCAAATTCGATGAATACCAATATATTACTCAATATTCTTCTAGACGCAATGTTTCAGAAATATTATATCAATATTTTTTTAAAGAAGAAAAGTATAATAAACTGAATATTATAGCTTTAGCATAAAGAATACTGTAAACAATTTTGAAATATTTAAGAAATGTAGTAGATATGTTTTATGAAATAATAATTTATAAATAGCAATAAAAAGCGTATGTAAAATGAGGCAATTTTAGACAACATGTTATTTCAACATGAAGAGCAATTAGGCTATAAATACACTACTGATTTTACTACAGGATTTCACTATGTAGAGCTTCCATCTGGTGCCTATGAGAAGAATCGAATACTAGAGCAAAATGCAATTGTATTTATTATTGAGGGGAGCTGTTCGTTCAGCTTTGACCAATATAAAAACAATCTATTCTTTGCAGGAGACATGCTATTTTTTCCAAAGTCAGCAATAGTATCAGGCGTGGTTTTAGAGGGTATGAAGATGTTATATATGACCTTTGACACACCTCTGGGCATATCAGATAGGCTATATATTCAACAACAGTGGAACGTAATCAGAGATATAACATATACTTTCACTCCATTAAAGATGAATTATCCAATAGGTATTTTAATAAACTCATTGGTGTATTTAATGAAAAATGGAGGAGAAAATCATGCTGAATTACACGAAATAAAACACCGAGAGGTATTCGTAATGTTACGCATGTTTTACACAAAAGAAGAGTTCGCAATGTTCTTTTATCCTATAATTGGTAAGAATTTTAATTTCAAAAATTTCGTACTCGAAAACTACATCAATTGCTATAATTTAAAAGAGCTTATTGAGCGATCAGATATGTGTGCAAATGTCTTTATGCGAAAATTCAAAACGGAGTTCGGAATGTCAGGATACCAGTGGATTCTGAAACAAATGTGCCAGAGAATTCAACATAAAGCATCTGAGCCAGGAGTGACAATAAAAGATATAATGTGTGAAGTTGGGATTCAAAGTCCAACACATTTTAATAGGATATGCAAAAGATATTTCAACCAAACTCCAAAACAACTTATCGACTTCTGTCAGAATGATTTACACAAACACCAAGCCCCTATGTAATTTATTTAAAAATTGTAAAAAGAAAGGTGTAATTTGGTAATAGATGTATGGGAATATTGATTACCTTTGTGGCGTATAAAGATGCTAAAATAGTAGTAGTGGACGGAATGGTGTTCTATTGTTAGTAGACCATTACTACAAAGGTAATATTTAGTCATCAAAATGACATAAGTCCAGAGTAGATATCTTTACAAAAGGCTGGAAATCTCATCATTTAACTCATCCAGTATACTTCTGTCAAAAGCTTTCAGATATATCTGCGTTGTCGTTTCGGAGTTGTGTCCCAATCCCTCGCTAATAACCGACGTAGCAACTCCACGATGCTTTGCTTGTGTAGCCCAACTGTGACGAGCCACGTAGGTGGTAAGCTTAATATCTAACTCTAACATATTACCTATAATCTTGAGATGACGATTAATTCGATATAACGCACATTGTACAGCTCTGTAAAGCTCTTGTGGCTCTGAACTTTTAAAAACAGGAAAAACATACTCACTATCACTCTTATACCTATCAATTATTTGACGCAACTCTTTGGTTAAGGCCATTTCAATATACTGATTGGTTTTTTTTCGGCGGTAGCTAAGGATGCCATCTTTAGTATTTGCATGAGTAAGATGTAGTATATCAACCATTGCCATACCTCGCGAATAAAAACTAAACAGAAAAAGATCGCGTGAAAACATCAAAGCTTCACGATTATTTAAATCTATATCCCTAATACCTATTAACTCAGCCTTGTTCAAAGCACGTTTTGTTGTCTTTTGAATCTTCGATTGAACATACTTAAAAGGCATTTTCTCTGGAAGAGTATAGCCATCAATAAGGGCTTGGTTATAGACACTTTTGAAATTACGCATATAAAAACAGATTGTATTGGCTGTAATACCTCTATCGATAAGAAACTGCTCGTAGTTTCTAACAAATAAAAAATTGACATCTGAGATACGCGCATGCTTATAGCACAGAAATGTTGATATTGAAGCAAGTGTTGATTTATAGGATTTCATTATACCTATTTTGTTCGTACTCTCTTTGTATTTTATACGCAGATCAAAATAACCCTGTAGACTTAGTGAATCATGTTCTATACGATAGCGAGATATTATATCTCCAACATGATACTCAACTCCTCGACACTCCAATTCCAGAATATGTGCATTAATAGATTTACGTTGTTTGTTGATTCTTCGAGTAATGATATTAACTTCACTTTTATTTTTTATCTCATTAGAGATAAATTCTACTCTTTATTTCTTGCTATTAAATTCCTCAAACTTAATCTTATAAGGCGTATAGATAACACGCCTTGATCTGCGGTGAATAATTTGAAACACGACTGGATAAGTGCCGTCTTTTAGAGCGTAGCTACGCTCTAAAATTAATTTCACTGTTGCCATTCTTTTCTCTCTATTTAATTCTAAATTATTGTTGTCCTATAAAACTTTTTTATGCCTAACAAGTCACTGTCAAAGAATGAACCCAGATAGCAATACTCCGCAACTAGCTGTTAGTCAATGCGTATTATTTAGAAAAAACACTAATCGTACATACAAGTCTACATAGAGCTTGTTTTGAGGTCATTTTCACTCTTACAAAGGTAGATAATCTATGTGAAGCATAGGTGGCTTTTTATCCCTTAATTTGGAAAATTCAGTTGACAAGGTTTATGCTTAATATGTAAGCTACTTAAAACACTACACCGAGATCCTTTCCAAATTTGGAGAATATCCCGGTGTAATTTTTGGTTCTAAGGTAAGCGTCTCTGCATTACCCAAATTAACTCAATCTGTGGCTTAACCCACTTGTCAGGCAGTAATTCTCTCATTATGTCATTTGTAACATTTGGGGGATATGTTGCCATTCTATTTAGAATATCGGTGAAATAATCAAATGTATTGATGTTATGTAACCTACAAGAACACGCCAACGAGTAGAACAAAGCCGATCGCTTCGCCCCTTGGTGACTCCCCGCAAAGAGAGAATTATTACGACTTAAACTAATATACCGCATAG
>CAMRBL010000122.1 GCA_947040435.1 uncultured Rikenellaceae bacterium
CTCCACCGTATATGAAAGCATCTTTGTTTAGGAGGGTTGCACCATCGGGGAGTTGTTTGTCACCCCAATTCGTTGTTTCATAACCTGCTAGAGCAGATGCACCAAGCGATAGATAAATGGTTTTGCTACCATCGGAAAAGAAATTGTAGTAGTAACCGCCCTCTGCTGTAAATTGAGCCATTGGCAATCTATATGATTTATAGTCAAACTGTTTTTGTAGGTATTCAGCACCAAATACCCATTGATCTGCGTGTTTGTTGAAAACACTAACTGCGATTCCAGTGTGGAAAGAGTTTTTGAGGTCAAAGCCATTAACGCTACCTCCCGTAATTTGTATACCTTGCATCTTTGGCAATGCTCTTTGGGCAAATGTTTGCCCCACTGAGAGGGCAAACAGGGTCATAGACCCGATTAATATTTTGAAACTTCGCTGTGATAAGCACTTCTTCATATTACTGTACTTTTAATTCATTAATAACTTCGGCTCTCACTATGTCGCTATTCTCAACGACAAATGATTGGTGGCGACCTCCACTCTTTTCGTTTAGCTCCACAACCAACTGCTTGTCGTTAGGTATCGTAAACTTATCCATTGTGAATATTGTACGCTCCTTTTTCTTGCCTGCTACATTCGTAATATAGTTATAGGCACGCAGTGGTAGGATAATTTGCTCTTGAATGGCGGTACGTTTAGCCACCTTTTTATCAACTATCTTAAATGTGATATAATCTATATCAAAGGGCACATTAGATTGGTTTTTGATCTCTGTATGGAAGTACAGAAGACCGTTGTAGGTGTAGATCCCTTTTAGTAGATATTGAATACCAAAACGTTTACTACCAATGTGCTTAACCTCTCGTTTGTCGTTTTTGTGGATTGACTCCATGATTAGGCGAACTAGTTTTGGTGATTCACTACCCAAATCTTGCAGGTAAATTTCCATCGCATTATTAGGACGATTAACTGAGCTACCATCGTGGATAAAGTCTTTCATCTCAACATTTAGAATAAGCGGTTCATCGGCATACTTCACATTGAAAGTGTAGAAACTGCCATTATCTGTGATTACTGATAGATTGGTTTCGGCTCTGAAGTCTTTAACAGTTGCCTTTACACGAATTACGTTTTCGGCTCCATCTGCCTTGCCTGCAATAAGGTTTGGAGAGCCTAAATCAACATACTTGATTGATGTAGGAAAGATGATATGCACCGTCTTATCATACGTAACTTCTAATCCGTATGGAGGTATCATTCTATCAAATGTGATTTTACGGATCAATCCTTGATAAACATCACCGTTTGTCTCTTGTGCATTTACAGCACCGATTACACCCATAAATAGGGCAAAAATTAAAATTGCTTTTTTCATATTGCTTTGGATTTTAGTGGGAGTGTCGCAACGTCGACACCGAATTATTTGATTAGTTTTTTGGCTGAAATAGCATTAGTTTATAGCCTGCTTTTAGATGCACTTTTACTACTCGCATCTTTTTTGAAATGTATTGTGATGTGCCTTGTATCAATCCTTTGCCCAAATCAGAAGCTAGTTGTGCTCCTGCATCGGTCGAGATATTAATACTTGAACCTAGAGAACTACCCATATTAGCTACAATCTCTTTTGCGGCATTTATCTCCATTGAGTTGGGGATAAAAATCCCCTCTTGTCCATCGCTATCATAGATTGTAAGGTTTACTGGTATGATAGTTCTTTGATGCTCAATAGTTGTTATCGTGATTGTGAGTCTTTCGCCTACAACCTTTGCACGACCTGTCACAAGCGAGTTTTTCGGAATAATATACCGACCTGCTCTCATTGCTTCAAGTAGTCGTATCCTTACACTTTCACCGTCTATAATGGTTCGATTTTCGTGGATACAAGCATAAATAGTGTTCGTAGTGGTAACACTTTTACTACCTACTGCTGTATGAAATCCACTATTATCTGACTCTGCAAGTGTCTTTATGAAAGTTGTATCTGAAATAGGTTGATACAATGATGATACGACACGCTCCTCTACTTGACCTACGGGCATCGCTATCGCTTTGACATTACGCTCCAACACAACATCCTCTTTCAAGGTTGTAGATGTGGTAGCATTCTTGTTTTTTGGCATATACTTAGCCGCAAGCTCATACGATTTTTCAAGTAGTGCCACTTGATCGTCATACCCAGTTTGAGGTAGTTGTTGCAATTGCAGTTGTTCTTTTAGCTCCTCAATCTCTGTTTGCATCTCCTCTTTTTCGGGATCTTCTTTTGGCTTTTCGTAGAAGTTGCCCAACGTGGTATTCATATCTCTGTAAGCATTGGTGGAGGCATATATAGTCTCCTTTGGTCTAACACTTCCTCCACCACTTCGATACTCTTGCTTGGGCTGATTATCTACTTCGGGATTCAACAAATCCAACTCTTCCTCTTTAGCCACTTCAGGATTATTGTTCATGTAACTGCCAATATCCATCATCATGCGTTTACGTTCTTCTGCTTTTAAATCTAGATTCTCTTTTTCGTAAGCTATGAGTTTATTGCTAACCATATCTTCATTATTAGGGGTCGGCACCTCGGTGTTGAATCCTAATAATTTACGCTCTCCTTCCACATCTTTGGGAAAGAATAGCATCACCATCACACATACGAACATTACCCCTAAGGCTGAATAAACTCCATATTTCTTTATCTTTTGCCTTTGCTCTTGAGTAAGCTGTGATAGTTTAGTTATCTCTTTATTATTCTGCTCCATAATCTACTATATTATTAATTTCTATTTGTAGTGGCTCACTACCAAAGATTGAATCTACAAAGAGGTAGATCGCAGTTATTGTGAAGATGGTAGTCATAACACCAATTACTATTAATCTTGTTTTTGGGGACATTGAGTCACATAGTTGCCGTAGGGATATACTCACGACACGTCCAATTCTTTCAAATATTCTCTTCATAATTTTATCGTTTTATTACTCGCAAATCACTGTTTTCTACTATCTCAAACCTCTCAATCGTAAATCCATGAGGATTATTATCGGAGCGTACAGAGTTGAGCAATGCACAGCTTGTTACGAGGCTTCGTTCGGTTACGTTGCTCTCTCGGATAATCAACTGCTTCGCAAAAGTTTTCACTTGATAGGGGTAGTTGTCAAAATTGCACACCACGCTATCCACTTGAATACGTTGGTTGATATTTCCAGAGATGATACGGTTGTAAAAACCTTTTTCTGAGAAGTCGATATAGTAGTTAAAGGCACTTCTATCTGAAAGTAGCAAGGCACGTTCTATATTACTCTCAATTGCATCTTTGTCGGGTGCGAGGGTAAAGAATAGTTCATGAAATCGCTTTACATGTTCCCGTGCCTCTACTGGTCTGTTTTGTGAGAGATCTTGCGAAAGGGCAAGCATTAATGATTTACCCTCATCAAGAACATAGATTTTCTCTCGTTGTTTCTCGGCAAATGAGAATGAGCTCCACAAAGCATAGCCCGTAACCATTGCACACATACATAGAAAGATAATCCCCATAATCCGTATCTGCTGAAAACTGTTTTCTATATTTTTCAAACTTTTAAACTCCATTATTTATATTTTTAGTTTATAATTATTAATTGCCTGATATGGCTAACCTCTATCGTCCCTTTAGACGACCTACGATATTACCTGCCGCTGACCCTGACATACCACCCGCCGCACTTGCTGTTTTCATTGACGCATTGTTTACATTTCGGTTATAGTTTCCACCTCCACCAGCTTGTATAATCCAGTTGGCTACTGTTGGAATCGTGAAGTACCCGACAATTCCAATCATCATAAATATGATGTAAACTCCGTTTGATGCTTCGATTGAAAAGTTGGGGTCACTCTCCATTGCTACAATGTCATTTTGGAGCATAAGCACTTGAATTTTGGCGAGTATCGTACTAAACAGATCTGATACTGGCAACCATAGATAGACACTCACATATCGTGAAACCCACTGGGTAAGGGTGCTTTGAAATCCATCCCAAACGGATATTGCAAAGGCAATAGGTCCTAAGATGGAGAGTACCACCAGAAAGAAAGTTCGAATAGTGTCAATCACAAGTGCGGCAGAAGCAAAGAGCAGTTCTAATACTTCCCTGAAAAAGTCTCTGATAGATTTCTTCATTTCATATGCACCTCTATCAATATACATTCCCGTCATTGTCATCATATCCGATGGTGACCAACCAAGCTCTTCTAGCTGTTTGTCAAACTCATCATTACTGACGAGGTACGCTGTTTCTGGGTTACGCATCATTGATTCGTATTCTAGCTTATCTTTCATCTCTCGATACTCATTCATATCAAGGGTTTGCCCCTCTAGTATCTTATGTGTTCCTTGGACTATTGGACTCAGAATACTGTTCATCGTACCGAGTACAATTGTTGGAAAGAACATTATTGCAAAACCAATTGCAAAGGGTCTGAGAAGTGGATATACATCTATTGGTTCTGCTTTAGCCAATGATTGCCACACTTTAAGGGCAACATAAAACAGAGCACCCAATCCTGCAATACCCTTGGCAACACCTGCCATCTCTCCGCAGATGGGCAACATCTCCGTATATAAATTTCGGAGGATGGTGTGTAAATTATCAAATTCCATAATTTTAAGTATTAAATTAGTAGATGGGACGATTACCAATATCTGTCATTAAGACTACCATAAAGATTCATCACTCTATCCATATCACCCCTACGTTGTGATCGCAAGTAGCTCACGGATATGTTTTTATTGGTATAGTAATTCACCAGATTGCGATAACCTCTGATGCTATTATAGGCTCTGTCTACCACGTCCATTCGCTCTTTGTCAGTCATTGAAAGAGTTGATAGATTGACTACTTCTTTAAGCTCAATTAACACCCCATTGCTCTCCTCTAGTAGTTTAGTATAACCAAAAGCGATCGAACCAAGCTCTTCGACTGTGAAATTATCATCACCCAACATTAGCTGAAAACTATTGACATAGATATCTGAAATCTCTCCAAT
>CAMRBL010000123.1 GCA_947040435.1 uncultured Rikenellaceae bacterium
TAAAGTTTGCAATATTTCTAATGAGTTTTATTGTATTTAGAATCTCTTTACCTGTAAGTCGATCTATATCATCAATCTGAACTACAATCAATTTGTTAAATTGTGATATTTTTGAGCTAACCTCTTCGAATAACTCGTCGGAATATTTAGCCTTGTTAAATGACAAAGCGTCTGTAATGTTCGAAATTACACCTATTTTAGAATTTGTGATAATCTTTGAATAATCATTTATTTTATTACTCAAAGATATATCGTTGACACCAACAGCTATAACTTTTAGGAAATTATTTGCAAGTTGGTCGTATGTGTGGTTTAGCCAAGTGTTGAAGTTTAACACTATAACTTCATTCTTATATTTCTTATTAAGAGCAATTTTTAGAAGGTTTAGGTAAGATGTTTTGCCTTTTCCCCATTCACCTCTTAATCCAATAACAAATGCGCCATCACAAGTATCTTGCTTTCTGTCTAAAATTCTTAATGCTAACTGCTCTGCATCTGGATAGTAACCAAAACAATCGTCACTTTCATTTTTTATAGGCTTATCAAGTATAGATTGCGAGTTATTACAATTTGTTTTATTGAAATATGCTCGCCACCATCTTCGAATATGTGGTATTAAAGCAATTATTGGTAATGATAATATTACATCTGCATAGGTCATATGTCCAATTAAATCTATATAGGTCCATTGCTCGTGTGGAATAATATCACATCTAAATAATAAATAAACGATATATATAAAGCAAGAATCAATCAAAAACCGTGTACTATGCAGTTTGACTCTAATCGCTACATAGCTTGCAAGTAGTATCACAAATGCTAAATACAGTACCTTTATAGCTGTATCTGCAAAATTTATATTAGTTGATATTTTTTGAAATAATAGGTATGCTAAATTTTGACTGGCAATTACAGCAATTAAAATAACAACATATATGATTGCTCTAAAGTGAACTAGATTGATAATTTTATTATTCATATTATTTTGATGTCTTTATAAGTAAAGAGTTACTAATTTAAAACTTGCCAGCACATCACCTTCAGCAGGTATCGGCATAAAAGCCAATTCCGACAACTCACTTCTATAGATAGTTGCTAATTCACTCCAGACACGCTCTGTATTGTTGAATAGTGGCAGATCCTCTAATTTGCTATCTTGCCAACCTTTAGGGGTCTCGAATATCTCTTTGTCGTGTGCTAGAACACTCTCAAAGTCAGATTTGAAGTTGCCATTTGTGATATACTCTTTGCACTCTGTATCTTGCAAGAGATAGTGAATATCATAGAAATGGCGAATCTTTGACGCAAGACCATCTTTGCCCAAGTGCGAAAAACGAATTAGAGATACTAACTTCTCGATAAGTGTTTGACGAGCATCAAGTACGTTGATACTGAACTTATCTAGGTCGTAATCTTCGATTAGATCCTCTCGGTCAATCTCTCTTAGGTATTGGGCGATAAAATTATTTATCTCTAACTGAACAAATGGATATGGGCTTGTAAAAGAGTTTGTTTCAACGATTATAGAACCTGTGGATGAGACAACATCTTTACCAAGAGAAGAGTTGTAGTTATAGACAGATTTTCTAAATTTTGATCCTTTGCTAGTTACACCTATCATATCCACCTCAGTCAGATCTGTTGTGATAGCCTTTTCAATGCCTCTAATAATTGTTTTAATGTTGTTACCACTCTGTTGGTCAGTGTGTGATAGTGCAAGATCAATATCTTCTGAAAACCTACTGATTAACCCATATGCCTTAGAAAGGGAGGTTCCTCCTTTGAATACCGCATCATTTGCATATTTACTTCTCGATAACTCTTGAAGTACATGTGTTATCCAGTAATCCTTCTCTATAAATTCAAGCTTTATATTGTACCTCCCAGATGTTGCCCTAACAACTTGAGACATCACCTTCGTGTCGTTATGTAATTTCATTGTATATTCCAATTTTGTTTGTCGGGAAGTATGTCCTCCGATATATTTAATTTGTAGCGGCTAATCCAATTTAGAGACTCTCTAAGTAATAGTGCTCTCTCAGGAGTGTAGATATCCTCTATTATTGCACCTAACAAAGCTCGTGTCGATGGAGGGTATTTCATAGAGAGTCTGATAATCTCTTTTGTTTGTCCGTCGCTAAGTTCTCGCACTATTGAATTAATTCTTACAACGGATTGATTGATAGTTGTATCGGGTATGCTCTTTATTAGCTTTATGCAGTCGAGAATCTTCAATAGCGGAATATTATCTTTTGTTATTGTGTTCTTCTGGAGAGTAAATCTTATACGGTAACGACCTCGCATAATTGGCTTCTTTATCACATTCGTAGCTATCTGATAGCTACTAGGTACTTGTGTGGTGAGCTTCAACTCGTTAAAGGCGCTATAACCAGTTATGTAGCCAATTCGTTTTGAGCCATCCTCAAGGAGGTCTTTTAATGCTTGATATATAGGCACAGGAAGTACTCCAAAGGATGATTGTTCAGGTTTGTAAAACCGACCTCTCGACTCTCTAACGATACGTCCCTCTGCGACCATCTTTCCAAGATACCTTCTAACAGTCTCGTTGTGCTTGACATCAACATCAAAATCTGTATAGGTGAAAACATAGCCATTAGGTAAACGTTTTATTGTATTGTCTACAATATCAGATATTTTCATAGTAAATAATTTCCTGCAAATATAATATTAAAATCCGATAATTACTCGTAAAAAACGGATTTTATTCACAGCCATACAAAGACCTATTCCATAGACGATCGCTTTCTACATCTTCCCACGTATAAACTCCATCAAATCATTATAGTAGAACATTCGTCTACCCCGCTTTCCCACGTGGTGTTTTAGCCCACGTTTGCAATATCGCCAAAGAGTTGAATCTGAAATATTGAGCATTCGTTTCACATCGTTTGCATCAAACATCTTTGTTCCTCCTACCTGCTCCGCTTCGAGCAACCTATCAAGTTTTGAGTCCATCTTCTCAAGGCGGTCAAGCACTCGAAGTGTACTCATATCTAAATCATCTCTGTTAATCATAAGCCCTTGACATAAAATTTTGTATTATGTATATCTTTTGCAATTATCCCCTCCGTTACCATATCTTTGATATAGTCGGCTGCCGTGCGCTCACTCACGCTAGTTATACTTTGTATTATCTTGCACATATCCCCAAAGATTATATGACTCTGGTCAACAAATAGATCTTCACATAACTCTCTAAGATCGTGTCGCTTCCGCTGTACACGTGCCTTTTCTGATTTGTTGCCTATGTAGGTGTGCATTGCCAAACTTTTATTCCACGAGAACTGCATAAGTGGAACATCTAGCGCACTACCATCACGCACCTTTAGAGCTTTAACAACTGATATTGCAGGGTCTTTATCCTTCTCGATAGAGATAATTGTAGCGGCTTTACGTTGCACCTCGCTACCTAAGTGTCCTCGAAGTTTCAGACCATTGGGAACATAGTGTAGAACACATACGATGCAGGTGTTATAGATCCCTGCTAAACGATACAACTCCTCGACCACAGCAACACTCTCGCCCTCATCATTAGCACAACGCACCAAATCGGCAATACCATCAATGACAACTAAGTGTATCCCCTCAAATTCGTAATAATAGCGATCCATACTCTGAACAATAGCTTTTAAACGCTCTTTACGAGATAGTGCAGTAAGCGAAAAGGACTTAAACTCTTCGGGTAGCTTATCTCGTTTTGCTCTGCGTAGTAGATTGGATATGTTTTTATATAACTGTAGTTCCGACTGTTCCGTATCATATAACAAGACAGCCTTGCCGTTTGTATTGGGCATTATGTTAGTTCCCAGTGTGTCTATGGAAGATGGCTGATTGCAGATAGCACCCGATAGCAGGGCAGCAATGTAGCTACTCTTACCTGTTCCCTCACCACCAGTAACACCAAGTCAGTTACCTTGAGTACCAAGCGGTACACCTGCCACAGGTATTATCTCTTCGGCACGCTCTGGAGGATTATTATAATCTATTTCACATGAACCAAGCATAGTCATAGTTGAGTTATAAATCTTATCTAATATCAAAATGAAAACATTTAACAGATCTCGTCTGGTATATCCAATTTTGAAGAAGTCAGACACATCTTTTTCGCTCTTCTCGCCACTCAAGGGGAGCTCCATACGCTTTACTCCATACTCAGCAAACTCCTTCTCCACCTTCTGGCTACTGCTTATTCCCGTTTTATCCATATCGTATAGTACTACAATATGCTTAAAGCGGTGGTATAGAGAGTGAATAATAGATTTTGGTATAGTTGCCGTTTCACTGTTAAAACAGATGGCACTAAAACCTTTTGCCGATAGTGATAGTACATCTTTCTCTCCGCCTGTAATAAATACGATATCACCTTTCGACGGTAGTTGCTCCAACCCAAAGCAATATGTGTGGTCCAACTCTCCACCATATACAAATTTAGCGGATGAGTGAGGTCTATATATCTTTATATAACCCTCTCCTCCATAACCAAATATCGGCTCATTTAGGGTTGAGCGGAAACAATAAGGCTTACCCTCACTATTCTCGCTAGAGAACTCTAAAAGAGAGCTAACATTAAATCGTTCTAATACTCGTTTGTTAACTCCATATTGAGCCCAAAATGCTTTTTCACTCTCTCGTAGCGGTTGTACCTTAAACGCATAAACTCTGCCATTTTTCTCTGCAACTTGCTTTTGATGGTTAATTGGGTTAACTGCAAATTGTGATGCAGAGCGTGTGAATGGAGTGGAGTCCCCTCCCCCATTATCAAATCCTAAATTTAGGTCTCTATTTATAATCTTCATAATTTGTACAAAATCGTATGTTTTACCACTGTCTAGTCCGTTTAGAACGCCCACAAGAGCAAAGCAGTCACCCTTAAAGTTTTCATTTCCAAAATCATTCATTAGGTAACGCCCGTTACTTTTATTCTTGAAAATATTAAATG